>NZ_JBIWFT010000013.1:0-206034 GCF_044763205.1 Kitasatospora sp. NPDC096204
TTTTTTTTTTGGGGGGCCCGGGGGGGGGGGGGGGGGGCGGGGGGGGGGGGGGGGGGGGGGGGGGGGGGGGGGGGGGGGGGGGGCCCCCCCCCCCCCCCCCCACGGCCCCGGAGTCGGTCAACCCTTCGCCACCGTAACGGAGTTGAAGGTGACGTCGGCCATCGGGTGGCCGTCCGGCGAGCCCTCCAGGGTGCCCGCGGCGGCGATCTTCTGCACCGCGTCCAGACCGCCGGTGATCTTGCCGAAGGGGGTGTAGTTCGGCGGCAGCTTGGTGTCCTTGTAGACCAGGAAGAACTGGCTGCCGTTGGTTCCCGGGCCCGAGTTGGCCATCGCCACGGTGCCGGCCGGGTAGGTCGCGCCGGCCAGGTTCTCGTCCGCGAACTTGTAGCCGGGGCCGCCGGTGCCGCCCGGGACGGTCGCGCTGGCGGTCGGGTCACCGCACTGGAGCACGAAGATGCCGTCGGTGGTGAGGCGGTGGCACTTGGTGTGGTCGAAGAACTTCTCGCCGGCCAGGAAGGCGAAGGAGTTCACGGTGTGCGGGGCCTTGGCCGCGTCCAGCGCGATCGTCACCTTGCCGCAGTTGCTGTCCAGCGTCATGGCGTACGAGCCGCTGGGGTCGATCGTCATCGGCGGCTCGGCCTGCCACTGCTTGCCGTTGGGCGCGCCCGGCGCCGGGGCGGCGCAGCCCTCGACCGGCTTGCGGGTCGGGGTGGTGGGCTCCTCGGTCGGCGCGGCCTGGGCGCTGTTCGCGGCCGAGGCCTTCTTGTCGCCCTTGTCGTCCGAGCTGAACGCGCCGGTGGCGATCAGGGTGCCACCGCCGGCCAGCACCACGACCGCGAGCGAGGCGCCCAGGATCGTGTTGCGCCGCCTGCGCGCGGCCTCGGCCGCGACCCGGCGCTCCAACTGGCGCTCGTACTTCTCTCGGGCGAGCTGCCGCCGCCGCTGTTCGCTGCTGACCACCGGCCGTGTCTCCTACGGATGTGCGGGAAAAGTGGATGGATTCCGGAGCGGATCATCGCATCCCTCGGCGGCCAAGTGTAGGGACCCGGCCCGTAAGAACGCGGTGAACCTGTCAGGCCGCGCGCCCCGTGACCGCCATCTGGTTCGCAACCGGACCCGGACCGCCGGTAGGCTGCGCTTACACCACTTGACTTGCATCCCTTAGCCGTCGCCGACCACATCACGAAGGACGAGCGTGTTCATCGCCGGATTCCCCGCTGGAGCCTGGGGCACCAACTGCTACCTGGTCGCTCCGGCGGCGGGCGAGGAGTGCGTCATCGTCGATCCCGGCCACCAGGCGGCCCGGGGCGTCGAGGAGATGGTCCGCGAGCACCGGCTGAAGCCCGTCGCCGTGCTGCTCACCCACGGCCACATCGACCACGTGGCCTCGGTGGTCCCGGTCTGCGGCGCCCGCGGCGTCCCGGCCTGGATCCACCCCGAGGACCGCTACATGATGTCCGACCCGGAGAAGGCGCTCGGCCGCTCCCTGGGCACCCAGCTGATGGGCGAGCTCACCGTCGGCGAGCCTGACGACGTGCGCGAGCTCACCGACGGCAGCGTGCTGGAGCTGGCCGGCCTGAAGCTCACCGTGGACCACGCCCCGGGCCATACCGGGGGGTCGGTGACCTTCCGGACGCCCGGTGCCGAGGACCTCCCCCCGGTGCTGTTCTCGGGCGACCTGCTGTTCGCCGGCTCCATAGGGCGTACCGACCTCCCGGGCGGGGACAGCGAGGCGATCATGGACTCGCTGGCCCGGGTGTGCCTGCCCCTCGACGATTCCACCGTGGTCCTCTCCGGCCACGGCGGTCAGACCACCATCGGCCGCGAGCGCGCCACCAACCCCTACCTCCGACAGGCAGCAGGGGCGGCGGGCGCCCCGGCTTTCCCGCGACGAGGAATGTGACGGAAGAGAAGTTGAGCACCTTCACCGCCCCCAAGGGCACCTACGACCTGCTGCCCCCCAGCTCCGCGACGTTCCTGGCGATCCGTGACCGGCTCTCCGGGCCCTCCCGCCGGGCCGGCTACGGCTACGTCGAGACCCCGGTCTTCGAGGACGTGAAGCTGTTCTCCCGCGGTGTCGGCGAGTCCACCGACATCGTCTCCAAGGAGATGTACACCCTCACCACCAAGGGCGGCGACGAGCTCGCGCTGCGCCCCGAGGGCACCGCCCCGGTGCTGCGCGCCGCCCTCCAGGCCAACCTGCACAAGCAGGGCAACCTGCCGGTCAAGCTCTGGTACTCCGCCTCGTACTACCGCTACGAGCGCGCCCAGAAGGGCCGCTACCGCCAGTTCTCCCAGGTCGGCGCCGAGGCGATCGGCGCGGAGGACCCGGCGCTCGACGCCGAGCTGGTCATCCTGGCCGACGACGCCTTCAGCTCGCTCGGCGTGCGGAACTACTCGCTGCTGCTCAACAGCCTCGGCGACAAGCAGTGCCGCCCGGTCTACCGCGCCGCGCTGATCGAGTTCCTCTCCGGCCTGGACCTGGACGAGGAGACCCGCCGCCGCGCCGAGATCAACCCGCTGCGCGTCCTCGACGACAAGCGCGAGTCCGTGCAGGCCCAGCTGGTCGACGCGCCGATGCTGCGCGACTACCTGTGCGAGGAGTGCAAGGCGTACCACGAGAAGGTGCGCGAGCTGCTCACCGCGGCGGGCGTGGCCTACGTGGACGACCCCAAGCTGGTGCGCGGCCTGGACTACTACACCCGCACCACCTTCGAGTTCGTGCACAACGGCCTCGGCGCCCAGTCCGCGATCGGCGGCGGCGGCCGTTACGACGGCCTGTCCGAGATGATCGGCGGCCCGGCGCTGCCGTCCGTCGGCTGGGCGCTCGGCGTGGACCGCACCTTCCTCGCGATGGAGGCCGAGGGCATCACCCTCGAGCTGCCGTCCGCCACCGCGGTGTACGCCGTCGCGCTCGGCGAGGAGGCCAAGGACGTCCTGTTCGCCAAGGTGACCGAGCTGCGCCGGGCCGGCGTGGCCACCGACCTCGCCTTCGGCGTCAAGAGCATCAAGAACGCCATGAAGTCCGCCGACCGGTCCGGCGCCCGCTTCGCCCTGATCGCCGGGGACCGGGACCTCGCCGAGGGCGTCGTCCAGCTCAAGGACCTGAGCACCGGCGAGCAGACCCCCGTCGCCCTCGACGCACTCGTCACCACCCTGAAGGAGAAGCAGCTGTGATCCGCACGCACGACGCGGGCACGCTCCGCCCGGAGCACGCAGGCACCACCGTCACCCTGGCCGGCTGGGTCGCCCGCCGCCGCGACCACGGCGGCGTCGCCTTCATCGACCTGCGCGACGCCTCCGGCACCGTGCAGATCGTGGTTCGCGACCTCGACTCGGTGCACGGCCTGCGCGCCGAGTACTGCGTCAAGGTCGTCGGCGACGTCCGGGTCCGCCCCGAGGGCAACGAGAACCCGGACATCCCGACCGGCGCCGTCGAGGTCGTCGTCAGCGAGATCGAGGTGCTCTCCGAGGCCGCCCCGCTGCCCTTCCCCGTCGCCGAGTACGAGCCGGGCACGGTCAACGAGGAGGTCCGGCTGCGCTACCGCTACCTGGACCTGCGCCGTGAGGGCCCGGCCAAGGGCCTGCGCCTGCGCTCCAAGGTCAACAACATCATCCGCCGGGTGATGGAGGAGAACGACTACCTCGACATCGAGACGCCGTACCTCACCCGCTCCACCCCCGAGGGCGCCCGCGACTTCCTCGTCCCGGTCCGCCTCCAGCCCGGCCACTGGTACGCCCTGCCGCAGTCGCCCCAGCTGTTCAAGCAGCTGCTGATGGTGGCCGGCATGGAGCGCTACTACCAGATCGCCCGCTGCTTCCGCGACGAGGACTTCCGCGCCGACCGGCAGCCGGAGTTCACCCAGCTGGACATCGAGGCCTCCTTCGTCGACCAGGAGGACGTCCTGGCCCTCGGCGAGAAGATCATCGGTGCCATCTGGCGCGAGGTCCACGGCTACGAGGTCCCGAACCCGCTGCCGCGGATGACCTACGCGGACGCCATGGGCCGCTACGGCTCGGACAAGCCGGACGTCCGCTTCGGCCAGGAGCTCACCGACCTGACCGAGTACTTCAAGGGCACCGACTTCCGCGTCTTCCAGGCCCCGTACGTCGGCGCCGTGGTCATGCCCGGCGGTGCCTCGCAGCCGCGCAAGCAGCTGGACGCCTGGCAGGACTGGGCCAAGGCGCGCGGCGCCAAGGGCCTGGCGTACGTCCTCATCGACGCCGAGACCGGCGAGCTGCGCGGCCCGGTCGCCAAGAACCTCTCCGAGGAGCACCTGGCCGGCCTCGCCGCCGCCGCGGGCGCCAAGAACGGCGACGCGATCTTCTTCGCGGCCGGCAAGGAGCGCGCCTCGCAGGAGCTGCTCGGCGCCGCCCGTCTGGAGATCGGCCGCCGCTGCGAGCTGATCGACGAGTCCAAGTGGGCCTTCCTCTGGGTCGTCGACTTCCCGATGTTCGAGCCGATCGAGGACGACAAGGGCCAGTTCCAGGGCTGGCACGCGGTGCACCACCCGTTCACCGCCCCGACCGCGGAGTCGCTGGCCACCTTCGACACCGACCCGGGCTCGGCGCTGTCCAACGCCTACGACCTGGTCCTCAACGGCTCGGAGCTGGGCGGCGGTTCGATCCGTATCCACCAGCGCGACGTGCAGAAGCGGGCGTTCGACGCGATCGGCCTCTCCGAGGAGGAGGCGGCCTCGCAGTTCGGCTTCCTGCTGGACGCCTTCAACTACGGCCCGCCGCCGCACGGTGGTGTCGCCTTCGGCCTGGACCGCATCGTCACGCTGCTGGGCGGGTACGACACCATCCGGGACGTCATCGCCTTCCCGAAGACGTCCACCGGCGGCGACCCGCTGACCGGCGCCCCGACCCCGATCACCCCGGCGCAGCGCCGCGAGGCCGGCGTGGACGCCCAGCCGAAGGTCCGCGAGGACGCCAAGGGCGAGGCTCAGCCCAAGTCCTGACATCGCGTCATCCGCTAACCTGCAACGGCCCCGGACGGTCCACCAACCGTCCGGGGCCGGTCCACAACGGTGTGTGACACAGGGAGGGTTGACTCAATGCAGGTCACAACGAGAGTCGAATGTCCGGATGACGCCCCGGCGACCAGGCGCGTCCACATGGCCGCGTTCCCCGGCCCGGACGAGGCGGACCTGGTGGACGCGCTGCGCCGCGATCCCGCCTGGCTGCCCGGCCTGTCCGTGGTGGCGGTCGACGGGACCGGTCTGGTGATCGGGCACGCGCTGCTGAGCCGGCTGCGGGTCGGCGACGGCAGCGGGCTGGCGCTCGCGCCGGTCGCGGTGGCGCCCGAGTGGCAGCGCCGGGGCGTCGGCGAGTTGGTCGTCCGGGCCGCGCTGGCGGCGGCCGAGGACGCGGGCGAGAAGCTCGTGGTCGTCCTCGGAGATCCGGAGTACTACAAGCGGTTCGGCTTCGCGCCGGCCGGGCGGCACGAGGTCACCGGCCCGTTCGAGGTGCCGGAGGCGTACTTCCAGGTGCTGCCGCTGACGGGGTACGACGGCGGCCCGCGCGGGCTCTGCCGCTACCCCGAACCTTTCCTCGCTCTCTGAGGACCCTCTCCCTCGGGTGCCTCTCCCAGGGCCGGTCCACGAGACCCGGCCCGGTCGCCACGGCCTCGCCGACCTGCGGATCCGGCCGCCGGCGCCTACGGTGAGTGCTCATCAGCATTCGACCGAACGGAGGACCCGAGGGTGGCCGAGCAGCAGCGCAGCGGCAAGCCGGAGAAGCTGGCCAGGAGGCTGTACGAGAGGGAACTGCTGCGGCTCCAGCAGGAGTTGGTGAAGCTCCAGGAGTGGGTGCGGGTCGAGGGCGCCCGGCTGGTGGTGGTCTTCGAGGGGCGTGACGCGGCGGGCAAGGGCGGAGCGATCCAGCGGGTGACGGAGTACCTGAACCCGCGCATCGCCCGGGTCGCGGCGCTGCCCACGCCGACCGAGCGGCAGAAGACCCAGTGGTACTTCCAGCGCTACGTCGAGCACCTGCCGGCCGCCGGGGAGATCGTGCTGTTCGACCGCAGCTGGTACAACCGCGCGGGCGTCGAGCGCGTGATGGGCTTCTGCGACGACGACGAGTACTGGCAGTTCCTGCACCAGTGCCCGACCTTCGAACGGATGCTGATCGAGTCGGGCATCCTGCTGCGCAAGTACTGGTTCTCGGTGAGCGACACCGAGCAGGAACGGCGGTTCCGGGACCGGCTGGAGGACCCGATGAAGCGCTGGAAGCTCTCCCCGATGGACGTCGAGTCGATCACCCGCTGGGAGGACTACTCGCGGGCCAAGGACGAGATGTTCCTCCACACCGACATCCCGGACTCGCCCTGGCACGTGGTGGAGAGCGACGACAAGCGCCGGGCGAGGATCAACATGATCGCCCACCTGCTGTCCACCGTGCCGTACCAGGAGACGAAGGTCCCGCAGATCAGGCTGCCGGCCCGCCCCGCGTCGCGCGGCTACCAGCGGCCCCCGCGCGACCTGCAGAAGTACGTCCCGGACCACGCCGCCGCGCTGGAGTAGCGGCCCGGGCTGTCCGGGGCCTCGCATAGGCTTCCGGTGTGGACGAACCGGACCTCTTCACCGCCGCAGCCGAGGAACGCCAGACCAGGGAGCCCGGCCGGGCGCCCCTGGCCGTACGGATGCGTCCGCGCACCCTGGACGAGGTGGCCGGGCAGCGGCAGCTGCTGAAGCCCGGCTCGCCGCTGCGCCGGCTGGTCGCGGGCTCGCGCGGCCCGGCGGCGACCAGCTCGGTGATCCTCTGGGGGCCGCCCGGCACCGGCAAGACCACCCTGGCGCACGTGATCAGCCAGGCGGTCGAGGGCCGCTTCGTGGAACTGTCCGCGATCACCGCCGGGGTCAAGGAGGTCCGGGCGGTGATCGACGGCGCCCGGCGGGCGGTCGGGATGTCCGGCCGGGAGACGGTGCTCTTCCTGGACGAGATCCACCGCTTCTCCAAGGCCCAGCAGGACTCGCTGCTGCCGGCCGTGGAGAACCGGTGGGTCACCCTGATCGCGGCGACGACGGAGAACCCGTACTTCTCGGTGATCTCCCCGCTGCTGTCCCGCTCGCTGCTGCTCACCCTGGAGTCGCTGACCGACGAGGACATCCGGGCGCTGCTGCGCCGCGCGGTGGCCGACGAGCGCGGCCTGGAGGGCGCGCTGGAACTGTCCGCGGAGGCCGAGGACCACCTGGTGCGGCTGGCCGGCGGGGACGCCCGCAAGGCGCTCACCACCCTGGAGGCGGCGGCCGGGGCGGCGCTGGAGGAGGGCGAGCCGAGCATCACGCTGGCCCTCACCGAGACGGCGGTCAACCACGCGGCGGTGCGCTACGACAAGGACGGCGACCAGCACTACGACGTGGCCAGCGCGCTGATCAAGTCGATCCGCGGCAGCGACGTGGACGCCACCCTGCACTATCTGGCCCGGATGATCGAGGCGGGGGAGGACCCGCGGTTCATCGCCCGCCGGCTGATGATCTCGGCCAGCGAGGACGTCGGTCTGGCGGACCCGACGGCCCTGCAGACGGCGGTGGCGGCGGCCCAGGCGGTGGCCCTGATCGGTTTCCCGGAGGCCCGGATCATCCTCTCCCAGGCGGCCATCGCGCTGGCCCTCGCGCCCAAGTCCAACGCCGCCTACCTGGCGATCGACGCGGCGCTGGCGGACGTCCGGCAGGGCCTGGCCGGCGCCGTGCCGTCCCACCTGCGGGACGCTCACTACGGCGGCGCGGGCAAGCTCGGCCACGGCAAGGGCTACCGGTACCCGCACGACCTGCCGGAGGGCATCGCCGCCCAGCAGTACGCGCCGGACGCGGTGCACGGCAAGGAGTACTACCAGCCGACCAGGCGCGGCGGTGAGGCCCGCTACGCGGACGTGGTGGAGTGGACGCGCGGGCGGCTGCGGGGGGAGCGCAGGGCGGAGAAGAAGGACGGGAAGAAGCCCGAGGAGCAGCCCGGGGAAAAGGGCGAGTGATCCACCGGTATACTTCGTCGGAGTGCCATGTCCCGGGACGGCGGCGGGGGAGACCCCACCGACCGGCCGCACCAGCGGGGCATCGGCGGTAGGCCTCCTCCGGGAGGCCCGCACCAGGAGCGTCGCGCACCGTCACCGGTGTCGCGGGCGGCCCGGGTTCCCGGGTCGGTCCGTGTGACCAGCACTTCCGTGCCCGGCTCCGGAGAGCGGCTGATCCCATCGCGCAGGCGGCGGGGTTTTCTCCGGGTCGCGACATGCGACCTCCGTCAACACCTGGTGAAGCCGTATTCGTAAGCAAGGAAGGTTTGGTTCATGGCGAACCAGAAGCGTCCCAAGGTCAAGATCGCGCGCGCGCTCGGTGTGCCGCTGACCCCGAAGTCCGTCAAGTACTTCGAGGCCCGCCCGTACCCGCCCGGCCAGCACGGCCGTGGCCGCAAGCAGAACTCGGACTACAAGGTCCGTCTGCTCGAGAAGCAGCGTCTGCGCGCTCAGTACGACCTGAGCGAGAAGCAGATGGCGCGCGCGTTCGACCGCGCGAAGAAGGCCGAGGGCAAGACCGGTGAGGCGCTCGTCGCCGACCTGGAGACCCGTCTGGACTCCCTGGTCCTGCGTTCGGGCATCGCCCGCACCATCTACCAGGCCCGCCAGATGGTCGTCCACGGCCACATCGAGGTCAACGGTGGCAAGGTCAACAAGCCGTCGTTCCAGATGAAGCCGGGCTACGTGGTGACCGTCCGCGAGCGCAGCAAGGAGAAGGTCCCCTTCCAGGTCGCCCGTGAGGGTGGCTACGCGGGTGAGGGCCAGACCCCGAAGTACCTCGAGGTCAACCTGAAGGCCCTGGCCTTCCGCCTGGACCGTGCGCCGCAGCGCAAGGAGGTCCCGGTGATCTGTGACGAGCAGCTGGTCGTCGAGTACTACTCGCGCTGACCCGGCTTCGCTCTTCGCGAACACCAGCGAGCCCCCGTCGCCTTCCGAGGCGACGGGGGCTCGCCCCTTTTCCCACCGGCGTCAGATGCTCTCGCCGGTCATCGCGGCGGCCAGCCGCAGGTGCGGACGGGCCTCCTCGGCGCGGCCCTGGCGCTCCAGGGTGCGGCCGAGCATCAGCCGGGCGTAGTCCTCGGCCGGGTCGGCCTCCAGGATCCGCAGCAGCTCGGCCTCGGCGCGGCGCAGCTGGGCCGAGTGGAAGTAGCTGCGGGCCAGCAGCATCCGGACGGAGAGGTTGGTCGGCTCCTCGGCCAGGACGCCTTCGAGCGTGCGGGCCGCGTCGGTGTACGCCTTGGAGTCGAAGTAGAACTTCGCCATGCGGTACTCGTCGGCGGCGTTGTTGACGGCCATGGTGTTCCTTCCGGGCGGTTACTTGCCTCCTCAAGCAATCGGCAAGTTTCAAGTATTCCGCGCCGGTGAGGGCGCCGGCGCGGGCGGCGCCGGGCGGGGCCCCGGGGCCGGTCCGGGGGCCGCCGCCGAGCCCCCGCCGCCGAGCGCCCGGACGACCGCCGCGTCCTGGTCCAGCAGGGTGCCGGCCTCGTAGCAGTCCTCGTACTCCTGGGCGGTCAGCCCGGCCAGGGCCCGCTCCGCGCACTCCTGGTGCGGGCCGAAGAAGTTCCGCGAGCCCAGGAACGGGTTGCCGACCGTGCGCCAGAGCCGGTGCGCGGCCCCCTGCAGCACCCGGGCCTCGCGCAGGTCGCCCGGCTCGCCCGGTCTGTGCGGCTCCGTCTCCAGCAGTGCCAGCAGGTCGATGCCCAGCGCGAGGCCGAGCAGGTCCTGGAAGAGGTGGTTCAGCCGTACGCACTCCCGGGCCAGCGTCCGGGCGGGCTGGACGGCGCCGTCCAGCCAGTGCGAGTACGCCATCGCGTAGTGCACGTACCCGTAGGCCCACTGCTCGCCGTGCTCCTCGCACAGTTCGCGGGCCTGGCGGAACCAGAGCTCTCCGCTGTCCAGGTCGCCCTGGAACACGTAGGCCAGGCCCAGCTCCAGCATGGCCATCACCACGTTGCTGTTGAGCTCGCCGATGGTCCGGTAGTGCCAGAGCGCCTCCTCGAACAGCTCGGCGGCCCGGTCGGGGTCGTCGCCGACCAGCGCGACGCAGCCCTGGCGGTGGACGGCGTAGGCCAGGGCCCGGTCGTCGCCGGTGTTCAGCGCCTGGCGGCGGCAGTCCTCCAGCGCCGGGCGGGCGAAGCCGAGGTCGCCCTGGAGGACGGCCAGGTGGCCGGTGACCCAGAGCGCCTTCGCCCGGGCCTCGGTGGGCTCGCGGTCCAGGGCGAGGGCGCGGTCCAGCCAGTGCCGGCCCTCGCCGAGGTGGCCGCAGCCGACCCAGTAGAACCAGAGCGTGGCGGCCAGCAGCAGGGCGATCTGCTCCTCGCCGGGCTCGCCGAGGCAGTACTCCAGCGCCGCGCGGAGGTTGCCGTGGGCGAGCCCGGTGCGCTCGGCGGTCTCCGCCTGCCGGGGGCCGAACCACTCGACCTCGCCCCAGGTGGCGACGCCCAGGTACCAGTCGCGGTGGCGGCGCAGCAGCCGCTGCTCCTCGCCGGTGGCGCGCAGCCACTGGCCGCCGTACTCGCGCAGGGTGTCCAGCAGTCGGAAGCGCACGCCGAAGGCGCTGTCCTCGCTCAGGACGACGGACTTGGCGACCAGCTCGTCGAGGAGGTCGAGCACCTCCTCGGCCTCGATGCCCTCGCCGGCGCAGACGTACTCGGCGGCCTCCAGGTCGAAGCCGCCGGCGAAGACCGACAGGCGGGCCCAGAGTAAACGTTCCTGCACGGTGCACAGTTCATGGCTCCAGCCGATCGTCGTGCGCAGCGTCCGGTGCCGGGGCAGGGCCGTCCGGGAGCCGCCGGTGAGCAGCCGGAAGCGGTCGTCCAGCCGGGCGGTGACCTGCTCCACCGACAGCGCGCGCAGCCGCCCGGCGGCCAGCTCCACGGCCAGCGGCAGGCCGTCCAGCCGGCGGCAGAGCAGCGCGACCGCCTCCGCGTTGGCGTCCGTCACCTCGAAGGACGGCAGCACGGCCCGGGCCCGGTCGGCGAACAGCCGGACCGCGTCCGGCAGCGCGCCCGGCCGCACCGGCCCGGGCGGCGCGAGGTCGACCGGCAGCGGCGCGAGGGCGAGCAGGTGCTCGCCCGAGGCCCGCAGGGCGGTGCGGCTGGTGGTCAGCAGCCGCAGGCCGGGCAGGGCCCGCAGCAGCGCGTCGGCCAGGTCGGCGCAGGCCTCCACCAGGTGCTCGCAGCCGTCCAGCACCAGCAGCAGGCGCCGGCCGGCCAGCCGCTCGGTCAGGACGTCCAGCGGCGGACGGGCGGTGCCGTCGGCGAACCGCAGCGCCTCCAGGACGGCGTCGCCGAGCAGCAGCCCGTCCTGCACCGGGGCCACGTCCACCAGCCAGGTGCCGTCCGGGAACGCGCCGGCCGCCCGGGCCGCCGCGCGCAGCGCCAGCCGGCTCTTGCCCACGCCACCGGGACCGGTGACCGTCAGCAGCCGGGCCGAGACCAGCAGACCGGCCAGCTCGGCCAGTTCCTCCTGCCGCCCGACGAAGGCCGTCACCTCGGCCGGCAGCCGGCCGGGCCCGGGACCGTGCGGCCCCGCCGCGGGCTCCCAGGGCTGTGCTCTCCGGTCCCCGGCCAAAGGCTGCTCCCCGTGCTCCAGGCCGGACCGCCGCGGTCCGGACGTGCGTCGGGCCGTACGGGCGACGGCCTGCCAGGCAGAACGAGGTGACCGGCCGGTAGGTTACGCGCCCCGATCGCACATCCGACCGGATCGCCGGGGAAAGAACCCGGTCCGGGAATCGGGCGTGGGCGCGATAGGGTTCCGTCTGAAGAACTGCAAGGCGAGGGAGCGCGCAAGGTGTCCGTGGGAGAGCTGGCCGGATTGCTCGTCGCCGTGTTCTGGGCGGTCCTGGTCACCCTGCTCGCCGTGGTGCTGGTCCGCCTCTCCCGGGTGCTCAAGGAGGCCGCCGTCCTGGTCTCCGCGGTGACCGAGCAGGCCGTCCCGCTGCTGACCGACGCGGGCGCCGCCGTGCGCAGCGCCAACCAGCAGCTGGAGCGGGTGGACGAGATCACCGCCAACGTGCAGGACGCCGCCGCCAACGCCAACGCGCTCTCCTCCACCGTGGCCGCCACCCTGGGCGGACCGCTGGTCAAGGTCGCGGCGTTCAGCTACGGCGTGCGCAAGGCCGTCGCGCGGCAGCAGGGCGGTCTGCCGCCGGTGCCGTCGCAGGCCGGCGAGCGCGAGGAGCTGGCCCGGCTGATCCGGGCCGAGGTGCGCGCCGCGACCGCGCCCAGGACCGGCCTGTTCTCCCGGGTCCGGCGCGCGGTGAGGGGCTGACGGCATGGGACGCGTCTTCTGGATGGCGGTCGGCGCCGGCGCCACCGTCTGGGCCATGAAGAAGGCCAACGAGGCCGCGCAGCGGCTCACCCCGGACAGCCTCTCCGGCACCGCCGCGCGCGGTGCGCTGCACCTGGGGGACCTGGCCAAGCAGTTCGCCCAGGACGTGAGGGCCGGAATGGCCGAGCGCGAGGAGCAGCTGAAGGACGACCTCGGGCTGCACGGCACCGCCGTGGCGGAGCCCCGCGGGGCCCGCCGGGTCCTGCGCGGCGAGCCGCAGTACCGAGCTATCTCGGCGGCGCCCGGTAGCCCGGCCGCCGCCCTGCCTCCGTCCCGCGCCCGTTCGGTACCCGACGGCGCCCGTACCACCCCCCAGACCACTGAAGAAACGCCCCGCCGTGCCCTGCCGCCGCGGGGCGGCACCCCGAACCGGAAGGACCAATAATGGAGTCGGCTGAGATCCGCCGCCGCTGGCTGCGCTTCTTCGAGGAGCGCGGCCACACCGTCGTTCCGTCGGCGTCCCTGGTCGCCGACGACCCCACCCTGCTGCTCGTCAACGCCGGCATGGTGCCGTTCAAGCCCTACTTCCTGGGCGAGGTCAAGCCGCAGTTCTCGCGCGCCACCAGCGTCCAGAAGTGCGTGCGCACCCTGGACATCGAGGAGGTCGGGAAGACCACCCGGCACGGCTCCTTCTTCCAGATGTGCGGCAACTTCTCCTTCGGCGACTACTTCAAGGAAGGAGCCATCAAGTTCGCGTGGGAGCTGCTCACCAGCCCCGTCGCGGAGGGTGGCTACGGCCTGGAGAAGGAGAAGCTCTGGATCACCGTCTACAAGGACGACGACGAGGCCGAGCTGATCTGGCGTGACGTCATCGGCGTGCCCTCCGAGCGCATCCAGCGCCTGGGCATGAAGGACAACTTCTGGTCGATGGGCGTCCCCGGCCCGTGCGGCCCGTGCTCGGAGATCAACTACGACCGCGGCCCCGCGTACGGCGAGGAGGGCGGCCCTGCCGTCAACGGCGAGCGCTACCTGGAGATCTGGAACCTGGTCTTCATGCAGTACGAGCGCGGCCACGGCGACGGGAAGGACGGCTTCGAGATCCTCGGCGACCTGCCGAGCAGGAACATCGACACCGGCCTCGGCCTGGAGCGCCTCGCCGCCGTCCTGCAGGGCGTCGACAACCTCTTCGAGATCGACACCAGCCGGATGATCCTCGACCGCGCCGCCGAGCTCACCGGCCACAGCTACGGCGCCGACCACAAGTCGGACGTCTCGCTGCGCGTGGTCACCGACCACATCCGCACCGCGCTGATGCTGGTCGGCGACGGCGTCACCCCGGGCAACGAGGGCCGCGGCTACGTGCTGCGCCGCATCCTGCGCCGCGCCATCCGCAACATGCGCCTGCTGGGCGCCACCGAGCCGGTGGCCAAGGAGCTCATCGACGTCGCGATCAAGGCGATGGCCCCGCAGTACCCCGAGCTGGAGGCCGACCGCAAGCGCATCGAGACGGTCGTCATCGGCGAGGAGGCCGCCTTCCTGCAGACCCTGAAGGCCGGCACCAACCTGCTGGACGTCGCGGTCACCGAGACCAAGCAGTCCGGCGGCGTGGTGCTCTCCGGCGAGCAGGCGTTCAAGCTGCACGACACCTACGGCTTCCCGATCGACCTCACCCTGGAGATGGCCGAGGAGCAGGGCCTCCAGGTGGACGAGGCCGGCTTCCGCCGCCTGATGCAGGAGCAGCGGGACCGCGCCAAGGCGGACGCCAAGGCCAAGAAGATGGGCCACGCCGACGTCGCCGCGTACCGCGAGGTCGCCGACAAGTCCGGCGCCAGCGTCTTCACCGGCTACGCCCTCACCGAGGGCGAGGCCACCGTGGTTGGCCTGCTGGTGGACGGCGTTCCCTCGCCGGCCGCCTCCGAGGGCGACGAGGTCGAGATCATCCTCGACCGCACCCCGTTCTACGCCGAGGGCGGCGGCCAGCTCGCCGACCAGGGCCGGATCCGGCTGGAGTCCGGCGCGGTGGTGGAGATCCGCGACGTGCAGCAGCCCGTCCCGGGTGTCATCGTGCACTCCGGCGGGGTGCTGTTCGGCGAGGTCGTGCTGGGCGCCTCGGCGTACGCCACGATCGACACCGAGCGCCGCCGGGCGATCGCCCGCGCCCACTCGGCCACCCACCTGACCCACCAGGCGCTGCGTGACGCGCTCGGCCCGACGGCCGCCCAGGCCGGCTCCGAGAACGCCCCCGGCCGCTTCCGCTTCGACTTCGGCTCGCCCGCCGCCGTGCCCGGCAGCGTGCTGGTCGACGTCGAGCAGAAGATCAACGACGTGCTGACCCGTGAGCTGGAGGTCACCGCCGAGGTCATGACGATGGACCAGGCCCGCAAGGCCGGCGCCATCGCCATGTTCGGCGAGAAGTACGGCGACGAGGTCCGGGTCGTCACCATCGGCGACTTCTCCAAGGAGCTGTGCGGTGGCACCCACGTCGGCAACACCGCCCAGCTGGGCCTGGTGAAGCTGCTCGGCGAGTCCTCGATCGGCTCCGGCGTGCGCCGCGTCGAGGCGCTGGTCGGCTCCGACGCGTACCGCTTCCTGGCCCGTGAGCACACGGTGGTCTCCCAGCTCACCGAGCTGGTCAAGGGCCGCCCGGAGGAGCTGCCGGAGAAGATCTCGGGCATGCTCGCCAAGCTCAAGGACGCCGAGAAGGAGATCGAGCGCTTCCGCGCCGAGAAGGTGCTGGCCGCCGCGGCGGGCCTGGCCGACTCGGCCGAGGACGTGCACGGCATCGCCGTGGTCGCCGCCCAGGTCGCCGACGGCGTGGGCGCGGACGAGCTGCGCAAGCTGGTCCTGGACGTGCGCGGCCGCCTGGGCTCGCGCCCGGCCGTGGTCGCCGCCTTCACCGTGGCGAACGACCGCCCGCTGACCGTGATCGCCACCAACGAGGACGCCCGCGGCCGCGGTATCAAGGCCGGCGAGCTGGTCCGGACCGCCGCCAAGACCCTCGGCGGCGGCGGTGGCGGCAAGGACGACGTCGCCCAGGGCGGCGGCTCCAACCCGGCCGCGGTCGGCGAGGCCATCGCCGCGGTGCGCGGTCTGGTCGCGGAGCGCGCCAGCTGATGGAGCAGGAGGAGAGGCCCTTCCGGCGTGGGCGGCGGATCGCCGTCGACGTCGGGGACGCCCGGATCGGGGTCGCGTCCTGCGACCCCGACGGGGTGCTCGCCACGCCCGTCGAGACCGTCCCGGCCGGGGTGAAGTCGCAGGCCAGGATCGCCGCCATCGTCGACGAGTACGGCGCGATGGAGGTGATCGTCGGGCTGCCGCGCTCGCTCAGCGGCAAGGAGGGCCCGGCGGCGGAGAAGGTCCGGGCGTACGCGGCCCGGCTGGCGAACCGGCTCTACCCGGTGCCGGTGCGGCTGGTGGACGAGCGGATGTCGACCGTCACCGCGACCCACGGGCTGCGCGCGTCCGGGGTCAAGGCGAAGAAGGGCCGCTCGGTGGTCGACCAGGCCGCCGCGGTGGTGATCCTCCAGACCGCCCTTGAGTCCGAACGGGTGAGCGGACGCCCGCCCGGTGAGAGCGTCGAGGCGGTCGGCTGACCGGCCTGCTCTAACGTCCCGTCGAGGGGTCCGTGCGGACGCGTCCGCACGGACCCCTTCCTCGTTCGTTTCCCTGTCCGGTCCGGATCGGTCCGCATCGATCCTGACCGGTTGGGGACCGCCGAAGGGGCGCGAGTCATGACCGACCAGGACTTCCACCCCGGGCTCACCCCCGGACACCTGGGTGCGCCGGTGCTGGAGCCGGAGGGACGCCCGCCGGGTGCGCCCCGTCCGCGCTTCGATGCGCCGGATCCGCACCGACGGCGCAACGGACTGGCCTGCGGGCTCACCGCGTTCGCGCTGATCGCGGTGTTCGGCGGGATCGGGCTGACCGCGTACACCTGGGTCCAGGCGCAGCGCAGACCCCCGGCCGCCGCCGACTTCGCCGGGCAGGGCACCGGCAGCGTGCAGGTCTCGGTGCCGGAGGGCGCGGGCCTGTCCCAGATCGCGTCCGCGCTGGTCCGCAACGGGGTGGTGGCCAGCTCGCTCGCCTTCACCCGGGCCGCGAAGGGCAGCGCGGCCGCGGCCGGGCGGATCCAGCCGGGGACGTACACGCTGAAGCTGAAGATGTCGGCCGCGGCGGCGCTGGCGGTCCTGATCGACCCGGCCAACGCCAACGGCCTGACCATTCCCGAGGGTTGGCGCGGATACCAGATCTACGCGGCCATCGACAAGAAGCTGAACCTGCCCCCGGGCACCGCCCAGCGGACCGCCCAGGAGCAGGGCGCCGAACTCGGCCTGCCGGACTTCACCAACGGCAGCCCGGAGGGCTACCTGTTCCCGGCGACGTACAGCGTCACCGAGGGCACCACCGCCATCGACCTGTTGAAGCAGATGGTGGACCGGGCCGGCAAGGAGTTCAGCCGGGACGACGCCACCGTGGTCGCCCAGAACCTGGGGCAGAGCGTGTACGGGCTGGTCACCGTGGCCAGCATGGTCCAGGGCGAGGCCGACAACACCGAGGACATGGGCAAGGTGGCCCGGGTGATCTACAACCGGCTGGCCAGGGGCATGCCCCTGCAGCTGGACTCCACCATCAACTACGCGCTCGGCCGTTCGACCCTGAACACCTCGGTGACCGACACCAGGCTGGACTCCCCGTACAACACCTACCTGCACCCCGGGCTGCCGCCGAGCCCGATCTCCAACCCCGGGCGGCAGGCGATCATGGCGGCGCTGGACCCGACGCCGGGGGACTGGCTGTACTTCGTCACCGTGAAGCCGGGGGACACCCGCTTCACCGACAGCTTCGACGTGCAGCAACGCAACGTGGCCGAGTTCAACGCCAACCGGGCGACGGCCAAGTCGAGCGCCCCGCCCTCGGGCGCGGCCGCCGGTCCGGACTCCCCGGCGGCCTCCGGGCCGGGGGCCGCGGGCGGGGCCGAGGCGCCCTCCGGCGCCGGTGGGGGGACGCCGTAACGGAGTTGTGCGCCGTCGGTGAGATCGTCCACCGACGGCGCGGGCACCCGGCCGGGGGTAAGGCTGCGGTACGGTAACGTCTCCCTCCAGGCGCTGCGCTAGCACGCCGGTTCGAGATTCAGCCGGGACGGCGTCGTCCCGGACGGCCGGTTCGATCCTCCGGTCGTCACCGTCGGTTAAGGGGATCGATGACCGATCTGGGTGGGGGCTACAACCCCCAGGGCGAGCCGTGGCACCCCGGTGATCCCGGGTACGACGGCCGGCAGCCGGTCCCCGGCCAGCAGGACGGCCAGTGGCAGCAGCAGTACCCGCAGCAGGGCCAGCCGGTCCAGCAGCCGTACGGGGACGTGCAGCAGGGGTACGCGCAGCAGCAGATGACGCCGCAGATGCAGCAGCAGTTGATGGCGCAGCAGGGCTACCAGCAGCAGGTGCCCCAGCAGCAGATGCCGCAGCAGGGATACCCGGGCGGCCAGCAGGGCTACCAGCAGCAGATGCCCCAGCAGGGCTACCCCCAGCAGGGGTACGCGCAGCAGCAGCCGCAGCAGCCGATGCAGCAGGGCTACCCGCAGCAGCAGGCGCCCCAGTCCCAGCAGCAGATGCCGCAGCAGGGCTACCCGCAGCAGGGCTTCCCCGGTGGTCAGCAGGCGCCCCAGCAGCAGGTCCCCCAGCAGCAGCAGCAGCCGGCGCCCCCGCAGCAGGTCCCGCAGGAGTCGGCGCCCCAGCAGCCGCAGACGCCGCGCCGCCGGGCCCGGCAGCAGCCGGCCCCGGAGCCCGCGCCGGCCTCCGGCCCCGGCCCGGACGGGATCGACTGGGAGGCCGAGGCCGCCGCGCTGGAGGCCGGCGCCGATCCGGTCGGCGCCGCGCGCGAGGGCGGACGGGACGAGTGGGACGGCCACGAGGACGGCCGCCACGAGGACGCCGGCCACCTCGACGAGCACGCCGAGGCAGCGGAGGCCGGGTTCCTCGGGGAGCAGGACGACTCCCGCGAGGCCCAGAAGAAGCGCAAGGAGAAGGGCAAGAAGTCGGGCCGCCGCAACGGCGGTGCCTGCCTGCTGGTCGCCCTGGTGCTGCTCGGCGCCATGGGCGGGGCCGGCTGGTGGGGCTACGGCTTCTACCAGGACCACTTCGGCCCGGCGCCGGACTTCACCGGCGAGGGCACCGGCTCCGTCCAGATCGAGGTCAAGAAGGGCGCGGTCGCCGGGCAGATCGGCCTGGCGCTGAAGAACGCCGGCGTGGTCAAGAGCGTCGACGCGTACAGCGAGGCGTGCAAGGCCGAGCCCAAGTGCAACACCGTCCAGTACGGCTACTACCAGCTGAAGAAGGAGATGCCGGCCGCCGCCGCGCTCAAGGAGCTGCTCGCCCAGGCGGGCGGCGCGGCGATCGTCGTCCCCGAGGGCAAGAACTCCACCGAGATCTACACCCTCATCGACACCAAGCTGAAGCTGCAGCCGGGCACCACGGCGGGCGTCGCCAAGGCGCAGGTCAACGACCTCGGCCTGCCGCCGTACGCGAACGGCAACATCGAGGGCTTCCTCTGGCCGACCCGCTACAACGTCTCCGAGGGCACGAAGCCCGAGGAGCTGCTCAAGCAGATGGTGAAGAACGCCACCGAGAAGTACGCGGGCCTGGACGCCCAGGCCGCCTCGGTGGGGCTGAAGACCGGCTACGAGGTGCTCATCGAGGCGAGCATCCTCCAGCGCGAGGGCAACAACCCGGGGGACTTCGCCAAGATGGCCAAGACCATCCAGAACCGGCTGGCCGCCGGCGGCGAGATCAACCACCGGCTCGGCATGGACACCACGCTCCAGTACTCGCTGAACCGCAAGGACCTCGACAAGAAGGACATGGACGACGCGTCCAACAAGTACAACACCTACATCAACCCGGGCCTGCCGCCCGGGCCGATCTCCAACCCCGGCGACGACGCGCTCAGCGCGGTGCTGCACCCGGCGGACGGGAAGTGGCTGTACTTCATCGCGATGTCCCCGAGCGACACCCGGTTCGCCGAGACGAGCAAGGAGCACTACGCCAACGTCAAGGAGTACTGCCAGGCGGCCGGGCAGAGCTTCGACGAGGCGCGCGGCCACTGCACCACCAAGAAGTAGCCACGGCCGTACGACAGTTCGCGGAGAGGCAGCGTTGACCAGCAAGCACCGGGCGGCCGTACTCGGCTCGCCGATCGCCCACTCGCTCTCGCCGGACCTGCACCGGGCGGCCTTCGCGGCGCTCGGGCTGGACGGCTGGCGCTACGACCGTTTCGAGGTCGACGAGGCCGGGCTGCCCGGGTTCGTCGCGGCGCTGGACGAGGCCGAGTGGGCCGGGCTGTCGCTGACCATGCCGCTGAAGCGGGCGATCATCCCGCTGCTCGACGAGGTCAGCGCGACGGCCCGCTCGGTGGACGCGGTGAACACCGTGGTGTTCACCGCCGACGGCCGGCGCACCGGGGACAACACCGACGTTCCGGGGCTGGTCAACGCGCTGCGTGAGCGCGGGATCACCGAGGTGCCCGAGGCGGCCGTCCTGGGGGCCGGGGCCACCGCCTCCTCGGCGCTGGCCGCGCTCGCCCAGATCTGCACCGGCGAGGTGACGGTCTACGTGCGCGGCGCCGAGCGGGCCAGGGAGATGGCCGTGCTGGGCGACCGGCTCGGCATGGCCGTCCGCACCGCCGACTGGGAGCGCGGCGCCGAGGCGCTGGCCCGGCCGCTGACCGTCTCCACCACGCCGGTCGGCGCGACCGACGCGTTCGCCGGGGCGCTGCCCGCCGAGCCGGGCGCGCTCTTCGACGTGCTGTACCACCCGTGGCCGACGGCCCTGGCCGCGGCCTGCGCCGCGCGCGGGGCGACCGTCCTGGGCGGGCTGGACCTCCTGGTGCACCAGGCCGTGCTGCAGAGCGAGGCCTTCACCGGGCGGACGCCCGGGCCGCTGGCGGCGATGCGCGAGGCGGGGGAGAAGGCGCTCGCCGGTCACTGAGCCCGGCGGCCGGCCCCGCGGATCGTCCGGACCGTCGGAGGGTTCCGGGAGGGCATCCCGGCCGGATGGTGGCCGGTTGCTGTCCGTCACGCGGACTGTGCCGCCGGGTGCTGCTGGGGCATGAAAGGATTCAGGGACAAGGCACGCCCGGGGCGGGCCCCGGCGGTGCCGAGGTCCGGTCCGCTGATGAAGGAGCTCCGTTGGGTACGTTGCGCTGGCTGACGGCGGGGGAGTCGCACGGCCCCGCACTCGTCGCGACGCTGGAAGGCCTGCCCGCCGGTGTACCGGTCACCACCGACGTGGTGGCCGACGCGCTGGCGCGCCGCCGGCTCGGTTACGGCCGCGGGGCGCGGATGAAGTTCGAGCAGGACGAGGTGACCTTCCTCGGCGGCGTCCGGCACGGTCTGACCATGGGCAGCCCGGTCGCGATCATGGTCGGCAACACCGAGTGGCCGAAGTGGGAGCAGGTCATGTCGGCCGACCCGGTCGACCCCGAGGTGCTGGCGGGCCTGGCCCGCAACGAGGCGCTCACCCGCCCCCGGCCCGGCCACGCCGACCTGGCCGGCATGCAGAAGTACTCGATCGACGAGGCCCGGCCGATCCTGGAGCGCGCCAGCGCCCGTGAGACGGCCGCCCGGGTCGCGCTGGGCGCCGTCGCCCGCGCCTACCTGCGCGAGGTGGCCGGGATCGAGATCGTCAGCCACGTGGTCGAGCTGGCCGCCGCCAAGGCGCCGGCCGGCGTGCTGCCGCTGCCCTCGGACGAGGCCCGGCTGGACGCCGACCCGGTGCGCTGCCTGGACGAGGACGCCTCGAAGGCGATGGTCGCGGAGATCGACCAGGCCCACAAGGACGGCGACACCCTGGGCGGCGTGGTGGAGGTGCTGGCGTACGGCGTGCCGGTGGGCCTCGGCTCGCACGTGCACTGGGACCGCCGGCTGGACGCGCGGCTGGCCGCCGCGCTGATGGGCATCCAGGCGATCAAGGGCGTCGAGGTCGGCGACGGCTTCGAGCTGGCCCGGGTGCCGGGTTCCAAGGCGCACGACGAGATCGTCCCGACCGCCGAGGGCGTCAAGCGCACCTCCGGCCGCTCCGGCGGCACCGAGGGCGGCCTGAGCACCGGCGAGGTGCTGCGGGTGCGCGCCGCGATGAAGCCGATCGCGACCGTGCCGCGGGCGCTGCAGACCCTGGACGTGCGCACCGGTGAGCCGGCCAAGGCGCACCACCAGCGCTCGGACGTCTGCGCGGTGCCGGCCGCGGGCATCGTCGCCGAGGCGATGGTCGCGCTGGTGCTGGCGGACGCGGTCAACGAGAAGTTCGGCGGCGACAACGTCAGCGAGACCCGCCGCAACGTGCAGGGCTACCTCGACCACCTGATCGTCCGATGACCACACCCCTGGTGGTGCTGGTCGGCCCGCCCGGCAGCGGCAAGTCCACTGTCGGGCGGGTGCTGGCCGAGCGCCTGGGCGTGGGCTTCCGGGACACCGACGCCGACATCGAGGCGACGGCCGGCAAGCCGATCCCGGAGATCTTCGTCGACGAGGGCGAGCCGCACTTCCGCGCGCTGGAGGCGCAGGCCGTGCGCGCGGCCGCCGAGGGACACGACGGGGTGCTGGCGCTGGGCGGCGGCGCGGTGATGGCCGAGGCCACCCGCGCGCTGCTGCACGGGCTGCCGGTGGCCTTCCTGGAGGTCCCGCTCGCCGACGCGGTCAAGCGGGTCGGCCTGGACGCCCCGCGCCCGCTGCTGGCCGTCAACCCGCGGGCCCGCTGGCGCGAGCTGATGGAGGCCCGCCGCCCCCTCTACCTGGAGGTGGCCACCGCCGTCGTCGACACCGCCGGGCGCAGCCCGGAGCAGGTCGCGGACGCCGTACTGGAAGCACTGGAGCTGAAGACCCCCCATGAGTGACACGACCGCCAGGATCAACGTCGGCGCCGGTGCCGGCCATGACGCGTACGAGGTGCTGATCGGGCACCAGCTGCTGGGTGAGCTGGCGCCGCTGGTCGGTACCCGGGCGAAGCGGGTGGCGGTGATCCACCCGGAGGCGCTGGCCGCCACCGCGGACGCGATCCGTGACGACCTGGCCGGCGAGGGCTACGAGGCCATCGTGCTGCAGGTGCCGAACGCCGAGGAGGCGAAGAGCGCCGAGGTCGCCGCGTACTGCTGGTCGGTGCTGGGGCAGACCGGGTTCACCCGCAGCGATGTGATCGTCGGACTGGGTGGTGGCGCGACCACCGACCTGGCCGGGTTCGTCGCGGCGACCTGGCTGCGCGGGGTGCGCTGGATCTCGATGCCCACCACGCTGCTCGGCATGGTCGACGCGGCGGTCGGCGGCAAGACCGGCATCAACATCGCCGAGGGCAAGAACATGGTCGGCGCGTTCCACCCGCCGGTGGGCGTGCTGGCCGACCTCGCCACGCTGGAGACGGTGCCCCGGCACGACTACGTCTCCGGCCTGGCCGAGGTCATCAAGTGCGGCTTCATCGCCGACCCGGTGATCCTCGACCTGATCGAGGCCGACCCGGAGGGCGCGAGGACGCCGGCCGGGCCGCACACCGTCGAGCTGATCCGCCGGGCCGTCCAGGTCAAGGCCGACGTGGTCTCCGGGGACCTCAAGGAGTCCGGGCGCCGGGAGATCCTCAACTACGGCCACACCCTGGGCCACGCCATCGAGCGCAACGAGCGCTACAAGTGGCGGCACGGCGCGGCGATCTCCATCGGCATGGTCTTCGCCGCCGAACTCGGCCGTCTGGCCGGGCGGTTGGACGACGAGACGGCGGACCGGCACCGCACCGTGCTGGCCTCGGTCGGCCTGCCGCTGAGCTACCGGGCGGACGCCTGGCCGAAGCTGCTGGACGCGATGAAGATCGACAAGAAGTCGCGCGGCGACCTGATCCGCTTCATCGTGCTGGACGGCCTGGGCAAGACCTCCGTGCTGGAGGGCCCCGACCCGTCGCTGCTGGTCGCCGCGTACGCGGAGGTCTCGGCGTGACCAGGGTGATGGTCCTCAACGGCCCCAACCTGGGCCGGCTGGGCAGCCGCGAGCCGGACGTCTACGGCGCCACCTCGTACGCCGGACTGGTCGAGCGCTGCACCGAGCTGGGCAAGGAGTTCGGCTTCGAGGTCGAGGTCCACGAGACCAACTCCGAGCAGCAGATGGTGGAGTGGCTGCACGAGGCCGCCGACGGGCAGGTGCCGGTGGTGATCAACCCCGGCGCGTTCACCCACTACTCGTACGCGATGCGGGACGCCGCGGCCCAGCGCACCGCGCCGCTGATCGAGGTGCACATCTCCAACCCGTACGCCCGGGAGACCTTCCGGCACACCTCGGTGATCGCCGCGGTGGCCTCCGGCACCATCGCCGGATTCGGCCTCGGCTCGTACGAGCTCGCGCTGCGCGCACTGGCCGAAGGGCTCACCACCCGTTGAGGGCAAGGGCGGTGGCCCGGCGGCGGACTGTGCCCGCCGCCGGGCCGCCGTGTAGTGTCCACGCTGACAGGTGCGGGGAGGTGCCGTGACGCAGTACACCGGAGGCGGGCAGGTCCCGCCGCGTCCCGTCGCTCCGCCGGTGCCGCCGGGGGGCGGTGCGCGGGGGACGTCGTCGGGGGCGCCGTCGGGAGCGCCGCTCTCCCCGCCGTCCGCGCCGCCGGTCCACCCGGCGCCCACCGCCCCCGCCGCTCCCGGGCCCGCCGCCCACCCGGCTCCTGCCCCCGCGGCCGCACCGGCACCGACCGCGCCGGTGCCCGCCGGCGGCACCGGGCACTTCGTGCTGCCGTCCGGCGCGCCCGTCCAACTGCCCGCCCACCCGCCGCGGCAGCACGCGCCCACCGGCCCGATCGCCGTCCTGCTGATCGGACCGGCCGGAGCCGGCAAGACCACCGTCGCCCGCCACTGGGCCGAGCGGCGGCCCGGCCCGACCGCGCACATCAGCCTGGACGACGTCCGCGAGTGGGTGCAGTCCGGCTTCGCCAACCCGCAGTCCGGCTGGAACAACGCCTCCGAGGCGCAGTACCGGCTGGCCCGCCGCACCTGCGGCTTCGCCTGCCGCAACTACCTGGCCAACGGCATCTCCTGCATCATCGACGACGCCGTCTTCCCGGACCGCCCGGCGATCGGCCTCGGCGGCTGGAAGCGGCACATCGGCCCCGGCATGATCCCGGTCGTGCTGCTGCCCAGCCTGGACTCGGTGCTGCACCGCAACGCCCGGCGCAGCGGCAACCGCCGCCTCGGGGACGAGGAGGTGGCCCGCATCCACGGGCGGATGGCCGGCTGGTACAACTCCGGGCTGCCGATCATCGACAACTCCTACCTGGACGTCGCCGGGACGGCCGCCGAGCTCGACCGCGTCATCCTGGCCCGGCTGATGGGCGTCCCCGTCCGCTGACCTGCGGCGCGGCCGGGCCTGTCGGAGCCGGCTGCGATGATGGACGGGTCCAGTCGCAGCACCCGGAGGAGCTGACGCCCGTGCCCGAAGGCCACATCATCCACCGCCTGGCCACCGAGAACCGGAAGGCCTTCGGCGGCCGCCCGGTACGGGTCTCCAGCCCCCAGGGCCGGTTCGCCGACGAGGCCAAGGTGATCGACGGGCAGCTGCTCACCGCCACGGAGGCCACCGGCAAGCACCTCTTCCTCGGCTTCGAGGAGGGCGCCTGGGTGCACGTCCACCTCGGCCTCTACGGCGGCTTCACCTTCGGTACCGGCCCGGCACCCGAGCCGGTCGGGCTGGTCCGGCTGCGGCTGGAGAACGAGGACGGCTACGCCGACCTGCGCGGTCCCAACACCTGCGCGCTCGTCACCGAGGAGCAGAAGGCCGCCGTCGCCGCCCGGCTGGGCCCCGACCCGCTGCGCGCCGACGCCGACCCGGAGGCCGCCTGGCGCCGGATATCGGGCAGCCGCACGACCGTCGCCGCGCTGCTGATGGACCAGAAGGTGCTGGCCGGGGTGGGCAACGTCTACCGGGCCGAGGTGCTGTTCCGCCACGGCATCGCCCCGCACCGGGCCGGGCGCGACCTCGCCCGCCGGGAGTGGGACGCCGTCTGGGCCGACCTGGTCGCCCTGATGCGGGAGGGCGCCACCGCCGGGCGGATCGACACCGTCCGTCCCGAGCACACCCCCGAGGCGATGGGCCGACCGCCCCGGGTGGACGACCACGGTGGCGAGGTGTACGTGTACCGGCGGGCCGCCATGCCCTGCCTGGTCTGCGGCACCGACGTGCGGACGGAGGAGCACGCCGCCCGCAACCTGTTCTGGTGCCCGACCTGCCAGGCGGCGTGAGCGGATCCGGCCGGGACGCGTGCCGCACCGTGATGCGCGCTACCTCGTGACGCGTGCCGCCCCGTGTCGTGGGCGGCCCCGCTGACCTGCGACGATGGGTGTCGCGCGCGCCGAGCCGCGTGTTCTGTCCGCACGGCCACGTGTGAACGTGGAACGAAAGGAAGCCCCATGATCTTCATTACGGTCAAGTTCCCGGTCCGCCCGGAGCGCGCCGACGACTGGCTGAGCCTGGTCGACGAGTTCACCCAGGCCACCCGTCAGGAGCCCGGCAACCTCTTCTTCGAGTGGTCCCGCAGCGTCGACGACCCCAACGAGTTCGTCCTGGTCGAGGCGTTCCGCGACGGCGACGCGGGCAAGGCGCACGTGGAGTCGGCGCACTTCACCAAGGCCATGGAGGAGCTGTCGTACGCGGTGGCCGCCAAGCCGCGGATCGTCTCGACCGAGATCCCCGGCATGGACGGCTGGGCGGAGATGGGCGAGATCACCCCCCGGTGACCTGAAGCTCCCTCCGGTCGGGTGCCCAGCCCGTAGGCTGGGGCCCGGCCGGTCGGAGGGAGCAGGCGGATGGAGCGGCGCGAGGTGTCCAACACCGTGTCGGGTGCCACGGTGGGCGGCCACGTGGTGCAGGCCGGGACCATCGGGTCGGTGCACTTCCACGATCGGGAGCCGCTGCCGAGGCCGCGTCAGATCCGCCCGCCACGCGGTCCCTTCGTCAACCGGGAGCCGGAACTCGCCGCGCTGACCCGGGCTCTGGGGCGGGTCGAGGAGGACGGGCTCGGGGTCGTGGTGTTCACCGGCCTCGGTGGGGTCGGCAAGACCGAGCTGATCGCCAAGTTCGCCAGGGACCACCGGGAGCACTTCCCGGGCGGGGACCTCTACGCCGACCTGAAGGCCTACCGGCACCACGGCGGGGTGGACCTGCCCGAGTTGCTGGCCGGCTTCCTGCGTGCCCTCGGCACCGAGCCCCCGGTCGTGGAGGCCGAGCGGTTCACGGCGTTCCGCACCGCCACCGCCGAGCGCCGGTGCCTGTTCTTCCTGGACAACGTCGAGCACGCCGCGGAGGTCCGCGCGCTGATCCCGTCCGGTGGACTGGTGGTGGTCGCGAGCCGGCGGCGGTTGCCCGCGCTGCGGACGGACGGTGCCGAGGTGTGCCGGCTCGGGCCGCTGAGCGCGACGGCGGGCGCCGAACTGGTGCGCGGCTGGGTGGGCGCCGCGCGGGGCACCGACGGGGAACTGGCGGAGCTGGTCGGGCTGTGCGGCGGGCTGCCGCTCGCGCTGAACGCGGTCGGGAGCCAACTGCTGGACCGGGACAGCCTGCCGGTCGGCCGGGTGGTGGCCGAACTGCGGGACCGGGAAGGCGGGTTGGCGATGCTGGAGGACGAGGAGAGCGATCTCGGCGCGACCTACGACCTGGTCTACGAGCGGCTGTCGGCGCGGGGCCGGGCGCTCTATCACCTGATCGGCGTACACCCCGGCCCCTTCGTGTCCGCCGAACTGGCGCGCGCGGTCGGCGTCGAGCGGGCCGAGCGGGCGATCGCGGAACTGCGTGACGTCCACCTGTTGGACGAGGTGGTGGACGACGACGAGGGTGAGAACCGCTACCGGGCCCACGACGTGGTGCGGCTGCACGCCTACGGCCGGACCCAGGAGCTGCCCGACCGCGGGGCCCTCCTCGCCGCCGTCGTGGCGTACTACCGGGGCCGGGCGTCGGTCGCCGACCGTGCGATGGCCGCGAAACGGCTCCGCCTCCAGGACCCGAGCGGTGACGAGCTGCCCCGCTTCCCCTCCGACACCGCCGCGCTGGAGTGGCTGTACGCCGAGCGCGCCAACTTCCGCGCGGTGCTGGAGTCGGCGGCCGAGCAGGGGTGGCACGGCGAGGTGTGGCGGCTCTGCGAGTCGCTCTGGCTGCTGTACCACGACCGCAAGCTCTACCAGGACTGGATCGCCACCCACCGGATCGGCATCGAGTCGGCGCAGTGGGACAACCAGCCCGCCGCCGTGGTCCGGATGCGCAACCAGTTGGCCCGCGCCTACTACGAGCGGAAGGAATTCCGGCTCGCCGCCGAGCAGTTGGCGCTCGCCACCGAGCAGGTGCCGCTGGTGGCCGACCGGCAGGTGCTGGGGGTGCTCTACGAGACGGACGGTCTGCTCTGCCTGGCCGACGGCCGTCCCGGCGACGCGGTGGAGCGGTTCACCCTGGCCCTCGCGGAGAACCGGGGTGACGACCACGGCGAGATCGTCCAGGGCTACAACCTGGCGCAGGCGCTGATCGCGGACGGGCGTGCGCAGGAGGCGCTGACCGTGCTGGCCGGGGCCACTGGCCAGGCCGAGCGGACGCGGGACGTCGACATGCTGATGAAGCTGCCGCTGGTCCGGGCCCGGGCCCACCGGGCGCTGGGGCAGCTGGACCTCGCCCTCGCCCAGGCCCAGGACTGTGCCCGGCGGGCCAAGCACCGGAGCCAGTACGCGAAGGAGGCGCAGGCGCACACCCTGCTCGCCTCCCTCGCCGAGGAGCGGGGCGACGAGGAACTGGCCGAGCGCAGCCGTGCGCGGCTGCGGGAGCTGCGGGGCTAGACGCGCCTCAGGGCCCGGTACGGAACGACACCCGGGTGCGGTGCTCGCCGGTGCGGACGGTGAGCCCGTGGTCGGGGAGGGCGGCCGGGGCGCCGCCTTCGGCGAGCCAGCAGGCCACGGCGGAGCCGAGCAGCAGCGGGTCGATCGCCGGGTCGGGGTGGTTCCAGTCCGGTTCGGCGCGGGCCTCCAGCAGCAGGCCGGTGCGCAGCCGGAGCAGGTGGCGGGCCGGGCCGAGGGCGGCCACCGCGACGGCGAGGCCGGGGAGTTCGGCGGCGGTGTCGGCGAGCCAGCGGGCGGCGGGGAGTTCGGCGTGCACCTCGGTGCGGGCGAGGACCTCGGCGGTGTAGCGCAGGGCGTCGCCGGGGTGGTCGTCGGTGAGGGCGTGGAAGCCGCGCGGGGCGTGGTCGTCCGGGTCGAAGGGGTAGCGCCGGAGGCTGACGTCGGTGCCCTCGCTCCGCCCCTCGACGTCGTACGCGGTGGGCCCCTCGGCGGCTGGGTGCGGGACGGGCCTGGGGTAGGGCGGCAGGGCCGGTTCGTCCCGGGGTTCGTCCAGCTCCTTCAGGAAGGAGTAGAGCAGGGGGCGCAGCAGGCGGGCGGACTCGCCGCGGTGGGCGAGCGACCGGTCGGTGATGCCGCTCAGGTCGGCCGGCTCCCGGGCCAGGGCCAGTTCGAGCTGGGCGGTGAGGTCCCCGTCGGGGTCGAGGACGGGTGCGGCCTGGCCGAAGGCGTAGCTGGGGGAGCGCGGGTCGAGTTCGGCGGCGCCGGTGGCGACGAGCAGGGTGCGGTTCGGTGGTCCAGGGCGGCGCCGTAGACGGTGACCGAGCCGTGGTCGCCGATCACGCAGTCGGCGGCGACCAGTGCGGCCTGCCAGCCCTGGTGGGGCGGGATCAGGCGCAGGCCCATCCGGCGGGCGGCGGCGAGCAGCGCCTCGGGGTCGTGCCGGCTCCACACGTTGGGGTGCAGGACGACGGCCACCGTGTACTCGTCGGCGGGCAGTTGGCGGACCAGCCGCTGGGGCAGGTCGGGGTGGCGGCCGAATAACGAGTGCTCGCTCCAGGTGGAGCTGACGACGACGAGCCGTCGGCCGCCGACGGCGCCGAGCGCCGCGCGGTAGCCGTCGCGGGAGCGCCGGCTGCCGAGCATCCGGTCGAAGCACGGGTCGCCGACGACCCGGGCGACGTCCAGCGCCTCGGGGCAGGAGTCCCGCAGCCGGTCCAGCTGCTCGGGGTGGGAGAGGCCGAGGACGTCGACGAACACCCTTCCATGGTGGGTGAGTTCGTTGCGGGACAGGCCGGCGGCGCTGACCGTGTCGCCGGTGGACTCGGTGACCAGGCGGTTGTAGCCGGCGCCGTGCGGGAGGACGACGAGGCGGGCGTCCAGGCGGTGCATGGAGGAGTGGACGGCGCAGGCGACGGCCAGGTCGAAGCGGCGGCGGACGGCGTCCTCCCAGTCCAGCACGGTGAAGCCGGACAGGCCGTGCAGGTACTCGTCCAGGGCGCGGTCGGCGAAGGCGGAGCCGGGGTTGACGGTGAAGTAGCGCTCGATGCCGTCCGGGCTCAGCAGGGTGAGGACGTCCAGGACCCGGGTGGCCGAGGTGAGGGTGCGGGCGACCGCCAGCACGCGTGCCCTGACCGGTCGGGTGTTCCAGCGGTCGGCGGGCCAGGCGTGGGGGTGGGACGGCACACCATGATCGTACTCATCCGGCCGGGCCGCGGCGCGGTTCCGAGCGCCGGTCAGCCCGCCGCCGCGCTGGGCTCGTGGTGCTCGGCGGCGGCGCACTCGTCGAGCAGGGGGCGCATGGCCTCGTCCACGAGCCGGTAGCGCACCACTCGTCCGTCCCGGTCGCCGGTGACCACGCCGGCCGTGCGGAGCAGCCGCAGGGCCTGGGAGACGGCCGGGTCGCGCATGCCGGTGGCGACCGCGAGATCGGTGACGGCGAGCGGCCCGGCCCGGTGGAGGGCGAGCAACAGGGAGAGCCGGCCCGGGTCCGCGAGCAGGGAGAACCGCTCGGACCAGGACCGGACGTGGGTGCGGTCGCCGATCGCGGCGATGGCCTCGCAGACCCGGTGCCCGTCGATGGTGCGGTGGCCCGCGCGGTCCTCCGGTACGAGATGCATGCGGACATTCTCGCAGGCGGGGGCCTGTGATCCTGGACACCTGCGTAGGTGCGCAGCCTTGCATGGGTCGGGGCGGGGCCCTACGGTGTTCCCCGCCGTGGTGCTCGGGAAGACCGGTGACGGACCCTCAGGGGTCCCAGCCCGGAGCGGCCCTCGCCACTGTGATCGGGTCGCTCCTCCGCCTACGGAGGAGCGTCGTCCGTACCCATGAAGCCACTGGGCGCCTCGCGCGCCTGGGAAGGCGGGTACGGGTGTTCCCGTCAGCCAGGAGACCGGCCACGGCATCTCACGAGGTTTTCCACGAGGTGCTGGAGCGTGATCCGCATGACCCTGCCCGAAACCGTTTCCGCCGGGCCCGAACCGGGCCCCTCCGTGCTGCCCGCCTTCAGATGGCGGCGCGAGGACACCGTCCGTACGGCCGGGCTGATGGCGGTGATCGTGGCCATGCACGTGGTGGCCTTCGGCACGCTGATCTTCCTGGTCGCACCCGAGCGGTACGCGGTCGGTACCCAGGTCTTCGGGGTGGGCCTGGGTATCACCGCGTACACCCTCGGCATGCGGCACGCCTTCGACGCCGACCACATCGCGGTGATCGACAACACCACCCGCAAGCTGATGGCGGACGGCAAGCGGCCGGTCTCGGTGGGCTTCTGGTTCGCCCTCGGGCACTCCTCGATGGTGGTGCTGATGGCCGCCCTGGTGGCGGGCGGCGCGCAGCTGGCGAACACGCTGATGGACGACGAGTCGGCCACCCACAAGTGGCTGGGCATGGTCGGCACGACGGCCTCCGGCGCCTTCCTCTACCTGATCGGCGCGCTCAACCTGGCGGCGCTGCTCGGCATCCTCAAGGTGTTCCGCTCGATGCGGGCCGGGCAGTTCGACGAGAAGGAGCTGGAGGCGCACCTCGACTCGCGCGGCTTCATGGCCAGGGTGCTGAACCGGGCGACCCGTTCGATCACCCGGCCGGGGCAGATGTTTCCGGTCGGCATGGTGCTGGGCCTGGGCTTCGACACCGCGACCGAGGTCACCCTGATGGTGATGGCCGGCTCGGGTGCGGCCTCCGGGCTGCCGTGGTACGCGATCGTCTGCCTGCCGCTGCTGTTCGCGGCCGGGATGAGCCTGTTCGACACCCTGGACGGGACGTTCATGAACTTCGCGTACCAGTGGGCCTTCGCCAACCCGGTGCGGAAGGTGTACTACAACCTGACCATCACCGGTCTGTCGATCGCGGTGGCCTTCGTCATCGGCACCATCGAGCTGGTCGGGGTGCTGCACGAGAAGCTCGATCTGACCGACCCGGTCACCGGGTTCATCGCGGACATCTCGCTGGACAACGTCGGCTACGCCATCGCCGGGCTGTTCGTGGTCGTCTGGGCGATCGCGATCGGGTACTGGAAGCTCGCCCGGGTCGAGAAGCGCTGGACGCCACGGAACCCGTGACCGGGCCGGCTGCCGGCCTCCGAGCAGGCGGAACGGCGCCACCCCGAACCCGGGGCGGCGCCGTTCGGCGCGTGCGGGGTCAGCGCTCCTCGCGGAAGTCGACGTGCCGGCCGGCGGCGGGGTCGTACTTGCGCAGGACCATCCGGTCCGGGTCGTTGCGGCGGTTCTTGCGGGTCACGTACGTGAAGCCGGTGCCGGCGGTGGAGCGGAGCTTGATCACCGGGCGCAGTTCGCTGCGGGCCATCGGGTCCTCCTGGGGCCTGGGTGTCCGGCCCCGGGTGTCGGACCGGGACCGGGTGCCGAAATGGAAGTCGTTTTCACTGGAGGAGAACGCGGGCCTGGCCCTGCCCATTCCCGGACGCCGGGGCCCCGGGGCGCCGCCGAAGAGGGCGCGGCGGGTCGGGGAGCGGGGCACGGCGCGGTCGCGCGGGGGCGTGCAAGGGGCACCGGGGGTTCTGTCGGGGGCGCTCGGCGGGCGGTTCGGGCCGGGGGTTCGTAGGCTCGACGCATGGCGGATGCGTACGCGGGGCGGCGGGAGCGGGTGAGGGAGCACTGCGGTGCGGCCGGGGCCGATGCGGCGCTGATCACCCGTGCGGCGAACGTGCGGTACCTGACGGGCTGCGCGCCCTGCGGGGCGAGCCTGCTGCTGACCAGAGAGCGGGCCCTGCTCGCGCTGCCGGACGACCTGCCGCCGGACGACACCGGTGAGCACCTGATCGCTCCGGACGTCACCCGGCTGCCGGTGGCGGCCGGGACGGACACCGCGCTGGCCGCCGCGTCGGCCGCCGCGCGCTCGGGGGTGGCGGGCCTCGCGGTGGAGGAGCACGACCTGACCGTCAGCCGGCACCGGGCGGTCGGCGGCCTGACCGAGGGGGCCCGACTGGTGGACCTCGGCCAGACCGTGGAGCGGCTGCGGGTGGTCAAGGACGAGCACGAGATCGCCGACCTGCGGATCGCCGCCGAGATCGCCGACCAGGCGCTCGGCGAGCTGCTGGAGTCGATCCTGGTCGGCCGCACCGAGCGGCACCTGGCGATGGAGCTGGAGCGCCGGATGATCGACCACGGCGCCGACCGGGCGGCCTTCCCGGTCTCGGTCGGTACCGGCAGCCACTCCGGCCAGGCCGCCCACCAGCCGACCGACCGCCGGGTGGAGGAGGGCGACTTCCTGACCGTGGTGATGGGCGCCCAGTACCGCGGCTACGGCGTCTCCACCGCCCGCACCTTCGTGATCGGCGCCGCTCCCGCGCCCTGGCAGGTGGAGCTGCACCGGCTGGTCTTCCGGGCCCAGCGGGCCGGGCGGGAGGCGCTCGGACCAGGGGTGGAGCAGTGCGTACCCGACCGGGCCGCCCGGCAGGTCCTGGAGGCGGCCGGCCACACCGAGGCCTCCCCGCACCCGGTGGGCCACGGCATCGGGCTGGAGATCCGGGAGGCCCCGCGACTCGGTCCGGCGGACATGGGTAAACTGGACAGCCGCGTACCGGTCACCGTCGGCCCAGGGGTCCACCTCCCGGGCAGGGGCGGGGTCCGGATCGAGGACACGCTCGTCGTGCGCCCCCTCGAAGAGGGCGGGCCCGAGCTGCTCACCATCACCACCAAGGAGCTCCTCGCCCTGTGACCGCGGCCCCCGGGCCGTGGGCGGCAGGACGCACCCCCTTGGTTCCTTGACAGCTATATCCAGGAGTAAGTGCGCCCGTGGCTTCCACGAACGATCTCAAGAACGGCATGGTCCTCAAGCTGGAGGGCGGCAAGCTCTGGTCCGTCGTCGAGTTCCAGCACGTCAAGCCCGGTAAGGGCCCGGCCTTCGTGCGTACCAAGCTCAAGGAGGTCCTGACGGGCAAGGTCGTCGACAAGACCTTCAACGCGGGCACCAAGGTCGAGACCGCCAACGTCGACAAGCGCGGCATGCAGTTCTCGTACAAGGACGGCGAGAACTTCGTGTTCATGGACATGGACACCTACGACCAGCTGACCATCGAGCCGGCCGTCGTCGGCGACGCCGCCAAGTACCTGCTGGAGGGCTTCGAGGCCCTCGTCGCGCAGAACGAGGGCTCGGTCCTGTACATCGAGCTCCCGGCCGCCGTCGAGCTGACCATCGCCGAGACCGAGCCGGGCGTCCAGGGCGACCGCTCCACCGGTGGCACCAAGCCCGCCACCCTGGAGACCGGTGCCCAGATCCAGGTGCCGCTCTTCGTCACCACCGGTGAGAAGATCAAGGTCGACACCCGCGACGGCAGCTACCTCGGCCGGGTGAAGTAAGTCCGTGTCGGCCGCACGCAGCAAGGCCCGCACCAGGGCCTTCCAGATCCTCTTCGAGGCCGACCACCGCGGGGTCGACCCGCAGCAGGTCCTCGCCGACTGGGTGGCCCGCGCCCGCGAGCCCAAGCCCGACGAGGGCACCCCGCAGGTGGGTGAGTACACCATGGAGCTCATCGAGGGGTACGTCCAGCACGCCCGCCGCATCGACGACCTGATCGAGCAGTACGCCGTGGGCTGGACCCTCGACCGGATGCCGATCGTGGACCGCAACGTCCTGCGGCTCGGTGCGTACGAGCTGATCTGGGAGGACGGCGTCCCGGACGCGGTCGTCCTGGACGAGTCCGTCGAGATCGCCAAGGAGTTCTCCACGGACGACTCCCCGGCCTTCGTCAACGGCATGCTCGCCCGCTTCCTGGAGCTGAAGCCGGGCATCCGCCGGTAGCAGGCGCCCCGTGAACGGCCGCCGGACCCGAACAGGTGTCCGGCGGCCGTTCCGCGTTTCACCCGGTCGGCGTAGGCTGTGGACCTACTTGTCAGTAACTTGACGTCCGGAACCACGCGTGAAGGGCAGGTCCCGCCACATGACCACGGCGACCCGCAGCGAGTTCGACCAGGGCATCGCCCTGACCAGGCACCCCGAGGAGGCCGGCCGCTACGAGGCCGAGCTCGGCGCCGGCTGGCAGATCGGCGGCGGGGTGAACGGCGGACTGCTGCTCGCCGTGGCCGGACACGCGCTGTCGCTGGAGCACGAGGCCCACCCGGACCCGGTGTCGATCAGCGGTTACTACCTGTCCGCCTCCACCCCCGGCCCGGCCACCGTCCGCACCGAGGTGCTGCGCACCGGCCGCGGCCTGTCCACCGGCACCGCCTCGCTCAGCCAGGACGGCGTCGAGCGGCTGCGCGTGGTGGCCAGCCACGGCGACCTCGCCGCCGCCGACGGCGAAGTGCGCACCAGCGCGCAGCCGCCGCAGCTGCCGCCGCCGGACCAGTGCATCGGCGTCGAACACGCGCCCAAGGAGCTGATCGCCCAGGCCGCCCTGCTGGAGCGGTTCGACCTGCGGCTGGACCCGGCCACCGCCGGCTGGGCGCTCGGGCAGCCCTCCGGCAAGGGGCGGATCCAGGGCTGGTTCCGGCTCGCCGACGGCCGCGAGCCCGACCCGCTGCTGCTCCTGATGGTTGCCGACGCGCTGCCGCCGGTCACCTTCGACCTCGGCCTGCCGGGCTGGGCCCCCACCGTCGAGCTGACCGTCCACCTGCGCGCCAGGCCCGTGCCCGGCTGGCTGCGGGTCACCCACGCGACCCGCAACCTGGCCGGCGGCTACTTCGAGGAGGACGCGGAGGTCTGGGACGAGTCCGGCCGGCTGGTCGCCCAGTCCCGCCAGCTGGCCAGGGCACCCCGGCCGGCCTGACCCGTGGCCCGGAGGGGCCCGTATTACCGGTGGTTACATTCCTGTGACACGCCGTACGTGTGCGGCGCGCGCGGATGGGGAGGAAGACGGTCAGCGGCGAACTCGTCGCCGATCGTCAACTTCACCCGACCGCCGAAGCCAGGAGCCATCGATGAGCCAAAAGGGGCGCGCCCGCCGTAACTCCGACTGCACCTCCGGCGGCTCGCGGCCCGTGGTGCGGGCTCCGCACCGGCCGCGGCCGGCCGAGGGGGCCGAGCAGGCGTTCGTCATCGGGGTGCTCACCAACGCGGCGGACTTCGCCCGGGCCCGCGCCTGGGGGATCTCGGACGCCCCCGACCACGAGCGCTACCTGGCCGACACCGCCGACCTGCTGGCCGAGGCGCTGGAGCGGTTCGACACCGTCCGGGCCCGGATGTTCCACCCGCAGGACTTCGAGGAGTTCTGCGTGCTGCACGGGCTGGACCCGGCCGAGCCCGCCACCCGTGACCGCTACCTGGTCAACCCGGCCCTGCAGGCCCAGCTGCTGTCCTATCAGGGCGAGGAGCTGGCCGGGGACTTCGTGCCGCGCCTGGTGCGCGCCCGGGAGAACGGCCTGACGCTCTGCCACGCCGACCTGCTGCTCGACGGGGGCCTGTACGGGGGCGCGGGCGCGCCCGACGAGGAGCACGCCGCCTGGGTGCGCGCCGCCTACCAGCGCGGGGGCGAGGTGTTCCGGCGGATGCTGGTCGGCGCGGGCGCCGGCGTGTACGAGCTGCGCCTGCGGGTGGACGCGCCCGGCGGGACGCTGACCGCCGCGGCGCGGGTGCTCCAGTGGGAGGACGGCGTGGTCCGGATCAACGACGAGGACCTGGAGCTGGTCTGCGCGGTGCTCTGCACCGGGCTGGCCCTGGAGCTGCCGGGCGTCGCGGTGCTGCACGGTTCGCAGGGCTCGGCGGCCACCTGCGGGGAGTACCTGCCGGCCTCCTGGGCCTGGTCGAGCGGTGGCCAGGAGTGGGCGCCGGCCGACCGGCCGGTCCGGCTGGACGGCGTGGCCGCGCAGCCCGGTTACAGCCTGGGCACGGTCTGCTGACGCCCGCGCCGCGCCGCCGCGGTGTGACAACACCGCGGCGCGGCCCCCGAACCGGGGAGCCGCGCCGTGACGTTTCTGCTTGCCAGCACTACGGAAGCGAGTGCTGGTTCAGCCCTGGATCCGCTGGCGGGAGCCGGTGCGGTGAGCCTCAGCTCGCGTCTTCCTCGCGCACCGCACGGCGCGCGTCGGGGTTCAGCACGCCCCAGGAGATCAGCTGCTCGGTGAGGATCGACGGGGACTGGTCGTAGATGACGGCCAGGGTGCGCAGGTCGTCCTGGCGGATCGACAGCACCTTGCCGTTGTAGTCGCCGCGCTGGCTCTGGATGGTCGCCGCGTAGCGCTGCAGCGGGCCGGCCTTCTCGGAGGGGACCTGGGTCAGTCTCTCCAGGTCCAGGACCAGGCGCGGCGGCGGCTCGGCCGCGCCGCCGGGGGTGCCGCCGGGCAGCAGCTCCTGCACCGGGACGCCGTAGAACTCCGCCAGTTCGGCCAGTCGCTGCACGGTGACCGCACGGTCACCACGCTCGTACGAGCCGACGACGACTGCCTTCCATCGCCCCTGGGACTTCTCCTCGACACCGTGCAGGGAGAGCCCCTGCTGGGTGCGGATCGCTCGGAGCTTGCCTCCGAGTTGCTTCGCGTAGTCGCTGGACATTGATCTCCCCGGACGAGATTGCTTCGCGTTCAGTGGTGGGTCACGGGCGATTGCCGACGTCGTTACCGGTGGGTCCGACGTCCGTCTCGTAACTCACTGTGAGGTTACGTAGAGTAAGGTAGATGCGTCAAGCCGAATGGGGCAGTCGTGCGAATGGCCCGCATCGTCGGCGCGTCCGGAGTGTTAACCCCGGGAAGCGGAATGATGGACTTCTGTTTGCGATCCGGCGCGCTGGTAGGATGACCGAAGCCCACGCCCGGCCGGCGGGGGCCATCCCAGACATCCTTTAAGACCCGTCCCGTGAGGCGGGGAAGGAGGTCCGCTTCGGCATGACCACACACCATGAACCGACGCCCCGGCCACCGCACCAGGTGCTGGACGGCGCGGACATCGCCCGGGTCGTCACCCGGATAGCGCACGAGATCGTCGAGCGCGCCAAGGGCGCGGAGGACGTCGTGCTGCTCGGCATCCACACCAGGGGCGTCCACCTCGCCCGCCGCCTGCACGGCCGGCTGGCCCAGATCACCGGGCGAGAGATCCCGCTGGGCTCCCTGGACATCACCATGTACCGGGACGACCTGCGGCTGAAGCCCGCCCGCGCCCTGGAGCACACCGAGATCCCGCCCGGCGGCATCGACGGCAAGCTCGTCATCCTCGTCGACGACGTGCTCTTCTCCGGCCGCACCATCCGCGCCGCGCTCGACGCGCTGAACGACATCGGCCGCCCGCGCGCCGTCCAGCTCGCCGTCCTGGTCGACCGGGGCCACCGCGAGCTGCCGATCCGCGCCGACTACGTGGGCAAGAACCTCCCCACCTCGCTGCGCGAGGCCGTGCAGGTGCGCCTGTCCGACAGCGACGGCGTGGACGCCGTCCTGGTCGGCGACCGCGACTCCGCCGCCGCGTCGCGCCCCGCGCGCGACGAACACGGCACGCAGGCCCCGGCCCCCCAGCCTTCCGAACCGCACCTCCCGGAGTGACCCGCGTGAAGCGCCACCTCGTCTCCGCCGCCGATCTCAGCCACGACGACGCGCTGCTGATCCTGGACACCGCCGAGGAGCTGGCCCAGCTCTCCGGCCGGGCCGTCAAGAAGCTGCCCACGCTCCGCGGCCGCACGGTCGTCAACCTCTTCTTCGAGGACTCCACCCGGACGAAGACCTCCTTCGAGGTCGCCGAGAAGCGCCTCTCGGCCGACGTCATCAACTTCTCCGCCAAGGGCTCCTCGGTCTCCAAGGGCGAGAGCCTCAAGGACACCGCGCTGACCCTCCAGGCGATGGGCGCCGACGCGGTGGTCATCCGCCACCACGCCTCCGGCGCGCCGGCCCGGCTGGCCCAGTCCGACTGGCTGCACGGCAGCGTGATCAACGCCGGTGACGGCACCCACGAGCACCCCACCCAGGCGCTGCTCGACGCCTTCACCATGCGCCGCCACCTCAACCCGGGCAGCGGCAACGACCTCGCCGGGCGCCGGGTGACCATCGTCGGCGACGTCCTGCACAGCCGGGTCGCCCGCTCCAACGTCCACCTGCTGAACACCCTCGGCGCGCAGGTCACCTTCGTCGCCCCGCCGACGCTGCTGCCGATCGGGGTCGAGAACTGGCCCTGCGAGATCAGCTACGACCTGGACGCCGTGCTGCCCAAGACGGACGCGCTGATGATGCTGCGGGTGCAGCGCGAGCGGATGAACGCCGCGTTCTTCCCGACCGAGCGCGAGTACAGCCGCCGCTACGGCATGAACGGCCGCCGGATGGCCCAGCTGCCGGACCGGGCGATCGTGATGCACCCCGGCCCGATGGTCCGCGGCATGGAGATCACCGCCGAGGTCGCCGACTCGCCGCGCTGCACCGCCATCGAGCAGGTCGCCAACGGCGTCTCCGTCCGGATGGCCGTCCTCTACCTGCTCCTCGGCGGCGCCGTCTTCGCCGACACCCCCACCCACACCGACTCCTCCCGCACCGACTCCGTGGAGACCTCCCAGTGACGAGCTACCTGATCCGCAACGCCAAGATCCTGGGCGGCGACCCGCAGGACCTCCACCTCGCCGACGGCGTGATCAAGGCGATCGGCACCGGCCTGACGGTCGAGGCCGACATCGAGGTCGACGCCACCGGCCTGATCGCCCTGCCCGGCCTGGTCGACCTGCACACCCACCTGCGCGAGCCCGGCCGCGAGGACGCCGAGACCGTCCTCACCGGCACCCAGGCCGCCGCGATGGGCGGCTTCACCGCCGTCCACGCGATGGCCAACACCACCCCGGTGGCCGACACCGCCGGCGTGGTCGAGCAGGTCTGGCGGCTCGGCCAGGAAGCCGGCTACTGCGACGTGCAGCCGGTCGGCGCCGTCACCGTCGGCCTGGAGGGCAAGAAGCTCGCCGAGCTCGGCGCGATGCACGAGTCCGCCGCGAACGTCCGGGTCTTCTCCGACGACGGCAAGTGCGTGGACGACGCGGTGCTGATGCGCCGCGCCCTGGAGTACGTCAAGGCCTTCGACGGCGTCGTCGCCCAGCACGCCCAGGAGCCCCGGCTCACCGAGGGCGCCCAGATGAACGAGGGCCAGGTCTCCGGCGAGCTCGGGCTCGGCGGCTGGCCGGCCGTCGCCGAGGAGTCGATCATCGCCCGCGACGTGCTGCTCGCCGCGCACGTCGGCTCCCGGCTGCACGTCTGCCACCTCTCCACGGCCGGCTCGGTCGAGATCGTCCGCTGGGCCAAGTCCAAGGGCTGGGACGTCACCGCCGAGGTGACCCCGCACCACCTGCTGCTCACCGACGAGATGGTCCGCACCTACGACCCGGTGTACAAGGTGAACCCGCCGCTGCGCACCGCCGAGGACGTCCGGGCGCTGCGCGAGGCGCTGGCCGACGGCACCATCGACGCCGTCGCCACCGACCACGCGCCGCACCCGGACGAGGACAAGGACTGCGAGTGGGCCGTGGCCGCGATGGGCATGGTCGGCCTGGAGACCGCGCTGTCGGTCGTGCAGCAGACCATGGTCGACACCGGCCTGCTGAACTGGGAGGGCGTCGCGGACCGGATGTCGCACCGCCCGGCCCGGATCGGCCGTCTCACCGGCCAGGGCCGGCCGGTCTCGGTGGGTGAGCCTGCCAACCTGGTCCTGTTCGATCCCGCGTACCGTGGAGCCGTGAACCCGGACAGCTTCGCCACCCGTAGCCGCAACACCCCCTACAAGGGCCTTGACCTGCCCGGACGGGTGCACGCCACCTTCCTGCGGGGCCGTGCCACGGTGCTGGCCGGGGAGCTCGCCGGGCAGGACGGCACCCGGTGATGGACCACGCCGCGCTCGCCCAGGAGCAGGCGAAGGTCACCGACTGGCCCGGCTACATCGGCTGGTCCGTCGGACTGCTGATCGTGATCGGCCTCGTCTACTGGCTGATGCGCCAGGGCTGGAACTGGCGGCGCACCCTGCAGTCCGGCATGCCGCCGCTGCCGGCCGTGCCGACCCGCGCCGGGCGCACCATCCTGGAGACCAGCGGCCGGTACCACGGCACGACCACCGCCGGGAACTGGCTCGACCGGGTCGTCGCCCACGGCCTGGGCACCCGCAGCCGCGCCGACCTCACCCTCGGCGAGGACGGCCTGCTGGTGCGGCGCCCCGGTGACGTCGACTTCTGGATCCCGGCCGAGCACCTGACCGGTGCCCGCACGGACTCCGGCATCGCCGGCAAGGTCGTCCCCTCCGGGCTGCTCGTCGTCACCTGGGCGCACGAGGGCACCGAGCTGGACTCCGGCTTCCGGGCCGACCACCCCGATGAGCACGCCGCCTGGGTCGAGGCGATCGCTCAGCTCGCAACACGTACGAAGACGAAGACGGAAGAGGCCGCGCAATGACCGCACCTGCCCCCACCACGCAGCGCCAACGGCGGGAACGAGTGCCTGCCGTGCTCGTCCTGGAGGACGGCCGGACCTTCCGCGGCCAGGCCTACGGCGCCATCGGCGAGACCTTCGGCGAGGCGGTCTTCAACACCGGCATGTCCGGCTACCAGGAGACCCTCACCGACCCGTCGTACCACCGCCAGGTGGTCGCGATGACCGCCCCGCAGATCGGCAACACCGGCTGGAACGACGAGGACGACGAGTCCAAGCAGATCTGGGTCGCCGGCTACGTGGTGCGCGACCCCGCCCGGGTCGCCTCCAACTGGCGCTCCCGCCGCTCGCTCGACGAGGAGCTGGTCGCCCAGGGCGTCGTCGGCATCAGCGGCATCGACACCCGCGCGCTGACCCGCCACCTGCGCGAGCGCGGCGCGATGCGCTGCGGCATCTTCTCCGGCGAGGCGCTGGCCGACCCGGCCGTCCTGCTCACCCGGGTGCAGGAGTCGCCCGAGATGAAGGGCGCCGACCTGTGCGCCGAGGTGGCCACCACCGAGGCGTACGTCGTCCCCGCGATCGGCGAGAAGCGCTTCACCGTCGCCGCGCTGGACCTCGGCATCAAGGGGATGACCCCGCACCGGATGGCCGAGCGCGGCATCGAGGTGCACGTGCTGCCGGCCGACTCCACCCTGGAGGACCTCTACGCGGTCCAGCCGGACGGCGTGTTCTTCTCCAACGGCCCGGGCGACCCGGCCACCGCCGACCACCAGGTCGCCGTCGCGCAGGGCGTGCTGGAGCGCGGGACGCCGTTCTTCGGCATCTGCTTCGGCAACCAGATCCTCGGCCGCGCCCTGGGCTTCGGCACCTACAAGCTCAAGTACGGCCACCGCGGCATCAACCAGCCGGTGCAGGACCGCACCACCGGCAAGGTCGAGGTGACCGCCCACAACCACGGCTTCGCCGTGGACGCCCCGCTGGACAAGGTGAGCGACACCCCCTACGGGCGGGTCGAGGTCTCCCACGTCTGCCTCAACGACGACGTGGTCGAGGGCCTCCAGGCGCTCGACGTCCCCGCCTTCAGCGTGCAGTACCACCCCGAAGCTGCTGCCGGCCCGCACGACGCGGCCTACCTCTTCGACCGTTTCGTGAAGCTCATGGAGGCCCAGCGTGCCTAAGCGCACCGACATCAAGTCCGTCCTGGTGATCGGCTCCGGCCCGATCGTGATCGGCCAGGCCGCCGAGTTCGACTACTCGGGCACGCAGGCCTGCCGGGTCCTCAAGGCCGAGGGCCTGCGGGTCATCCTGGTCAACTCCAACCCGGCCACGATCATGACCGACCCGGAGATCGCCGACGCCACCTACGTCGAGCCGATCACCCCGGAGTTCGTCGAGAAGATCATCGCCAAGGAGCGCCCCGACGCGCTGCTGCCGACCCTGGGCGGCCAGACCGCGCTCAACACCGCGATCTCGCTGCACGGCGCCGGCACGCTGGAGAAGTACGGCGTCGAGCTGATCGGCGCCGACGTCGAGGCGATCAACAAGGGCGAGGACCGCGACCTCTTCAAGGGCGTCGTCGAGGCCGTCAACGCCAAGATCGGCCACGGCGAGTCCGCCCGCTCGGTCATCTGCCACACCATGGACGAGGTGCTGGCCGGCGTCGACACGCTCGGCGGCTACCCGGTCGTCGTGCGCCCCTCCTTCACCATGGGCGGCGCCGGCTCCGGCTTCGCCCACAACGAGGAGGACCTGCGCCGCATCGCCGGCCAGGGCCTGACCCTCTCGCCGACCACCGAGGTGCTCCTGGAGGAGTCCATCCTCGGCTGGAAGGAGTACGAGCTGGAGCTGATGCGCGACAAGAGCGACAACGTCGTGGTCGTCTGCTCCATCGAGAACTTCGACCCGATGGGCGTGCACACCGGTGACTCGATCACCGTCGCCCCGGCGATGACCCTCACCGACCGCGAGTACCAGATCCTGCGCGACATCGGCATCGCCGTCATCCGCGAGGTCGGCGTCGACACCGGCGGCTGCAACATCCAGTTCGCGGTCAACCCCGAGGACGGCCGGGTCATCGTCATCGAGATGAACCCGCGCGTCTCCCGCTCCTCGGCGCTCGCCTCCAAGGCCACCGGCTTCCCGATCGCCAAGATCGCCGCCAAGCTGGCCGTCGGCTACACCCTGGACGAGATCCCGAACGACATCACCGAGGAGACCCCGGCCTCCTTCGAGCCGAGCCTCGACTACGTCGTCGTCAAGGTGCCGCGGTTCGCGTTCGAGAAGTTCCCGAGCGCCGACGCCACGCTGACCACCACCATGAAGTCCGTCGGCGAGGCCATGGCCCTCGGCCGCAACTTCCCCGAGGCGCTCCAGAAGGCGCTGCGCTCGCTGGAGAAGAAGGGCTCCCAGTTCTCCTGGACCGGCCCGCTCGGCGACAAGGCGGAGCTGCTGGCCAAGGCGGTCGTGCCGACCGACGGCCGGATCAACACCGTGATGGAGGCCATCCGGGCCGGCGCCACCCCGGAGGAGGTGTTCGAGGCCACCAAGATCGACCCGTGGTTCGTCGACCAGCTCTTCCTGCTCGACGAGATCGCCGGCGAGCTGGCCGAGGCCACCGAGCTCACCCCCGAGCTGCTGCGCCACGCCAAGCGGCACGGCTTCTCCGACCAGCAGATCGGCGAGATCCGCGGCCTGAAGCCGGACGTCGTCCGCGAGGTGCGCCACGCCCTCGGCATCCGCCCGGTGTTCAAGACCGTCGACACCTGCGCCGCCGAGTTCGCCGCCAAGACCCCGTACTTCTACTCGTCCTACGACGAGGAGAACGAGGTCGCCCCGCGCACCAAGCCCGCCGTGATCATCCTGGGCTCCGGCCCGAACCGCATCGGCCAGGGCATCGAGTTCGACTACTCCTGCGTGCACGCCTCCTTCGCGCTCGCCGACGCCGGGTACGAGACCGTCATGGTCAACTGCAACCCGGAGACCGTCTCCACCGACTACGACACCTCCGACCGGCTCTACTTCGAGCCGCTCACCCTGGAGGACGTGCTGGAGATCGTCCACGCCGAGCAGCAGGCCGGCCCGCTCGCCGGTGTGATCGTCCAGCTCGGCGGCCAGACCCCGCTGGGCCTGGCCCAGGCGCTCAAGGACAACGGCGTGCCGATCGTCGGCACCCAGCCCGAGGCGATCGACCTCGCCGAGGAGCGCGGCGCCTTCGGCCGCGTCCTGAGCGAGGCCGGCCTGCCGGCCCCCAAGCACGGCACCGCCTTCTCCTTCCAGGAGGCCAAGGCGATCGCCGACGAGATCGGCTACCCCGTGCTCGCCCGCCCGTCCTACGTGCTCGGCGGCCGCGGCATGGAGATCGTCTACGACGAGGCCTCGCTGGCCTCGTACCTGGAGCGGCACGCCGGTCTGATCTCCGAGCACCCGGTGCTCATCGACCGCTTCCTGGACGACGCGGTGGAGATCGACGTCGACGCGCTCTACGACGGCACCGAGCTCTACCTCGGCGGCGTCATGGAGCACATCGAGGAGGCCGGCATCCACTCCGGCGACTCCGCCTGCGCGCTGCCCCCGATCACCCTCGGCGGCTTCGACATCAAGCGCCTGCGCACCTCCACCGAGGCCATCGCGCGCGGTGTCGGCGTCCGCGGCCTGATCAACATCCAGTTCGCCATGGCCGGGGACATCCTCTACGTCCTGGAGGCCAACCCGCGCGCCTCCCGGACCGTCCCGTTCACCTCCAAGGCGACCGCGGTGCCGCTGGCCAAGGCCGCCGCCCGGATCTCGCTCGGCGCCACCATCGCCGAGCTGCGCGCCGAGGGCCTGCTCCCGGCCGAGGGCGACGGCGGCACCCTGCCCGCCGACGCGCCGATCGCGGTCAAGGAGGCCGTGATGCCGTGGAGCCGCTTCCGCGACGTCCACGGCCGCGGCGTGGACACCGTGCTCGGCCCGGAGATGCGCTCGACCGGTGAGGTCATGGGCATCGACAAGGTCTTCGGCACGGCCTACGCCAAGTCGCAGACCGGCGCCTACGGCGCGCTGCCGACCAAGGGCAAGGTCTTCGTCTCCGTCGCCAACCGGGACAAGCGCAACCTGGTCTTCCCGGCCCGCGCGCTGGTCGGCCTCGGCTTCGAGCTGCTCGCCACCGCCGGCACCGCCGAGGTGCTCCAGCGCGGCGGCATCCCCGCCACCGTGGTGCGCAAGCACAGCGAGGGCGAGGGCCCGAACGGCGAGCGGACCATCGTCCAGCTGATCCACGACGGCGAGGTCGACCTCATCATCAACACGCCGTACGGCACCGGCGGGCGCCTCGACGGCTACGAGATCCGCACCGCGGCCGTGGCCCGCGCGGTGCCCTGCCTGACCACCGTCCAGGCGATGGGCGCGGCCGTCCAGGGCATCGACCGGCTGCTGCGCGACGAGGTCGGGGTGATGTCGCTCCAGGAGCACGCCGAGCTGATCAACGCCGGCCGCAAGTAGCACCACCGCAGTGGGGGGCACCGGAGCCTTTGGGTGCCCCCCACTTCCATGCCCGAGTACGGCTTCTGGTCCGGGAGTTGAACCACCCTTGTACAAGCTTCTGTTCGATCTGCTCTTCAAGAAGATGGACCCCGAGAAGGCCCACCACCTGGCCTTCTTCTGGATCCGCCTGGCCTCCTCGGTGCCCGGTCTGCGCACCGTGGTGCGGCTGGTGCTCGCCCCGCGGGACCGCGCCCTGCGCACCCGCGCCCTCGGCCTGGACCTGCCCGGCCCGTTCGGTCTGGCGGCCGGCTTCGACAAGAACGGCGTCGGCATCGACGGCCTGTCGATGCTCGGCTTCGACTACGTCGAGATCGGCACCATCACCGGCGAGCCCCAGCCGGGCAACCCGGCGCCCCGGCTGTTCCGCCTGGTCGAGGACCGCGCGCTGATCAACCGGATGGGCTTCAACAACCAGGGCTCGGCCCGGGTCGCCGCCCGGCTGGCCGCCCGCCCGCACACCAGCTCCACCCCGGTGATCGGCGTCAACATCGGCAAGACCAAGGTGGTCGAGGAGGCCGACGCCGTCGCCGACTACGTGAAGTCCACCGAGCGGCTCGCCAAGTACGCCGACTACCTGGTGGTCAACGTCAGCTCGCCGAACACCCCCGGGCTGCGCAACCTCCAGGCCGTGGACCACCTTCGGCCGCTGCTCGCCGCCGTCCGCGAGGCCGCCGACCGCACCACCCCGCACCACGTGCCGCTGCTGGTCAAGATCGCCCCCGACCTGGCCGACGAGGACGTCGACGCGGTCGCCGACCTCGCCCTGGAGCTGGGCCTGGACGGCATCATCGCCACCAACACCACGATCGGCCGCGAGGGCCTGCGCACCGACGCCCGGCGGGTCGAGGAGATCGGCATGGGCGGCCTGTCCGGCGCCCCGCTCAAGGCCCGTGCCCTGGAGGTGCTCCAGCGGCTGCGCGCCCGCACCGAGGGCCGGCTGACCCTGGTCTCGGTCGGCGGCATCGAGACCGCCGAGGACGCCTGGCAGCGGATCGTCCACGGCGCCGACCTGGTCCAGGGCTACAGCGCCTTCATCTACGAGGGCCCGTTCTGGTGCCGGAAGATCCACAAGGGCCTGTCCGCCAAGGTCCGCGCGGGCGGCTTCCGCGACCTGGCCGAGGCCGTCGGCAGCGCCGTCCGCGGCGCGTGAACACCCCCATCGGTTCTGGAAAGGACGACATGACCCTCGCCCCGTTCGGCGCCCGGCTGCGCCAGGCCCTCGACACCCGCGGCCAGCTCTGCGTCGGCATCGACCCGCACGCCTCCCTGCTCGCCGCGTGGGGGCTCGGCGACGACCTCGCCGGGCTGGAGACCTTCAGCCGCACCGTGGTCGAGGCGCTGGCGGACCGGGTGGCCGTGCTCAAGCCGCAGGCCGCCTTCTTCGAGCGCTTCGGCAGCAAGGGCGTCGCGGTGCTGGAGAAGACCGTCGAGGAGGCCAGGGCGGCCGGCGCGCTGGTCCTGATGGACGCCAAGCGCGGCGACATCGGCTCCACCATGGCCGCGTACGCCGAGGCCTTCCTGTCGCCGGCCGGCCCGCTGTTCTCGGACGCGGTGACGGTCAGCCCGTACCTGGGCTTCGGCTCGCTGCGCCCGGCCCTGGACCTGGCCCGGGAGCAGGGCTGCGGCGTGTTCGCGCTGGCGCTCACCTCCAACCCCGAGGGCGCCGAGGTGCAGCGCGCGGTGGGCGCGGACGGCGAGCAGGTCGCGGCCTCGGTGCTGCGCCAGCTGGCGGCCGAGAACGAGGGTGCCGCGCCGCTCGGCTCCTTCGGCGCGGTGGTCGGCGCGACGCTGGCCGACGCGGGTGTGGAACTGGCCATCAACGGCCCGCTGCTGGCGCCCGGGATCGGCGCCCAGGGGGCGACCATGGCGGACCTGCCGCGGGTGTTCGGCGCTTCGGTGATCAACGTGGTGCCGAGCGTCAGCCGGGACGTGCTCAAGCACGGGCCCTCGGTGCCGGCGCTGCGGGAGGCGGCGGAGCGCTTCGTCGGGGAGTTCGCGGACGCCGTCAAGTAGAGCGCCGGGCAGAGCGCCGGGCAGAGCGCCAAGTCGGCCGCCAAGTCGGCCGTCAAGTAGCGGAACCCGTCGTTCAGGTAGCCGCGCGGTGACCCTGCGGAGTGTCCGCAGGACCGCGCGGTGGCCGCGGAGCCGACGTGAGCGCCGTCACATCGGCACCGCCAAAGCCTGGCAATCGCGGTCATTTTGCCCTGGAAAGTCCTGGTCGGCCTTGGCTGACCAGGACTTTTCGTGTTCTTTTCCTGACGTGGCGCCGCAATCCGGGTAGTGTCCGGCGATAGGTCATCGGCGAGCCGCGATTTCCGTGGCTCCCGCAGGTCAGGGCCTTGTGGTTCCCCTTGCGGACGGTGTCCTCGGTACCGAACCAGTCCTAGCTCTATCCATCCATCCACACCCTGAGGTGAACGGCGTGGCCCTTCCGCCCCTTACCCCTGAACAGCGCACCGCCGCGCTCGCCAAGGCCGCCGAGGCTCGCCGGGAGCGCGCCGAGGTCAAGAACCGGCTCAAGCACTCCGGCGCCTCCCTGCACGAGGTCATCAAGGCCGGCAAGGCCGACAACGACGTCATCGGCAAGATGAAGGTCTCGGCCCTGCTGGAGTCCCTTCCGGGCGTCGGCAAGGTCCGCGCCAAGCAGATCATGGAGCGCCTCGGCATCAGCGAGAGCCGCCGCGTCCGCGGCCTCGGTACGAACCAGATCGCTTCCCTGGAGCGGGAGTTCGGCGGTGGCGCCGCCTGACCGTGCCCCCGTGGTCCCAGGATCCCCCGCGATCCGGGATAATCGGTGCATGAGTGAGCGTCCGCGGCTGACCGTGCTCTCCGGCCCTTCGGGGGTCGGCAAGAGCACGGTCGTCGCTCATATGAGGAAGATGTACCCCGAGGTCTGGCTCTCGGTGTCGGCGACGACCCGCCACCCGAGGCCCGGCGAGAAGAACGGGGTCCAGTACCACTTCGTCGACAACGACGAGTTCGACAAGCTGGTCGCCAACGGCGAGTTGCTGGAGTGGGCCGAGTTCGCCGGGAACCGTTACGGGACCCCGCGCGCGGCCGTGCTGGAGAAGCTGGAGCGCGGCGAGCCGGTGCTGCTGGAGATCGATCTCCAGGGCGCCCGCCAGGTGCGCGAGTCGATGCCCGAGGCGCAGCTGGTCTTCCTGGCCCCGCCGAGCTGGGACGAGCTGGTCCGCCGGCTGACCGGCCGGGGCACCGAGTCGCAGGACGTGATCGGGCGGCGGCTGGAGGCGGCCAAGGTCGAGCTCGCGGCCGAGGCCGAGTTCGACACGACCCTTGTCAACACCTCCGTCGAGCAGGTAGCGGCCGAACTGCTAGCCTTGCTCGGTGTAGCCTGACCTGTCTGTCTTTTCCACCTTTTCGGAAGGTTTTAGCGTGTCCTCTTCCATGACCGCGCCCGAGGGCATCATCAACCCGCCGATCGACGAGCTGCTCGAGGCCACCGACTCCAAGTACAGCCTCGTGATCTACGCCGCCAAGCGCGCGCGCCAGATCAACGCGTACTACTCCCAGCTCGGCGAGGGCCTGCTGGAGTACGTCGGCCCGCTGGTCGACACCCACGTGCACGAGAAGCCGCTGTCGATCGCGCTGCGCGAGATCAACGCGGGCATGCTGACCGCCGAGGCGGTCGAGGCTGCCTGAGGCGGTCGCTGAATTTCCGGAAGGGCCCGGCGGAATCGTTTCCGCCGGGCCCTTCGGCGTTGTGGGCGGCACCACGGTGCGGGTGATCGCCGAGGGGCCGTAGGGTGGGCGCGTTCCCGTTCGGACGAAGGGTTGGAAGGTGACTGTGGACGCCCCCCGTGTGGTCCTCGGCGTGAGCGGCGGGATCGCCGCCTACAAGGCGTGCGAACTGCTGCGCCGCTTCACCGAGTCCGGCCACCAGGTCACCGTGGTGCCGACCGCGGCCGCGCTGCACTTCGTCGGCGAGGCGACCTGGGCGGCGCTGTCCGGGCGCCCGGCCGCCACCGAGACCTGGGAGCGCGTGCACGAGGTGCCGCACGTGCGGATCGGGCAGCAGGCCGACCTGGTGGTGGTCGCCCCGGCCACCGCCGACCTGATCGCCAAGGCCGCCCACGGCCTCGCCGACGACCTGCTGACCAACACCCTGCTCACCGCCCGCTGCCCGGTGGTGGTGGCGCCCGCCATGCACACCGAGATGTGGGAGCACCCGGCCACCCGGGAGAACGTGGCCACGCTGCGCCGCCGCGGCGTGATCGTGCTGGAGCCGGCCGTCGGACGGCTGACCGGCAAGGACACCGGCAAGGGCCGGCTGCCCGAGCCGTCCGCGATCTTCGACGCCTGCCGGGCCGTGCTGCGCCGCGGCGGACCGGTGCCGACCGACCTGGCGGGGCGGCACGTGGTGGTCTCGGCCGGCGGCACCCGGGAACCGCTGGACCCGGTGCGCTACCTGGGCAACCGCTCCTCCGGCAAGCAGGGCTACGCGCTCGCCGCGACGGCCGCCGCGCGTGGCGCCAGGGTGACGTTGCTCTCGGCCAATGCCGAGCTGCCGGACCCGGCCGGGGTGGACGTGGTGCACGTCTCGACCGCGCTGGAGCTGCGGGAGGCGGCGCTGGAGGCGGTCCGGGACGCGGACGCCGTGGTCATGGCCGCGGCGGTGGCGGACTTCCGGCCCGCCGAGTACGCGACCGGCAAGATCAAGAAGGTCGAGGGGGTCGAGCAGCCGCCCGTCGTCCTGGTCCGCAATCCCGACATCCTGGCCGAGCTGTCGGCCCACCGGGCCCGTTCGGGTCAACTCGTCGTGGGTTTCGCGGCGGAGACCGACGACGTGCTCGCCAACGGCCGCGCCAAGCTCGCCCGCAAGGGCTGTGACCTGCTCGTCGTGAACGAGGTGGGCAACGGCAAGGCCTTCGGTACGGACGTCAACGAGGCCGTGGTCCTGGGTTCGGACGGCAGCGAGACGGCCGTTCCGGTGGGTCCGAAGGAGGCCCTCGCGGACGTGGTCTGGGACCTGGTGGCAAAGCGGCTGGAAACGGGCGGCAACTGATCGGAACCGCTCGCGCGCCGCTCGAGAAATTCTGAAGCGGGTGACGTTCGACGGAAGCAGACGGTTAGACTCCAGGAATCAAGTCTTTCCGGAGTTCCCCGGGTCGCCCCGGGGAACTTCAGTCAGCAGCCGCTGCAACCCCAGGGAGCGCTGTGTCTCGCCGCCTGTTCACCTCGGAGTCCGTGACCGAGGGACACCCCGACAAGATCGCTGACCAGATCAGCGACACCATCCTTGACGCTCTCCTGCGGGAGGACCCGACGTCCCGGGTCGCCGTGGAGACGCTCATCACCACCGGCCAGGTGCACGTGGCCGGCGAGGTGACCACCAAGGCGTACGCGCCGATCGCCCAGCTCGTCCGGGACAAGATCCTGGAGATCGGCTACGACAGCTCCAAGAAGGGCTTCGACGGCGCCTCCTGCGGTGTCTCGGTGTCCATCGGTGCCCAGTCGCCCGACATCGCGCAGGGCGTCGACACCGCGTACGAGGCTCGGGTCGAGGGCGCCTCCCAGGGGGACGACACTGACGACCTGGACAAGCAGGGCGCCGGCGACCAGGGCCTGATGTTCGGCTACGCGTCCGACGAGACGCCCGAGCTCATGCCGCTGCCGATCACCCTGGCGCACCGCCTCTCCCGCCGCCTGACCGAGGTGCGCAAGAACGGGACCATCCCCTACCTGCGCCCCGACGGCAAGACCCAGGTCACCATCGAGTACGACGGCGACAAGGCCGTCCGCCTCGACACCGTGGTCGTCTCCACCCAGCACGCCAGCGACATCGACCTGGAGTCGCTGCTCACCCCGGACATCCGCGAGTTCGTGGTCGAGCCGGAGCTGAAGGCGCTGGCCGAGCAGGGCATCAAGCTGACCACCGAGGGCTACCGCCTGCTGGTCAACCCGACCGGCCGCTTCGAGATCGGCGGCCCGATGGGCGACGCCGGCCTCACCGGCCGCAAGATCATCATCGACACCTACGGCGGCATGGCCCGCCACGGCGGCGGTGCCTTCTCCGGCAAGGACCCGTCCAAGGTGGACCGCTCGGCCGCGTACGCGATGCGCTGGGTGGCGAAGAACATCGTCGCCGCCGGCCTCGCCCGCCGCGCCGAGGTGCAGGTCGCGTACGCGATCGGCAAGGCCGAGCCGGTCGGCCTGTTCGTGGAGACCTTCGGCACCGAGACCGTCCCGGTCCTCGCCATCCAGAAGGCCGTCTCCGAGGTCTTCGACCTGCGTCCGGCCGCGATCATCCGCGACCTGGACCTGCTGCGCCCGATCTACGCCCAGACCGCGGCGTACGGCCACTTCGGCCGTGAGCTGCCGGACTTCACCTGGGAGCGCACCGACCGGGTGGAGCAGCTGAAGGCGGCCGTGCAGGACTGACGCACAGCCTGAGTGAGGCGGCGCCCGCCCCCGTCCGGGGGTGGGCGCCGCCTCGTGCGTTGTCGGTGTGACCTGGTAGTACTGGGAAGTGATGAGCAGCACAGGGGAGCCAGAGCAGCTGGCGTTCATCCGCGAGACGGTCAAGCGGGCCAAGCCCAGGACGTGGCGCGGTGCCAAGCGGGCGGAACACAATCCGATCGCCCGGGTCGTGGTCGACAAGGGCGTCCTGAGCATCGACCAGTTCTTCGACTACGAGGTTCCGGCGATCATGGACGAGGCCGCGCAGCCCGGAGTCCGGGTCCGGGTCCGGTTCGGGGCCCGACTGGTCAACGGGGAACGGCAGGGCGGGACGCTCCACGACGGGTTCATCGTCGAGCGGCTCGCGAAGACCGACTACCCGTACGCCCTGGCGCCGATCGCGCAGGTCATCTCGCCCGAGCCGGTGCTCTCACCCGAACTGCTGACCCTGTGCCGCACGGTCGCCGACCGGTACGCGGGCACCCTGGCCGACGTCCTCCAGCTCGCCGTACCGCCCCGGCACGGCGAGGCGGAGGCGGAGCCCTCGCCGCCGTCCCGGCCCAGGCCTGACCCGCCGGCCCCGGGCGGCTGGTCCCGGTACCCCGCGGGGCCGGACTTCCTGGCCGCACTCGCGAACGGGGGCTCGCCGCGGGCCGTCTGGGCGGCGCTGCCCGGGCGCGGATGGCCCTACGAGATCGCCCGGGCCGTGGCGGCCACCCTGGCGAGCGGCCGGGGCGCACTGGTCGTGCTGCCGGACGGGCGGGCCACCGCCCGGGTGGACGGGGCGCTCACCGAACTGCTGGGTGAGGGCCGGCACGCCGTTCTCGCCGCCGATCTCGGCCCCCGCGAGCGGTACACCCGATGGCTGGCCGTGAGCCGCGGGGCCGTACACGCCGCGATCGGGACGCGGGCGACGATGTTCGCGCCGGTCCGCGACCTCGGCCTCGTGGTGGTCTGGTCGGACGGCGACAGCAGCCACAGCGACGGGCACGCGCCCTATCCGCACGCCCGGGACGTCGCGCTGCTCCGGGCGACGGAGGCGGGCGCGGCCGTGCTCCTGGGCGGCCACTCGGTGACGGTGGAGGGCGCCCAGCTGGTCAGCAGCGGCTGGGCCAGGTCGATCGTGGCGGATCGCGAGACGGTGCGGGAGACGGCACCCGCGGTGCGCACGGTCACCGACCGCGACGAGGCCAGGGACGCGGCGGCGCAGGCCGCGCGACTGCCGTCCGTGGCGTGGCAGGCCGCGCGGGACGGGCTCGCCGCCGGCGGGCCCGTCCTGATCCAGGTGCCCCGGCGGGGCTACGTGCCCCGGCTGGCCTGCAACCGCTGCCGTGAACCCGCCCGCTGCCGACAGTGCGAGGGCCCGCTGGAAGCGGTCTCGGCGGACGCTCCGCTGCACTGCGGCTGGTGCGGCAGGGACGAGACGGACTGGCACTGCCCCGAGTGCGGCTCGTTCCGGCTCCGGGCGCAGGTGGTGGGCGCGCGCCGGACGGCCGAGGAACTGGGCAGGGCCTTCCCCGGGGTGCCAGTACGGGTCTCCGGACGGGACACGCTGCTCGCCACCGTGCCGAACGAACCGTCCCTGGTCATCTCGACGCCGGGGGCCGAGCCCGTGGTGGAGGACGGTCCCGGGTACGCGGCGGCCCTGCTGCTGGACGGGTGGTCGCTCCTCACGTTCCCCGATCTGCGGGCGGGGGAGTACGCGCTGCACCGCTGGCTGACGGCGGCCGCGCTGGTGCGGTCCGGTGCGGAGGGCGGCACGGTGGTGGTGGTCGCCGAACCGACCGTCCGTCCGGTACAGGCACTGGTGCGCTGGGACCCGTTCGGGCACGCGGGCATGGAACTGGACGAACGTGCCCAGCTGCACTTCCCGCCGGTGTCACGGATGGCCTCGGTGGTCGGGAGCCCGAAGGTCGTGGCGGACCTGCTGGACATCGTCAAGCTGCCGGAGGGCGCCGATGTGCTCGGCCCGGTGCCGCTGCCGCAGGTGCGGGGGGAGGACCGGGAGAGAGCGCTGCTGCGGGTCTCGCCCGGGCAGGGTGCCGCGTTGGCCGCGGCCCTCAAGGCCGCGCAGATCACCCGGACCGCCGTGCGGGGGCCCGCGAGTCTGGACGTGCGGATCGATCCGACCGAGATCGGCTAGTCCCGGACTTCGCACGTCACTCGAGAGAGTGAAGATCGAAAGCCTGAATTGGCAGGGTTCGACGTAGAATCGGACCTCGCCCCGACGTCCGCATCGTGAGATTCCGATGCCATCGCCAGTCGGCTATCGATCTTCAAGCCCATGTGCGAAGTCCGGGGCTAGTGCCGGGTGGGGCGGGGTGAGTGGGCCACCCCGCCCCGGTTCGGCCCCGGCCCTGGTGCGGCCCCGGCCCCGGTGTGGCGGTTCGGTCGGCTCCGTCGGGTTGGTCGGTCGGTTCGTTCGGTCCGGTCTGTTCGGTCAGCCGCGCAGCGGGATGCCGGGGAGGTCCGGCTGGGGGCGGTCGACGGTCGTGCCGCGGTCGACGGGGGTGCGGTCCAGGGGGCTGCGGTCCATCGCGGTGCGGTCGATCGGCGTGCGGTCGATCGGCGTGCGGTCGATCGCCGTGCGGTCGATCGCCGTGCGCTCCAGGGCTCCGCGGTCGAGACTGCCGCGCTCCAGGCTGCTGCGGTCCAGGCCGCCCTGGCGGGCCGCCGGGACGGTCGCGGCCAGACCGGTGCGCTCGGGGCCGGCGGGCACGGCGGGCAGTTCCTCGGAGCGGTCCGGGCGGCTCTGGCCCGGGACGGCGCCGCTCGCGGCGAGGAGTTCGCTGGTCGGGCGGCGCATCCCGTAGCGCCGGTGCACCGCCTGCTTGGTGACCCCGAGGGCGGAGCCCACCGAGTCCCAGGAGAAGCCCAGCGCCCGGTCGAACTCGACCGCCGCCGCCACCAGGGTCTCCACGCTCTCCCGCAGCTCCTGCGCCAGGCGCACGGTCGGCGCCGGCGCCCGCCCGTACACCACGAAGCCGGCCGAGGTGCTCGGTCGGCGCGGACGGTAGACGTTGCCCAACTGGGCGGTGAGCGTCCGCAGCGCGTCGACCTGCCGCCTCACCCGCTCGATGTCCCGCACCAGCAGGTGCAGGCTCGCCCGCGCCCGGGCGTCGTGGTTGATCTGCTCGGCCATGGCCTACGTGCCACCTTCCGTACGGTTCGCTCGGCCGGGACGCGGTGTCCCGTGTGCCCGGCCACGGTCAATCTCTCTTGACCAACGCCGAAGCGGGGGCCGGGGTAACGCGGCTCGGCACAGTCGGCCGTGCCGACCGCCGATCCGGGCCCGGGGAAGCCCCCGGCGGGCGGCCGCGCGGGTTGCATAGACTGGCGGGTGAACCAGCGGCCGACCGCAGCCCGCGCCCCTACGGACAGGAGCCCGTACCCCGTGGCGATCCAGCCGATCCGTCTCTTCGGAGACCCCGTCCTGCGGTCCACCGCCCAGCCGGTGACCACCTTCGACAAGGAACTGCGCAAGCTGGTCCACGACCTCACCGACACCATGCTGGACGCCCCCGGCGCCGGTCTCGCCGCGCCCCAACTCGGCGTCTCCCTGCGGGTGTTCACCTACCACGTGGACGGCGTCACCGGGCACCTGATCAACCCGGACCTGTCGCTGAGCGAGGAGGAGCAGGACGGCCCCGAGGGCTGCCTGTCGCTGCCCGGGCTGCGCTACGACACCAAGCGCGCCTACGGCGTGGTGGCCAAGGGCTTCAACATGTACGGCGATCCGGTGACGGTGGAGGGCACCCAGCTGCTCGCCCGGTGCATACAGCACGAGACCGACCACCTGGACGGCATCATCTTCATCGACCGGCTCGACCGCGAACAGCGCAAGGCCGCGCTGAAGGCGATCCGGGAGACGGACTGGGGTGGCGGGCCGGCCCCGGTGGTCAAGGTCTCGCCGCACAGCACCTTCGGCTCCGCCCGCTGAGGCTGTTCCGATCCGCTGATCGTCCGCTCCTCGGTTCCTCCGCTCCTCGGTTCCTCCGTTTCGACTTCCGTTCGCAGAAAGGCACTTGATGCGTCTCGTTTTCGCCGGCACCCCCGAGGTCGCCGTTCCCGCCCTGGACGCCCTGCTCGCCTCGGACCGGCACGAGGTCGTCGCGGTGGTCACCCGCCCCGACGCCCCGGCCGGGCGTGGGCGCAAGCTGGTCGCCAGCCCCGTCGCCCAGCGCGCCGAGGAGGCCGGGATCGAGGTCCTCAAGCCGGCGAAGCCCAGCGACCCCGACTTCGTCGCCCGGCTCACCGAGCTCGCCCCCGACTGCTGCCCGGTGGTCGCCTACGGCGCGCTGCTGCGCCCCGGCACCCTGGAGATCCCCAAGCACGGCTGGGTCAACCTGCACTTCTCGCTGCTGCCCGCCTGGCGCGGCGCGGCCCCGGTCCAGCACGCCGTGCTGGCCGGCGACGAGGTCACCGGCGCGTCCACCTTCCTGATCGAGCAGGGCCTGGACTCCGGCCCGGTCTACGGCGTGATCACCGAGGAGATCCGCCCCGCCGACACCAGCGGTGAGCTGCTCACCCGGCTCTCGCTCTCCGGCGCGCGGCTGCTCGCGGCCACCATGGACGGCATCGAGGACGGCTCCCTGCACGCCGTGCCGCAGCCGGCCGAGGGCGTCACGCTCGCGCCGAAGATCACCGTCGAGGACGCGCGGATCGACTGGAACCACCCCGCGCTGCGGGTCGACCGGGTGGTGCGCGGCTGCGCGCCGGCGCCGGGGGCCTGGACGGAGTTCCGGGGCGAGCGGCTGAAGGTCACCGGCCCGGTCAGGCTGCTGCCGGACTCCACCGGGCTGGCGCCGGGCGAGGTCGCGATGGTGGGCAAGAACAGCGTCCGGGTCGGCACCGGCAGCCACGACGTCGAGCTCGGGGAGGTGCGGCCGCAGGGGAAGAAGGAGATGCGGGCCGCCGACTGGGCCCGGGGCGCGCGGCTGGAGGCGGGGGAGCGCTTCGGGGGCTGACGCTCCGGTTTGGCGTTACTGTTCGTTTGATCCGTACTGTTCGTTCGATCGTTCGTGTACCTGATCCGTTCGTGTACCTGATTCGTTTGAGTACCGCAGCACCTTGAGGCACCTGTGACCACCCCCAGCGCCAAGCGCGCCCCCCGCCCGCACCGCCGTCCGAAGAAGGACCCGGCCCGGATCGTCGCGTTCCGCGCGCTGCGCGCCGTCGACGAGCGCGACGCGTACGCCAACCTGATCCTGCCCTCGCTGCTCCGCGAGGCCGAGCAGAAGGGCATGGACCGGCGCGACGCCGCCCTCGCCACCGAACTGGTCTACGGCACCCTGCGTCTGCAGGGCACCTACGACGCGATCATCGCCGCCTGCATCGACCGGCCGCTCGGCAAGGTCGACCCGCCGGTGCTGGACGTGCTCTCGCTCGGCGCGCACCAGCTGCTCACCACCCGCATCCCCAGCCACGCGGCCGTCTCGGCGACCGTCGAGCTGGCCCGGGTGGTGCTCGGCGACGGCAAGGCCAAGTTCGTCAACGCCGTGCTGCGCCGGATCAGCGCCCACGACCTGGACACCTGGATCGAGCAGGTCGCCCCGCCGTACGACAAGGACGCCGAGGACCACCTGGCGGTCGTGCACTCGCACCCGCGCTGGGTGGTCTCCGCGCTCTGGGACTCGCTCGGCCGCTGGCAGCCGGACGCCTCCGGGCGCGCCGCGATGGAGGACCTGCTGCGGGCCGACAACGAGCGACCCGAGGTCACCCTGGTGGCCCGCCCCGGCCGGGCCACCGTCGGCGAGCTGGCCGACGCGCTGCCGGAGGCCCAGCCGGGCCGCTGGTCCCCGTTCGCGCTGCGGCTCGCCGAGGGCGGCGACCCGGGCGCGGTCGCGGCGGTGCGGGAGAACCGGGCGGGCGTGCAGGACGAGGGCAGCCAGCTGGTCGCGCTGGCCCTGGCCACCGCGCCGCTGGAGGGGCCGGACCGGCTCTGGCTGGACGGCTGCGCCGGCCCCGGCGGCAAGGCCGCGCTGCTCGGCGCGATGGCCGCCGAGCGGGGTGCGGCGCTGGTGGCGAGCGAGAAGCAGCCGCACCGCGCCCGGCTGGTGGCGCGGGCCCTGGACGGCAACCCCGGCCCGTACACCGTGATCGCGGCGGACGGGACGCGCCCGGCCTGGCGGTCCGGCGGCTTCGACCGGGTGCTGGTCGACGTGCCGTGCTCCGGCCTCGGTGCGCTGCGCCGCCGCCCGGAGGCGCGCTGGCGGCGCCGGCCGGCCGACGTCGCCGCCTTCGGCCCGCTCCAGCGGGACCTGCTGCGCTCGGCGATCGAGGCCACCCGGATCGGCGGCGTGGTCGGCTACGCGACCTGCTCGCCGCACCTGGCGGAGACCCGCGCGGTCGTGGACGACGTGCTGCGGGGCGAGGGCGGCCGGGTCGAGTGGATCGACGCGCGCCCGCTGCTGCCCGGCGTCCCGGCGCTCGGCGAGGGGCCGGACGTGCAGCTGTGGCCGCACCTCCACGGGACGGACGCGATGTACCTGGCGCTGCTGCGGCGTACTGCCTGAGGTCGTTCGGGTGTTGCCGTCCCGGCCGGGGCCGCCTCCGGCCGGGGCTTGCACCTCCCGTAGGGGGAGGTAGCAGGGTGGTGGCCATGAACGGCGACACGGCGTACACCATCGGTGAGTTGGCCCGGCGGACGGGGCTGACGGTCAAGACCGTCCGCTTCTACTCGGACCGGGGGATCGTGTCGCCGACCGGCCGCAACCCGGCCGGCCACCGGCGGTACGGCACCGACGCCGTCGCGCGCCTGGAACTGGTCCGTACCCTGCGGGAGCTCGGGCTCGGACTGCCCGCGATCCGGCGGGTGGTGGAGCGCGAACTGACGCCGGCCGACGCCGCCGCCGTGCAGGCGGAGGCGATCGATCTCCAGATCCGGGTGCTGCGGCTGCGGCGGGCGGTGCTCGGGGTGGTGGCCAGGCTCGGGTCGACACCTGAGGAGTTGACGCTCGTGCACCGGTTGGCCCGGCTCACGGAGGACGAACGGGGGCGCCTGATCGGGGAGTTCCTGGCGGCGGTGTTCGACGGGATCGACGACGGAGGGGGCGACGGCGGGCGGGCCGGCGGCGGACGGGGCGATGGTGGAGGGGTGGGCCGTGGTGGGCGGTTCGCCGCTGCGGCGCGCTCGTTGACGCCGGAGCTGCCGGAGGACCCGTCGCTCGAACAGGTCGAGGCCTGGGTGGAGTTGGCCCGGATGGCGGGGGACGCGGGGTTCCGGGCGCTGCTGCGGGGGCTTGCCGAGGCGGAGGCTGCGGAGGCGGCTTTCGCGGATGCGGCTTCCGGGGAGGCGGCGGGCGCTACGGGGCTGCCGAAGCCGGGGCTGGCGGTGGCGGTGCGGGAGTCGGCCGCAGCGGCGGTCGCGGCCGGGGTGGAGCCGGGGTCGGCAGAGGCGGCGGCGGTCGTCGCGGCGCTGGTGGAGCGGTACGGGCAGTGGTGTGCGGGGGCGGTGCCGGGGGACGCCGGGGCGGTGCGCGACCGGTTGGCGGAGCGGCTGACGGCGATGGCCGATCCTCGGCGGGAGCGGTACCTGGAGCTGCTGGCGATCGTCAACGGTTGGGCTGCGCCGGATAGTTGGGCGGCTGAGGTGGACTGGGCGGTGCGCGCCGTGGCGTGAGCCGGTGCGCGGGGGTGTGCGCGGCCGTGGGGCTGCCGGGGGGCGGCAGTGGCGGTGCCGCCTACCGGTGGGTGGGGCCCGGGTAGGTGGTCAGGAAGGCGTGGGCCTGGGCGCGGAGGTGGTCGATCGGCGGGTCCTCGCAGATCACCTCCAGGCCGAGTCCGGTGGCCCGGCCCAGGTCGTAGTAGGACTGGTAGGCGAGGTACGGGCGGTGGTCGTCGGTGGGGTCGAGGCCGACGGCGAAGGTCGCGAAGTGGGGCTGCTGCTCGCCCCGGGCGGCGCTCGGAGCGGGGCGGGAGAGCTGCCACTCGAACTCGTACGGCTCGGGCTCGGCGGGCAGGTCCAGCAGGGCCTGGGCGAGCCGGCGGACCTCCTCCGGGTTCGCGAAGGGGATCGACTCCGACCAGTAGGGGGCCGAGGCGAGCAGTTCCCAGCCGTCGCCGTTGTGGCCGACGGTCAGGGCCCACTCGCCGTTCCGGTCCTGCCAGTGGCAGCTGATGATCGGGTCCACGGCGGTCAACCTCCCTGTGGCGCTGGGGTGTTCGTGCCTCCTCATCGTGGCACACCGGGCGGCCCGGGGGGCTCGGCCGTGAGTCGTTCCCGGGCTCGCTGCCAGGCATCCTGGAGCGTGCGGTAGCCGAGGACGGTGACGCCGTGTTCGGTGAGCAGCCGGCGCGCCTCGGGGGAGACGAGGAACGCGTGGTCGGTGTGCCGGACGCGCCGACCGTCGTCCGGTGCGGGGCGCAGGGCGGGGTGCGGTGCGGGGTGCGGTGCGGGGTGCGGTGCGGGGTGTAGGTCGGGGTGCAGGGCGGGGTGCAGGGCCCACTCGGTGAGGCCCGGTGGGAGGGCGGCGAGCAGGCGGGCGTAGTGGGCGGGCTTGTCGTCCAGGGGGACGGTGAAGCTGTCGAGGAAACCGTGGTCCACCACCGGCAGCCCGCGCTCGCGCATCCGGGTCAGTGCGGGCGGCAGCCAGACCCGGACCGCCAGGCCGTACTCGGCGCCGAGGGAGAGGGCGAGGTCGAGGACGTCCTCGCGGCCACCGTCGGCCAGGCAGTGGAAGTCGAGGTGGGTCGGGGCGAGGCCGGCCGCCGCCACCGCGTCGACCTGGGCGCGGAACTCGCGCTCCACGTCGTCGATCCGGGCCCGGGCGAGCAGTGCGGCGCGTCCGGCGGGGGTGGGGGCGAAGAACTCGCCGGAGGCGTCGAGGAGGGAGGGCACCCGGTCGCGGGCGGCGAGCGGCCCCCAGCGGCGGTCCGGGGACTCGCAGACCAGCGTGAGGTGGACGCCGAACGGGACCTCCGGGTGCCGGCGCAGCAGCCCGAGCGCGTGCGGCGCGGCGGCGCAGGGCGTCATCAGGCTGCACGAGGCGGCGATGCCGTTCCGGACGGCGTCGATCACGGCGAGGTTGACGGACTCGTCCAGGCCGAGGTCGTCGCAGTTGAGCAGCAGGAGACGGGCTTCGGGAGGGTGGCCGAGGAGGTGGTTGGCGGAGGGGGGTGGGGGTGGAGACACGGGTGCGGGGCCGGCTGCGGGCATGGGCGCAGTCTGTCCCGGTGCCGGCGTCGGGCGCTCGGGGTTTTCCGGGCGACGGGGTCGAACGGTGAGGCCCGCCGGCGGGGACGGGCTCGGGCGGTGAGGCCTGGCGCCGGGGAGACCGGTCAGTCGGCTGCGGGGGCCGGATGCCAGGGGCGGTCGGGGCGGGTCCGGACCGGGGCGGAGGTGAGGCGCAGCGCGTACACCTCGCGGTCGGTGGCCTCGTACGGGATCCGGCCGAGGTACTCGTGGCCGGTCAGGTGGCACCAGGCGGGGAGGTCGAGCGGGGCGGCGGGGTCGGTGGTGTGGATGTGGACCACCGCGCCCGCGGGGAGATGCGCGATCCGGTCGCGTAGCCGCAGCAGGAGCTGGACGCAGAGCAGGCCGGTGCCGTCGACGGTGAGGTCGGGGGCGGCGGTGTCGGGTGCGCTCATCGAGAGGTCTCCTGGGTGACGCGCCAGAGGCGGCGGGGCAGGTCGCCCTCCTCGAAGGGGTGGACCTCGGTCAGGCTCCAGCCCTCGGCGGCGAGCGAGTCGACCAGCTCGCGGGGGAAGAAGTGGACGGCGAAGCCGCCGTGCTCCCAGATGTCGTCCCCGTGGCCGGTGCCGGCGCCGTAGTGGGCGTCGCCGGTGTGGCGGACGGTGTAGACGAAGGTACCGCCCGGGCGCAGGACCCGGCGGACCTCGGCGACGAGCGCCTCGATCTCCTCGGTGGAGAGGGCCATGCAGAGCAGCATGTGGGCGAAGACCCCGTCGACGGAGGCGTCGGGGAGGGGCAGCGGGTCGCGGACGTCGTGGTTGAGGACCGAGAGCCGGTCGGCCAGGCCCTGCTCCGCCGCGGCGGAGCGCAGTTGCCGCAGGCCGGTGGGGCTGAAGTCGGCGGCCATGACGCGGAAGCCGGCCCGGGCGAAGTGCAGTGCGTCGCGTCCGTGGCCGGCACCGAGTTCCAGCACGTCCCGCGCTCCGGCGGCGGTGAACACCTCGGCCGCGTACTCGGCGGGGGCGGAGGGCTGCTCGCCGTACATCCCCGGGTTGGCGGTGTAGGTCCGCTGCCAGTGGGCGCGTTGGGCCTCGGCGAGGCCGTGCTCCAGGCCGGGCCCGGTGCCGGGGGTGTCGGTCATGGTGCCGCCCTTCGCGGGGTGGGGTGGTACGGGTGGTGCCACCGGTGCCGCTGGCGCGGGTGGTGCGGGACCAGCCTAGGACGTGGGGGTGCGCGGCGGGTGGGGCGGGGGTCGCCGGTGCGGGCCTGGGGTGCGGGCCCGCGGTCGGGGCCCCGGTGGGGCGGGCGGATCGGCGGATCGGCGGGTCAGCCGAGGCGCTGGCCGGGCGCGGTGCCGCCGAGGCGGGTGAGCAGGGCGGACAACAGGCCGAGGTCCTCGGCGCTCCACGGCTCGGCCGCGAAGTGGTCGGCGGCCACCTGGCGGGCGGTGTGCAGCATCTCGGCGAGCCGCTCACGGCCGGTCGGGGTGAGCGCGGCGTAGGCGACCCGGGCGTCACGGGCGGCGGCCTCGCGGCTGACCAGGCCGATCCGCTCCAGCGGCGCGAGGCCACGGGTCACGCCGGAGGCGGTGAGCCCGAGGGCTTCGGCGAGGTCGACCCGGCGCATCCGGCCGCCGGGGGCCTGGGAGAGGTGGAGCAGCATGGTGAAGTCGGCCAGGCTGACGCCGTGCAGGCCGCTGAGGCTCGCGTCGAAGCGCTTGACCACGGCCGTCTGGGCGCGGACCAGCCGCAGGGCGGTGTCCAGCGGGTCGGGGCCGGGGGCCGGTGTGGTGCGGGCGGTCTCGGTCTGCTCGGTCCGGTCCGAGTGGTCTGTCATTGCCACCTCCTTGACTGCTCAAGCATATCCCGAGGGGGAGCCGTCAAGGAGGTGGCGGAAGGGGAGGGGGTCAGGTCAGTGCGCGGTGCCGGCGGCGCGGCGCTGACGCTTGCCGAGCGGCGCCTGGGAGAGGTCCTCGGCCTGGGAGCGGAGGTTCTTGTAGCCGTAGCCGCGTTCGTCGAGCCAGAGCCGCGCCGACTGCTCGGCCCGCTCGGTGGCCTCCAGGATGTCCTCCTCGGCCTCGCCCTCGTCGAGGAAGCGGAAGGTGAAGGCGGCCCGCGCGGAGAGGTCGTAGCTCAGGTGGCCCTCGCGGGTGAAGGCGGCCCGCAGCACGTCGTGCTCGGGGGCGGCGGCGAGCAGTTCGGCGCGCTGTTCGTCGGTGAGGCCGTCGAAGACGCCGCGCACCATGATGCGGAAGGTTCGAGTGGTCATCCCCCGACCATAGGCACCACGGGCCGCCGACCGCCAACGCGATTTCGGGTGCCGGGGCGGGCGCAGCCGGAGGCGGGGCGGTGAACGGGCTCTCGGTGCTGTCGGAGTCGGCTCCTTTCGCGATCGGGACGGAGGGCCGTTGCGGGCCGGGGCCGGGGCGGGTGTCCTTCGGCGCCGTCGGGGTGGCTGTGGGGCGGGCCGGCTCGCGCTGGAGAAACCGGAGTCGACGGCTGTTCAAGTGCGCCTCGGCGGCGTGGAGGTGGAGAGTGCGCTCGCGGAACACGGAGGGGCCTCCTTGCGCGGTGGCCCGGGTGGCCGCCGTCGTGGTGCCTCCAAGACTGATCGTCGGGGCCCGGTTCGCGCATGTGCCGATCGGCTGAATCCTGCCGGAAGACGGCCGGGCCTCCCCTGCCGATCGGCAGGGGAGGCCCGGGAAGTGGGGGGAGAGGGGCTACACCCGCGCCGGGAGCCGGGTGCAGACCGCCCCCGCCATCAGGGGGGCGGGCTCGGCGCCCAGGGTGGCGAGGGTGAAGGCGGTGGTCAGGGCGCTGATGTCGCGGGACTCGCGGATCAGGAGGTGGTTGGCGCCCGGGGCCTCGTACCGTGCGAGGTCCGGCACGACCGGCCGGGCGCGCAGGGCGTACTCCAGGGAGTGGGTGGCGCCGGCGGAGCTGTGGTCCCCGGTGCCGTGGACGATCAGCACCCGCCGCCCGGCCAGCTGGTCGACCGGGTCGCCGCTGGGCAGCCAGGGCGCGATCCCGGCGACGCCGACCACCGACGGGTGCCCGGCGCACCAGAACGCGGCCCGCCCGCCCAGCGAGTTGCCGATCAGCACGACGGGTGCGCCCGGGTACAGCCGGGCGAGTTCGTCGAGCGCCCAGCGGGTGTCGACGGCGGTGTCGGCGTCGGCGCCGTTCCAGCCGCCGTGGCGGTAGCGCAGCAGGTGCACCGCGAGTCCGTGCGCCCGGCCGCGGTCGGTGAGCTCCGCGGCGAGGTCCCGCAGGCCGAGCTCGGCGACCTTCAGTGGTGCGCGCCGACTGCGGATGAATCCGCCGGGCAGCAGCAGGGCGACGCCGTTGACCGGCCCCTCTCCCTGCCACGGGGTCAGCTCTGCGGTGCGCGGACGCTGCGCTCGGAACACGCGAAATCCCTCCTGATGTGTACAGGCGGATTCTACGGTTCCGAGGACGGGTCACTGTGCGCCAGTAAGGACCACAGGACCCAGCCGGAGATCCGGCTGCGCACCACCATGACCTTCGCCCAGCGGGCGCCGAGCGGCGAGGTCCAGGTGTCCACCACCTCGACCCGGTCACCCGAACGGGCGAGTCCGACGACGGTCTCCTCGCCGAAGTGGTCGACCCGGACGTTGGCGGCGGTGGCCGACACCTCCCACCAGCCCGTTCCGGGCTCGGGTGGCGGGTCGGCGCCCGCCGTGACGGCCGCCGGGACGAGCAGGATGCCCAGCGCGACCACGGTGGCCGTCGCGCGGCCGATCATTGCCACGGGAACCTCCGGATGGTGTCGAACACGGGCAAGGGCGATGGCGTCGGGAATGAGGGAGGCATGTACAGCAGAACGAGCCGACCGGGCGTGCGCGTACTGTCCGGGGCCGAGGTCTACCCGGTCGGCTCAGCCCGGCGCGGAGCTCGGGTGCTTCGGCCGCCCGGGCCAACTGTCGCTCCATGGCGAAGGGTTGGTGTGCCGTGGCGGACGGCTGGCGCGCCCGTCCGCCCGTTCGGCCCGTTGCAGGTTCCGCTCGGGGGTGACCTGTCGGCGTACCTCACCGGGCTCGGCCGCGCGGGCCGGGACCGGGCGGTCGCCGAACCCGGCTGCTGCCGCGTGATGTTCGAGCGGCCGGTGCCCCGATCCGGGCCGGGGGTGCCCAGGAGTGGTGTTCAGTGCGGCGTACCCGGCCACCGGTGCGAGCCGGTCCGTGCCCGGTACCCGATGGTGGACGTCCACGACCGGAACGCGGCGCGTGGCGGAGGACCGGGTGGTCCTCCGCCGCCCGGGATCGCCGGACCGGGGCTGAGGGGCCGGGACCGCCGGACCGGGGCTGAGGGGCCGGGACCGCCGGACCGGGGCTGAGAGGCCGGGGCCGAGGGGCCAATATTGGCCCGCGCCCCGCCGCGGGCTCCGGGCCGCGCTCCGTGGGGTGCGGCCCCGGGGATTCGTCGCGATCCCGGCGATCGGGCCTGGTATGTGCCGGTCATAACCTGGGTTTTCCCTGCTCTTTGTTCAGGATCATGGCGCGCTCTGCGACGATCCGATGATCGTCGCCCCGACGCGGTGGGCGGCGCGTCGCAGGGGAGAGACCGGCATGGCCGTTCGGCCCGAGGACAGTGTCGTCCGGGCGAGGTGGAGAGCCAGGTTCGCCTGGGACAAGGAGACCTGGATGGTGGTCTCCGGCGGGGTACTGGGGGCGATGTTCGCGAGCATGGGCCTGGCGGTGCTGTTCGGCCCGGCGAACGGGTTCGGCGGCGACAGCCTCGCGTACATGGGGATCATCAGCATCCTCGGGCTGATGCCCTGCGGCGCGGGCTTCGTCTGGGCGCTGATCCACCCCAGGGCCGGGTTCCCCTCGGCCGCCGTCGGGGCGCTGCTGGGGATCTCGATCTTCGTCGGCTTCGCCGGGGACGGCCTCAACGACTCCTGGAAGGCGCCGCTCGACCGGCCGTCCACGATCCGCGCGGTGGGCAGCTGGACCAGCGGGGACCTGGTGGTGCGGGTCCGGCCGGACCTGGTGGTGGCGTACCGCCGCGCCACCGGGGCCGTCGCCTGGCGCTGGGCCCCGCCCGGGGAGGACACGGTGTGCGCGATGAGCCGGGGCACCGGGCCCGACGGGACCGGCCGCGGCGGCGCCCTCGGCCTGATCGGCCACGCGACGCACGACAAGCCGTGCTCCGCCGTCACCGCCCTCGACCTCGCCGACGGCCGGCAGGGCTGGACCGCCGCCGTGGACGCGCCCGCCCGCGACGGGGACGACGCGGCGCCGGACGTGCTCGCGGTGGCCGGGCAGCAGGCCCTCCTCCAGGAGAAGACCGGCTGGCGCGCCGTACGGCTGGCGGACGGCCGGGACCTCTGGCGCGGCAGCGCCGACCCCGGCTGCACCCCGCTGCAGGTCGCGGGCGGTCCCGCGGACGCCGTCACCGTCGCGCGGTGTGGCGACGCCGCGCCCGTGCTGCGCTCGCTGGCCCCGGCGGACGGCCGGGAGCAGCAGCGCATCGCGCTGCCCGCGGCGGGCGGGCTGAAGAACCTCGCCGTGGTGTCGGTCGACCCGCTCGCGGTCTGGGTGGACGCCCAGGCCGAGCGCGGAACCCACGCGGTGCTCGGCTACGACCGGACCGGCCGACAGCGGGCGGCGATACCGGTCGCCGGGGACGAGTACGACCTGGACGTGATGCTGGGCGGACTGCACGCCTTCGACGAGTTCAGCGCCCGCCCGCTGTTCGGCGGGGTGGTGGTGGGGGACCTGTTCGTCGTGCCGGGTGAGAAGCCCGGCGACATCGGCATCAGCGGCGGCCCGCACCCGAGCCGGACCGCCACCGGACGGCTGCTGGCGTACTCGCTCACGGACGGCGGCAGGCGGTGGACGGCCGGGCTGGACGACCAGGTGACCGGCCTGGTGGTGGACGGCGGCTCGGTGTGGGCGATGACCCGGGGCCGGATGACCAGGGTGGAGGCGGCGACCGGGCGGCAGAGCGCCGTGCTGGACGTCAACGACACCGCGTCGCTCTACCCGGTGGACCTGTCGGTGTCCGGCCCTGAGCGGTTCACGGTGGTCGCGGAGGACGGGACGCGGGACGAGCCGCCGGTGCGGGCGATGAGCTGACGGGTCCACGCAACGGGTGGTCACCGTACCGGAGCAGCACCCGGAGCCGTACAGGGCCGTACGGCCGTACAGGGCCGTACGGAGCCGCACCGGGTGGCCGGTGACGCCGGGTGACCGCGACGGCCGCAGGACCGGAGCCTTCCGGACGGTTGTGTCAGGCTGGTGGGGGAGCACCGCCGAGACCGGGAGGCTCGTGATGGCCGAGATCAGGGTGAACGGGGTGGCGCTGCACTACGAGGCCCACGGCGCGGGCCCCGGCGTCGTCCTGGTGCACGGTTCCTGGAGCGACGCGGACTCCTGGGCGCGGGTGCTGCCGGGCCTGGCCGAGTCCACCACCGCGGTCGCCTACGACCGCCGGGGGCACAGCCGCAGCGAGGACCTGCTCACCCAGGGGTCGGTGCACGAGGACGCGGCCGACCTGGCCGGGCTGATCCAGGGGTTGGGCCTCGCGCCGGCCTTCGTCTACGGCGACTCCTACGGCGCACTGGTCACCCTGCGGCTCGCCGCGGCCCGGCCCGACCTGCTGCGCGGGATCGCCGCGCACGAGCCGCCGGGCACCGGCATCCTGCTCGCCGACCCGGACCTGCGACCGATCGGCACCGACTACTCCGGCCGGATCGCCGCCGTCCGGGAGCTACTGGAGCAGGCGGAGTCGGCCGCCGCCGCCGAACTGTACGTGGACAGCCTCGCCTTCGGCCCCGGCGCCTGGGAGCAGCTGCCCGCGCCGGTGCGGCACACGTACATCCGCAACGCGCCCACCTACCTCGACGAGCTGCGCGACCCGGACGCGCTGGACCTCGACCTCACCGGGCTCTCCCGGTTCGGCGAACCGGCGCTGCTGACCCAGAGCGACGACAGCCCACCGATGTTCGGCGAGGTGCTCGACCTGATCGACCTCACCCTGCCCAAGGCGGAACGCCATCTGTACGAGGGCGCCGGGCACGCCCCGCACCTGGCGCAGCCGGAGGAGTGGGTGCGGGTGGTGCTGCCGCGGGCGCTGAGCTGAGGAGGCCCCGTCCCGTCCTCCATCGGTGTGCGTTCCCGCTCCGGGGATCCGCTCCCGGGCGAATCCACCGATAACCGCTCGCGTTCGAAGTCGCCCGGGGCGCAGGCTGCTTCCATGACCGCGTCAGCCCGGACGCGGTGCGAGCGGAAGGACGAACATGACGAGCACGCGCGCCCGCGTCGCCGCCCTGCTGGGCGCCGTCGCGGTGGTCGCCGGCACCACCCTGGCCACCCCCGCGGTCGGCCTCGCCGCCACGGCGGACCAGGCCCGTCCCGGCGGCGGCATCGCCGGACAGGCCCCCTGCCCGAACGCCCCCGAGTTCACCTGCGGGACCCTCACCGTCCCGCTCGACCACAGCGGCGCCACCCCCGGCAGCCTCGACCTCGCGGTGGCCGTCGCCGGCAACACCGCGGCGCCCAAGGGCGACCTGCTGTTCCTCACCGGCGGCCCCGGCCAGCCCGGCGTCCCGCTGATGAAGCGGATCGCCGGCAAGCTGGAGCCCGTCCTCAAGGACTACCGCCTGGTGATGTACGACCAGCGCGGCACCGGCGCCCACGCGCTCCAGTGCCCTGGCCTCCAGGAGGACATGGGCTCCTCCGACCTCGCCGTGCCGCGCGGGCAGTCGATCGCCGACTGCGCCGCCGCCCTCGGTCCCGCCGCCCGGTTCTACAGCACCGCGGACACCGTCGCCGACATCGACCTGCTGCGCCGCGCCCTCGGTGACCAGCGCCTCACCCTGGACGGCGTCTCGTACGGCACCTTCGTCGCCGAGCGGTACGCGCTCGCCCACCCCTCGCACGTGGCCCGGCTGGTGCTCGACTCGGTGGTGCCGCAGCAGGGGGACGACCCCCTCGACCTGGCCGCGCTGCCCGCCACCGCCCGGGTCCTGCGGGCCGCCTGCCAGGCCACCGGCTGCGGCACCGACCCGGCCGCCGACCTCGCCACCGTCGTGCGGCGGTACGGCGACGGGGCGCAGATCCTGGACGCCCTCACCAGCTACGAGTTCACCGACCCGAATTACGGCGGGGTCCCCGAGGTGCTGCACGAGGCCGCCGCCGGGCAGCCGGCCAAGCTCCAGGCCTTCGTCGAGGCCGCCCACCAGGGCGACGCCGCCCCGGCCGAGGCGCTCAGCCAGGGCCTGCACGCCGCCACCCTCTGCGCCGACTCGCACTTCCCGTGGGGCACCACGGACACCCCGGTCGAGGGGCGGGCGGCCGCGCTGGAGCGCACCCGGCAGCGGCTGACGGCCGAGCAGACCTGGCCGTACGACCCGGCGACCGCGACCGGGCTCGGCAGCCAACTGGTCTGCCTGGACTGGCCGCGCGAGCCCGTACCGCCGACCCCGCCGGCGCACCGCAAGCTGCCGAACGTGCCGGTGCTGCTGCTCGGCGGCGACCGGGACCTCTCCACGCCCAACGAGTGGCTCTACCAGCAGGCGGAGCTGACGCACGACCCGCAGATCGTGATCGTCCCGGGGGCGGCGCACTCCGTGCAGAACCGGGCGGCGAACCCGGCCGGACGGCAGGCGGTGTACGACTTCCTGCTGAAGTAGCGGGCACCCGGACGGCGGGCCGTTCCGCACAGGGGGCGGAACGGCCCGCCGCGGCGAGCCCGAAGTGCGGCCCGCCGCCAGTTCGAGGACCGGCCCTACCGTCCGGCGGCGCCCCAGCCGTCGTCGGGGAGCGAACGGTCCGGCTCGGGGCAGTCGACGTGCTCGAAGCCCCACAGCACCGCCTTGTACAGCACCCACTCCGGAAGCGGCGGCTGGTCGTAGCCGTCGCGGTCGGTGAGCACCAGCTCCACCCGGACCTCCTCGGCCGGCGAGAACTCCAGGTTCCGCTGGCCCGGGAGGTTCTCGTACGTCACCGTCCGCCAGCCGTGGCCGGTGGCGGTCAGCGCGGTCATCAGGTCGCTCTCGCGGACGTGGGTGTCGAGCGTCGCCGAACCGCCGCCCGGCAGCGGGAGGTCGAGCTCGCCGTGCCAGATCGGCAGGGACAGCGAGCGGAGCCGGCGGCAGCGGCAGAACACCGCGTGGACGTCGCCCCAGCCGAAGGCGTGCGGCCAGCGGTCGCCGCGGTGGATGCCGCCGCCGTCCCACGGATCGCCGTAGCGGGCGGCGAGTTCGGGCAGCGAGGCGCCGTAGCGCAGCTCGCCGAGGCCGCCGGTGGTGGCCAGGCCGGTGACGAGCGGGAGGAAGCCGGTCAGCCCAGGCACCCGCGCACCGCCTCGATCAGGCGGTTCGCCCGGGCGTCGCCGTGGCCGATCATCCGGTTGGCGACGTAGCCGAAGCCGACGCCGAACTCGTCGTCCCCGAAGGCGAACTGGCCGCCGGCGCCGTCGTTGCCGAAGCTGCGCGCGCCGAGCAGAGGGCGGAAGGCGGGGGAGTCGAGCAGCAGGCCGGAGCCCCAGCGGGCACCCATGTCGAAGCCCAGGAAGCCGGCACCGGCGGAGACTTCGCGCACCGCGTCGGTCACGGTGTCGTGCGAGAGCAGGCGGGGCGAGCCGTCCAGGCCGGTGGCCGCCGCCGCGTAGAGGCCCGCCAGGCCGGTGGCGGAGGCGACGGCGCCCGCGCCGGGCAGCTCGATCGCGTGCAGGGCCGGGTCGTTCCAGCCGTGCGGCACGTCCAGGCCGGGGAAGACCAGCGCGCCGTTCATGGTGACGATCCGGGTGAGCAGGTGCTCCGGGCCGGGCATCGGGCGGCGGCCGTCGGCCTCCACCAGCCGGGCCAGGCGCGGGAGTTCGCTCTCCGGCAGGCCGATCCAGACCGGCAGGCCGAGCGGCTCGGCGATCTCCTTGCGCAGGAAAGCGCCCGGCGTCAGCCCGGTGATCCGGCGGATCACCTCGCCGACCGCGAAGCCGAACACGTGGCCGTGGTACTCGTGGGTCGTGCCCGGCTCCCAGAGCGGCTGCTGCGCCTCGATCGCCCGGATCACCGGATCCCAGGCGGCGACCTCCTCGAAGGAGAGCACCGCGTCCAGCGCCGGGAGGCCGGCGCGGTGGCCGAGGAGCATCCGGGTGGTGACGGCCTCCTTGCCGTGGCGCGCGAACTCCGGCCAGTAGCGGGCGACCGGCGCGTCCAGGTCGAGCCGGCCCTGCTGGGCGAGCAGGTGCGCGCAGATGCTCACCGGGCCCTTGGCGCAGGAGAACACCGGGACGACGGTGTCCTGCGCCCAGGCCCGGCCGGTGCGGTCGTCGGCCGTGCCGCCCCACAGCTCGACCACCTTCCGGCCACCGGCGAACACGGTGACGGCGGCGCCCAGTTCGGGGAACTCGGCGAAGTTTGCGGCGAAGACGTCCGCGACGGCGCCGAAGCGCTCGTCGGCCCAGCCCTGGTGCTGCTGCATGGTGTGGTGCCCCGTTCTGCCCTCAAGATCGACCGAACCACGCTACGGGAGCCGGGCGGCCGTGACGAGGGGATTTCACCAGGCCGGGACTGCTGGGGCGGATGTGGCACACTCGCCCGGTGAAACGGGGCGGGGACCGGGTGGACCGCGAGGAACTGACGGCGCTCTGGGAGCGGCGGTGGCCCGGCGTGGAGCCCGTCGGGTACGAGATCGGCAGCCGGACGCGGGACGTCTGGGTGCGCTTCCACAGCCTGCCGCAGTCCAAGCGGTACCCCGACGACGAGCGCGAGTACGCGATCGTCCTGGAGCGCCACAACACCGTGCTGGACGAGCTGTTCGCCGGTTGCGAGGTGTACGTCCTCACACCGCGGTGGAGCGGCCGGCCGAGCGTGCCCCGGATGCGCCGGGACGCGAAGCACTGGCGCACGTGGCTCCAGGCGGACGACCCGGCGCCGGAGTTCCGCACCTACTGCCACGTGTTCGTGGAGCGACGCCGGTGGCGGCGCGGCGAGCTGGACCGGCTGCTGCGCCGGGTCGCCGACGAGCGGGAGGCCGGGGTGATCGTCACCGACACCGGCATGCGGCGGCTCTACCACCCGTACGACGGCGGCGCGGACGTCTACCTGACCACGGCGGAGGAGCGTGACCGGCTGAAGGAGCGGCATGCCGACTGGCTCTCGCGGCACCCCGGCGGTTGGTGAGCGGCGCTCGCGGTGCTGCCGTGGGCTCGGCCGACGGTGGCTCAGTCGAGGACGGGATCGAAGAGCGGGAGGAAGTTGATCACCGCCTCCTCGTAGGGATGGGCGGCGCGAACGGCCCGCAGCACGGCGGCGGCTTGGTCCTGGTCGCAGACGGACTCCACGCGGATCTCCGGGGCGGTCTGGACGGTGCCTGCCGTGCCCAGGTAGGGCTGGGCGTCGGGTGAGGGCAGCCAACTGCCGGTGGTCCGCCAGACGCTGGTGCACCGGGCGTACTCGCCGACCCGGCCGGCGCCGGCCGTGTGGAGGGCGTCGAGGACCTGGTCGAGGTGGCTCTCCGGGACGGCGATCTCGATCTTCAAACGGGTCATGCCGGGACTCTAAGGTGTCCGGAGCGCGTCGACGATCACGCGCCCCGGCAGTCCGGCTGCCGCAGTGAGCGAGGGAGCGAGCCCATGGCCGTCAGTCTGAGCAAGGTCGAGCAGAGCGCGCCCGCGTTGGTGAGCCTCTACAAGACGGCCGGCGCCTCGGTGGAACGGCGCGGGCTGAGCGGTCAGAGCCTCGCGGTGTACCTGGTGATCGACTACTCCGGCTCGATGCGGCCCTACTACAAGGACGGCAGCGTCCAGGCGCTCGCCGACCGGGTCCTGGGCCTGTCCGCCCACCTGGACGACGACGGGACCGTGCCGGTCGTCTTCTTCTCCACCGAGGTCGACGCCCAGGCCGAGATAGCCCTGGCCGACCACGAGGGCTGGATCGACCGGATCGTCGCGAGCCTCGGCCACATGGGCAAGACCAGTTACCACCTGGCGATGGAGGCGGTGGTCCGGCACTACCGCGCGAGCGGCTCCACGGCGCCGGCCCTCGTCCTGTTCCAGACGGACGGCGGGCCGATCAACAAGAGGGCGGCGGAGGTGGGCCTGTGCGAGGCGGCGAAGCTGCCGATCTTCTGGCAGTTCGTCGGCTTCGGTGACCCGGGCAGCCGGCAGTTCGACTTCCTGCGCAAGCTCACCGGGCTCGCGGTTCCGGAGATGCGCCCCATCGACAACGCGGGCTTCGTCCACCTGGGGCGTGATCCCCGGAAGGTCTCCGACCGGGACCTGTACGACCTGCTGCTCGCGGAGGTTCCGGTCTGGCTCGCGGCAGCTCGGGCCCAGGGCATCGCGCCCCAGGGTGCGGCGCTCCGGCCGCCGGCCGAGCCGGCTGCCGAGGCGGCTCCGGAGCCGCCGCAGCGCCGGGGCCTCTGGGCCGCTCTGACCGCGTGGCTGGGGCGGCGAAGGGGCGTGTGAGCCCGGTGCGGTCCGGCGGGGGAGTGGGAAGTCGACGTGGCCGACTTCCCACTCCGGGACCGGCGGTGGTCAGACGGTGAAGCGGGGGTCTCGGGCTTCGATGGCCTGGACGAAAGCGGTCCACTCGGCCTTGTCGAAGGCGAGGTGGGGGCGGTTGGGGTTCTTGTCGTCACCGACCCAGACATCGCCGTTGTCGAACCGGGCGACGACCACGCAGCTGCCATTGGATTCAGCGGAGAAGGGGGACTTGACCCACTCGGCGTCGGTGGGGTTGTGAGCGTAGGGATCATGCTTCTCGGTCACGTGATCTCTTCCAACTTGCGTTCGAGGACGGCGATGGTTGCGTCTTGCGAAAGAGCGCATCGCTTCAGTCGGGCGAAGGCTCGATCAGCTCGACGGACGTCGCGCCCCGACTTACGCGGGAGCATACCGCCGACTGCTTCTACGAATGAGAAGCCCTCACCCGGTTCCCCGGGGAAGCGGAGGAGTGTGAGTCCAGATGCCAGGACTCCAGGTCGTCCAGCGCTGAACGGGACCATGCGAACGGTGACGTTTGGGTACCGGGCGACCATGAGGACATGGCGGATCTGACCGGCGAGGACCTCCTCGTCCCCGCCAACCAGGAGGGCCATTTCGCCGAAGTAGGCGTCGAGCCTGAGGAGCGGTTCCTCGGTGAGCCTGCGTTGGCGCAGAACCCGGATCTCGGCAGCAGCCTCGCTCTGATCTTCACTGAGGCCGTCGAGGCCAGCGGCGATTATCTCGCGTGCGTAGTCCTCGGTCTGTAGCAAGCCAGGGAAGCCTGACAAGTAGTACTCAAGCATCTGCGTGGCATCAGCTTCGAGGCTGAGGAACTCGGCGAACGCTGAGCTGATCGTGTCGGCGAACTCGTGGTCCTGCCACCAGTGCCTGGAAGGGGTGTCGGTGGCGAAGCCCTCGATCTCGGCTCGCTCGGGACCTGCGATCCCGCAATGATCCAGGTACACGGCCAAGTCGGCTGCCGTCACTGGCATGCGCGCTCGTTCGATCTTGCTGAGCCGGGCGGGGTTCCAGCCCTTCAGGCCGGCAGTCACCTCGGCGAGCGTCTTGTTGTTCTCGATCCGCCACGCCCGGAGCTCGTCTCCGAGGCGGATCTGCCTGATCGCTGACGGGTCCTCGCTCAACACGTTCCTCCCTTGGTCCGCCCCAGTCTCGCTGGCTGTGCCGCGAGGGCTCAAGCCAGCCGCAAGATCAACTAATTTATTTTTTGCTTGTGCCAGTTTGGGTTGCAAATTCGATTTCGCTTGCTCCACACTCACTGTGACCGCACGAACACGCCACTGAAGGTGTGGGGTGACTCATGTCCACCTTGCGTAACCCGGTCCTCCGAACCTGGGAGACCGTCCTCACCGAGCACTCGACCTCGGTCCGTGCCGCCCGCCGCCTGATCTGCGAGCAGCTCGCCTCCTGGGGCTGGAGCGGTGAACCCGTCGACGACCTCGCCCTCATCGTCAGCGAGCTCGTCACCAACGCCGTCGTCCACGCCTGTCGGGGTGACGACGAAATCCGCCTCTACCTCCAGGAGTTCGACGGCGACTGCCGCCTCGAAGTCTGGGACCCGCGCGGCGACCTCTCCGTCCGCCGGCCCCGCCCGCAGCGCTTCGGCGAAGGGGGCCGGGGGGTCGAACTCGTCCGTCAGCTCGCGTTCGACTTCGGCGTCACCGGCCGCTGCGGCGCGGGCAAGCGGGTCTGGGTCCGCGTTCTCCGCGATCCGGCCGACAGCCTTCCCTCGTCCGGGAGTTGACCCCCATCAAGCTCACCAGCACGGCGACGGTCCTCGTCGCCAGCATCGCCCTCGCCTGCTTCGCCTCGAACCTCATCTCCCCGCGTGAGCCGGCCGCCGCCGACGTCGTCTGGTGGACCACCCTGGCCGCCGCCCTGATGACCGGCATTCGCCGCCACGGCGGCAACGAACCCACCGACGACGACGATTGATCCCAAGGACACCACCCCCCATGACCACCATGCACCCCGCCGCGATCGCCCACCGCGACCCGGTGGCCCTGCTCGACCGCTGCGACATCGGCGGCGTCCGGCGCGTCCACGGCGACGCCGACTACGTGAACGGCGCCGTCCTGCCCGCCGGGGACTGGTCCCCGCTCCCCGTGGACCGCCCCGCGTGGTACGCGCCGAACGTCTTCACCCGGGACGGCGGTCTGGTCGAGTTCTTCCGCCTCCCCGCCACCGTCACCGACCCGAGCGGCCTGGCCGCCCTCGTCGGCGAGCTCGGCGACCCCCACCCCGTCTCCCTCGGCCTGACCGAGGACCCGCCGGGCGAGCCCGTCACCCACCGCCTGCCCGAGAGCGGCCTGCACCCAGGCCTGCACGTCGACAACCACGAGAACCTGCCGTACTCCTCCCGGGAGGATTCGCGGCGCCGGCTCTGCGTCAACCTCGGCCCGGGCAGCCGGCACCTGCTGCTCGCGACCTCCACCATCCTGTCCATCTGCCGTACCGTGCGCGACCGTTACGAGACCCACCACCCGCACACGAACGACCTGTGGAAGTTCCTCTCCCTGCACCACCCGATCAGCGTGCTGCGCCTCCGTGTCGACCCGGGGGAGGGCTGGTTCGCGCCGACCGCCCTCCTCCCGTACGGCGAGTCCACGGAGGACGAGCGGCTGCCATCCACCACGGCCTCCTGGCTCGGGCACTGGGAGCGCGGCTGCTTCGGGCCGCTGATCTGACCATCCGTTACTCTCCGCACACGGCCGGCCCGAGGGGGCGGCCGTGTGCGGCGCTGGTGCGCGATCTGGAGTGCGGCAGAACCGGAGGGTGTGGACTGGTCACCGCACGCCCCGCTTCGCGCCCCCGGTTGGGCGGCGGGCGCGGCCGCCTCGGTCCGCGCCCGCCGGTGTCGGCCCGTGTCCATGCGCGACCAGCGGGCATTGTTTCGATCGAATGAGGAGCGGTGTCACTGCCGTCTACCGAGCCCCTGGCCTGGGCAGGCTCGGCGGAGGCAGTGTTTGCGAAGGAGACAGAGATGACCGCAGTGCACGAATCCGTTCTCGACGCGATCGGCGGGACGCCGCTGTTCCGCCTCACCCGGCTCGGCGCCGGGATCGCCGCGCCGATCTACGCCAAGGCCGAGTTCCTCAACATCGGCGGCAGCGTCAAGGACCGCGCCGCGCTGTCCATGATCCTGGCCGCCGAGCGGGACGGTCTGCTGAAGCCGGGTGGGACGATCATCGAGGCGACCTCCGGGAACACCGGCATCGGCCTGGCGATCGTCGGCAGGCAGCGCGGGTACCGGGTGATCGCCGGGGTGGCGGACAAGTCGGCGCCCGAGAAGGCGGACATCCTTCGGGCGTACGGCGCGGAGGTGGTGCTCGCCCCGACGGCGGTGCCGCAGGAGGACCCGAGGCACCTGTTCAAGGTGATGGAGCGGCTGACCGAGGAGATCCCCGGGGCCTGGCTCGCCAACCAGTACGACAACCTGGCCAACCCTGACGCCCATGTCCGGACCACCGGTCCCGAGATCTGGGAGCAGACCGGCGGCCGGGTGACCCACTTCGTCGCGGGCGTCGGCACCGGCGGCACCATCACGGGTACGGGCGCCCACCTGAAGGAGGTGTCCGGCGGCTCGGTGACGGTGGTCGGCGCGGACCCGGAGTCCTCCTCGTACGGGGGCGGGGACGGCAGCCCGTGGTACGTCGAGAGCATCGGGCACTACCTGCACCCCGAGACCGTCGAGGACCGCTGGCCGCAGGCCTACCGGTCGGAGGTGGTCGACTCCTACGAGCGGATCCCGGACCGCGAGTCCCTGCTGACGGCGCGCCGGCTCGCGCGCGAGGAGGGCCTCCTGGCCGGGCCGTCCTCCGGGACGGCGGTGGCGGCCGCGCTGCGGGTGGCGCGGGAGCTGGGCCCGGACGACCTGGTGGTCGTGCTGCTGCCGGACTCGGGGCGCTCCTACCTGTCCAAGGTGCACAGCGACGCCTGGATGCGGGAGTGGGGCTTCCTGGAGGACGCGGACGGGCTGCGGCCGCTGCTGGAGGCCGCCCGCCCGCTGGTGACGGTCGACGCCGACGCGACCGTCGGCGAGGCGGTGGAGGCGCTGCGGGAGGCGCCGGGCGGCGTCGCCCCGGCGGTGCTGGCGCGGGCGGAGCGCCCGTTCGGGGTGAGCGCGACCGAGGTGGTCGGCTCGGTGTCCCGGGAGGTGCTGACGGCGGCGCTCGCGGACGGTGCGGCCAAGCCGGGCGACCCGCTGGGCGCGCTGCTCGGCCCGGCGCTGCCGACGGTCGGCGTCGGGCAGTCGGCGGCCGAGGCGCGGGCGGCGCTGACGGCCGGCCGGCCGGCGGTGCTGGTGCTGGTGGACGGCCGGGTGGCGGGGCTGCTCTCCAGGGAGGACCTCGCGGGCTGACGGAGTGCCGGGACGGCGCGGCTGATCGCCGGGGGCCCCGCCGGATGACGGAGCGTCAGCTGCCGTCCGTCGGCGTCAGGATGGCGGGGATCACCCGGGCCAGGGCGCGCTCGAACGCCCGGTCCGGGTCGGCCGGTGGGCCCGCGGCGGCGAAGGCCTGTGCCAGGTGCGGGTACTCGCCGCTCGCCGCCGCCTGGCCGAGGTAACCGGCCAGCTCGGCCTGCCACTTGGCGCCGGCGGCCGCCGTCCGCTCGTACTGTGCGAACTGGCCGATGAAGCCGTTGAACAGGGCCATCGCCTCCAGCCGGGAGCCCCCGTCGAGGCCGGTGGGGGCGGTGATGGCGAGGAAGCGGTCGGTGTAGCGCAGGGCGTTGGGGCCGATGCCCGGGCGGGCCAGCACCAGGGCGGGCAGCCACGGGTGGCGGCGGCAGATGTCGAGCTGCTGGTGGGCGAGGTCGGCGAGGTCGGCCCGGACGTCGCCGCTCGGCGCCGGTGGGAAGCGGTACTCGGCGGCGACCGCGTCGAGCATCAGGTCGAGCAGGTGCTCCTTCTTCGGCACGTAGTTGTAGAGCGACATGGTGCCCGCGCCGAGCGCCGCCGCGACCCGTCGCATGGAGACCGCGTCCAGGCCCTCGGCGTCGGCGATCCCGATGGCCGCGGCGGCGATCGAGGCCCGGCTGTGGGCCGGGCGCGGGCCGCGGCCGGTGCGCTCGGGGCGCAGCCAGATCACCTCGGGGGCCTCGGGGGGCGTGGGCCTGTTCGACGGCGCGGGGCTGCTGGACGGCGTGGGCCTGCTCGATCGCGCTGCGCTGCTCGACGGCGTGGACTCGCTGGACGGCACTGGAAGATCACCTCGGTTCCCCATCTTAGATACGTACGGCGTACGTAGTACGATGGCGCTCGCGCGCACTTCTACGTACGCTGTACCTAGAGAAGGGCAGAGCCATGTCCGACACCACCCGACCCGCCATCGAGATGACGGGCGTGACGAAACGCTTCGGCGCCACCGAGGCCCTGTGCGGCCTCGACCTCGCCGTCCCGGCCGGCACCGTCTGCGGTCTGCTCGGCCCCAACGGCGCCGGCAAGACCACCGCCGTGCGCGTTCTCGCCACGCTGGTCGCCCCCGACCGCGGCACCGCCAGGGTCGCCGGACACGACGTCGTCCGCGCCGCCGAGGAGGTCCGGCGCGTCATCGGCCTCGCCGGGCAGCACGCCGCCGTCGACGAGGGCGTCACCGGCCGCGACAACCTCCGGCTGTTCGGCCGGCTGCACCACCTCGGCGCCCGCCGGGCCCGGGAGCGCGCCGACGAACTGCTCACCCGCTTCGACCTCGCCGACGCCGCCGACCGGCTCGTGCGCACCTACTCCGGCGGCATGCGCCGACGCCTCGACCTCGTCGCCAGCCTGGTCACCAGCCCGTCCGTGCTCTTCCTGGACGAGCCCACCACCGGACTCGACCCGCGCAGCCGGCAGGCGATCTGGGACACCGTCAAGGAGCTGGCGGACGGCGGCACCACCGTGCTGCTCACCACCCAGTACCTGGAGGAAGCCGACCGGCTCGCCGACGACATCGTGGTGGTCGACCACGGCGCCGCCATCGCCACCGGCCCGCCGGACCGGCTCAAGGCCGCGATCGGCAGCCAGGTCGCCGTCACCCTGGCCGACCCGGCGCAACTCGCCGCCACCGCCGTGGTGTTGTCCTCGATGACCGGCGGCGACGCGCGGGTGGACGTCGCCGAGCGGACCGTCACCGTGCTGACGATGCCCGGAGTGTCCGTCCTGCTGCCCTCGCTGGTACGGGAGTTGGACGGCGCCGGGGTCGTCGCCGAGGACGTCGCGGTGCGGACGCCCTCACTGGACGACGTGTTCCTCGCGCTCACCCAGGAGTCCGCGGACGCCCGGGAGTCCGCGGACGCCCGGGAGTCCGGGGACGCCGGGAGGGCCGCCTGATGGCCGCCGTGTACGCCGCCGCGGCGCGGCCGTCCGCCCTCGGCCGGCTCGCCTCCGGCACCTGGACCTCGATGCTCCGCGTCCTGCTCAACTACCGCCACTCGCCGGGGCTGTTGGCCGCCTCGCTGGGTGTTCCGGTGGTGATGGTGGTGGTCTTCGGGTACGTCTTCGGCAGCGCCATGCAGGTGCCCGGGGGCGGCGACTACCGGGAGTTCCTGATGCCAGGCCTGTTCGCCATGGTGGCCACCAACGGCATCATGCCCACCATGGTCGGCGCCGCCCGCGACGTCGGGCGCGGGGTCACCGACCGGCTGCGCTCCATGCCCGTCTCCCGCACCGGACTGCTGCTCGGGCAGACCCTCGCCGACCTGCTGGTCAGCGTGGTCGTCCTGGCGCTGCTGGCCGGGGTCGGGCTCGCCGCCGGCTGGCGCGCCCGGAACGGACTCGCCGACGCGTCGGGGGCGTTCGCCCTGCTGCTGCTCTTCCGCTTCGTGATGACCTGGGCCGGCACACTGCTCGGACTGGCCGTCGGCAAGGAGGAGGCGGCCGGCCAGCTGTCCGTCGCGGTCTTCCCACTGGCGATGGTCACCAACGCCTACGTGCCCACCGGCGGCATGCCCGACTGGCTGCGGTTCCTCGCCGACTGGAACCCGGTCAGCTCCGTCGTCCAGGCCTGCCGCGAGCTGTTCGGCAACCCCTCGGCGGCCGGCACCGCCTGGCCGACGCAGCACGCCGTCCTCGCCGCGCTGCTCTGGAGCGCCGTGCTGCTCGCGGCCTGCATGCCGCTCGCCGTAAGGAAGTTCGCCACCCACGGGCGGTGATCCACCCACGGGCGGTGATCCGCCGCGTCCGGTGAAATGTGCTGGACACCGGGGCCGGTGCGACGGAAGGTGGGCGCCATGGAGTACACCCACCTCGGCCGCACCGGCCTGACCGTCTCCCGCCTCTGCCTCGGCACCATGAACTTCGGCCCCCACACCGAGGAGGCCGAGGCCCACCGCCTCATGGACACCGCCCACGAGCGCGGCATCAACTTCTTCGACACCGCCAACAGTTACGGCCGCGACAGCGAGGGCCGGCTGCAGGGCCGAACGGAGGAGATCATCGGCCGCTGGTTCGCCAGGGGCGGCGGCCGCCGCGAGCGCACCGTCCTCGCCACCAAGGCCTACGCCGACATGAGCGACTGGCCCAACGAGGGCAAGCTCTCCGCGCTCGCCATCCGCAAGGCCGTCGAGGCCAGCCTGCGCCGCCTCCAGACCGACCACATCGACCTGTACCAGATGCACCACATCGACCGGGCCACGCCCTGGGAGGAGATCTGGCAGGCGATGGAGGTCCTGGTCGCCCAGGGCAAGATCATCTACGTCGGCTCCAGCAACTTCGCCGGCTGGCACATCGCCCAGGCCCAGGGGGCCGCCCGCTCCCGGAACTTCCTCGGCCTGGTCAGCGAGCAGTCCCTCTACAACCTGCTCGACCGGGCGATCGAGCTCGAGGTCATCCCCGCCCTGCAGCACTACGGCCTCGGGCTGATCCCGTGGTCCCCGCTGCGCAGCGGCCTGCTCGGCGGCGTCCTGCGCAAGGAGCGCGAGGGCACCCGTAACCGCAGTGCCATGGCCTACGCCGGCGAACTCCTCGCCAGGCACCGCGACCGCATCCAGGCCTACGAGGACTTCGCCGACGAACTCGGCACCGACCCCGCCGACCTTGCCCTCGCCTGGCTCCTCTCCCGCCCCGCCGTCACCGCCCCGATCATCGGCCCCCGCACCCCGGCCCACCTCGACGCCGCCATCGGCGCGCTCGACCTCGAGCTCGACCGGAAGACCCTCGACCGCCTCGACGAACTCTTCCCGGGCCACAAGCCCGCCCCGGAGGACTACGCCTGGTAGGCCGCCGCACCAGGCCCGGCCCCGGCCCCGGCCCCGGCCCTTCGCGGGGGCCGGGGCCCCGGTGCGTCCGCGGGGGCCGGCCCGGGCTCGGCACCATCGGCGGCGCGGAGTGTCAACTGCCCAGCGTGGTAGCCGAATTGTGAGGGTGGCGAGCCTTGACCGGGGCCTCCGGCGCTGATGTAGTCACCGCTTACATGGACAAGGGGATGGGGGAGGAACAGTTGGCCTTGTTCGCCAAACCACAGCGGGGCATCACCACCGCGGCCGCCACCGGCGACACCGTGGTGCTGCTGATCGGCATGCGGATCAACCGGTTCTGGGCCGTGCACCACTGGGGCCCGGTGATGTTCGCGATGCTCCGGATGCTGTACGAGCTGCGCCGCGCCCCCGAACGCGGCCTGCGCGGCCGCGTCCTGCTGACCGCCTCGCCGCGCACCTACTACGTCGTCCAGTACTGGGAGTCGAAGGAGAAGCTGTACGGCTACGCGCACGCGCCGGACGGCTTCCACCACACCGTGTGGGGCGTCGCCAACCGCAAGCTGCGGGACGGCAAGGTGCGCGGGCACGTCGGGATCTGGCACGAGACGTACATCGCGCCGCCGGGCGGGTACGAGTCGATCTACCTCGACATGCCGCTGTTCGGCCTGGCCGGCGCCACCGGCTCGCTGCCGGTGGAAGCGCGCGGGCGGCACGCGGCGCAGCGGCTGGCCTACCGGGAGCCGGTGCCGGAGCCGGAGCCGGACGCACAGCCGCAGCCGGAGTCGCAGCTGGTGCCGGAGTCGGAGTCGCAGCCGGTGCCCGTTCCGGGTTCTGAGCCCGGGGCCTGAGTCCTGCGCCCCGGGAGTGTCGTGGGTCGCCCGGCCGCCGGGCCGTGAGAGCGTCGGGGGATGGTGGATCGGGGCGACGCGCGGCCGCAGGCGCCGGGGCGGTCGGTGCGGGTGGTGCACGAGGTGCCGTACCACGCGCAGTGGGAGTCGGCGGAGCTGGTGCGGGAGATCGTCGACGGGCGGCTGGACGCGTCCGCCGACCCGCGCTGGGGGCAGTCCGGCGCGGCCACCGCGGCGGAGTACGCGTGGTGGTCCTGGCGGCTGTGCGGGGTGGCCTGCCTGCGGATGGCGCTGGCGCACTGGTGGGGCATGGCCCCGGCGGCGGTGGCGCTCGCGGACGAGTGCCTGGCGGCCGGCGCGTACCTGCGGGACGGCGAGAGTCTGCGCGGGCTGATCCACGCGCCGTTCGCCGCGTACGTCCGGCAGCGCTGGGGACTGGCCGCGCAGGCGAGGGAGTTGACGCCCGGGGAGGTGTCGGCCGAGGTGGCCGGCGGCGGGCTGGTGATGGTCTCGGTGCACCCGTCGATCCGGGAGCCGTACGGGCCCGAGCCGGTGCGGCGCGGCGGGCACCTGGTGCTGGCGGTGGGCGCCACGGACACGGCGCTGCTGATCCACAACCCCTCCGGGTTCCCGGGGGAGTCGCAGGCCTTCGCGCGCGTGCCGTGGCGGTCGTTCGGCCGGTTCTACGCCGGGCGGGGGATCGTGCTCGGCCCGCCCGGGGCCTCGCCCCAGGGCCGGCTCCAGGACCGGCTCCAGAACCCGCTCCAGGCGTCGACCGCGCCCTGATCGCGCGGACCGGTCGTCACTGGTTGTCCGGAAGCCCCATCGGGTTGATCGGCAGCTCGCCGCGACAGAGCGCCGAGATCGGCTTCAACGCCGCTGCCAGCCGGTCGAGTTCGGCGCGCGGGTAGTCGTTCCAGACCCGGGCGGCGGCCAGGTCGGTGGCGGCCTCCAGGGACTGGTGGCGGGTCCGGCCGAGTTCGGTGACCGCCCCCTCGGCGGTCAGCCAGCCGCGCTCGACCAGGCGCTCGGCGGCCGCCTCCCACTCGGTGTCGGTCCATCCGCGCAGCGGCTGGATCATCTCGCGCCGCATGTCCATCGCGCAGCGGATCACCAGGGCCTCGCAGCCGTCCAGTCCGGCCGTCACCAGCGCGGCCACGTGGCCGTCGCCGCGGTGCTCGCGCATCACGGTGGCGGCCTGCCAGAGCCGCTCGTACAGGCCGCTCGGGCGGGGGAGCGCGGCGTTGGCGGCGGCCAGCACCCGGCCGGCGCAGTCCAGCCGGGCGGCGGCCTGCTCCAGGGTCTCGGCGACCAGCTCGACCTGCTCCCGGTCCACGCGCTCCAGCAGTCGGTCCAGGATCGCCGCCGAGGCCTTCAGCCGGGCGGTGAGCGCCTCCTCCGGGCTCGCGTGCTCCCACACCTCCGGCAGGGCGCGTTCCACCATCGCCGGGGCGAAGTTGAAGAACGCGGCGGTCACCGGAGGGGCGTCCACCGCGCCGAGCGGGGCCGCGCGGGTGCCGAAGTAGCCGTGCAGGCGGCCGTGCAGACCGGCCTCCTCGAAGGCGGTGCGGCCCTCGGGCAGGAAGTAGGTGACGGCGTGCACCGGCTCGAAGAGCCACCACAGCGCGCGGGCGGGGTGGACGAGATCGGTCATCGGGGGACCTTCCTCGGACGGAGCCCCCGGGTGGGCCGGGGCGCTCGGCTGGTCGGGACGGCCCGGCGGGAGCCGCGGCGGGTCGTGGCCCGTTCCAGGGCTGATGACCACGGCGGCGGCCCCGTTAACCCCGCGAGGGGTGTGATGACGGTCACGCGGAGGTCGCCGTGTGCGATCGGGGCGGTGCGGCGCGGGATGATGGGACGAGGTGCCCGCTCCGGGGGGTGCCCAGCCCTCGCAAGCCCTCGTACGAAGGTAGTCGGTCATGGCCCAGATCAACCCCAGCATCCTGTCCGCGGACTTCGCCCGGCTCGCCGACGAGGCCGAGGCCGTCCGGGGTTCCGACTGGCTGCACGTGGACGTCATGGACAACCACTTCGTGCCCAACCTCACCCTCGGCGTCCCGGTGGTCGAGTCCCTCGCCCGCGCCACCGACATCCCGCTCGACCTCCACCTGATGATCGAGGACCCGGACCGCTGGGCCCCGCAGTACGTCGAGGCCGGTGCCGGCTCGGTCACCTTCCACGTCGAGGCCGCCGCCGCGCCCGTCCGGCTCGCCCGCGAGATCCGCGCCAAGGGCGCCCGCGCCTCGATGGCGCTCAAGCCGGGCACCCCGATCGAGCCGTACGAGGACCTGCTGCCCGAGCTCGACATGGTGCTGATCATGACCGTCGAGCCCGGCTTCGGCGGCCAGGCGTTCCTGGACATCATGCTGCCGAAGATCCGCCGCACCCGGGAGCTGATCGCCAAGCACGACCTTGAGCTGTGGCTCCAGGTGGACGGCGGCGTCGCGGCGAGCACGATCGAGCGCTGCGCGGAGGCCGGCGCGGACGTGTTCGTGGCCGGCTCGGCGGTGTACGGGGCCGAGGACCCGGCCGCGGCGGTGCGCAACCTGCGGGAGCGCGCCGACAAGGCGTCGGCCGACGCCTGGTGGGCCTGCGGGCACTGAGGCCCGCGGCCCTCGCGGGCGGGGAGCCGCCGGATGGCCGGGCACGGGTGGAGGAACGTCGCACCGTGACGCATGATCGGTGACGACGCACTCCTCTCCGCCCGGCCCTCCTCGTACGGTGGTGGAACCGCGATGAGCAACCTCGACCTCCAGCCCACCCCGATCGCCTGCGGCCGCGAGGCCGGCGCCGGACCGGTGAAGGATCTGCTGACGCCCCGTCAGGTCCCGCTCGGCGGAAGCACGATGGTCCGCCGGCTGCTGCCCAACCTCGGCCGGCGGATGGTCGGGGCCTGGTGCTTCGTCGACCACTACGGCCCCGACGACATCGCCGACGAGCCCGGCATGCAGGTCCCGCCGCACCCCCACATGGGCCTCCAGACGGTCAGCTGGCTCCATCAGGGCGAGGTGCTGCACCGTGACAGCCTCGGCAGCCTCCAGACCGTCCGGCCGTACGAACTGGGCCTGATGACCTCCGGCCGGGCGATCTCGCACTCCGAGGAGTCCCCCCGCCCGCACGCCCGCTTCCTGCACGGCGCCCAGCTCTGGGTCGCCCTCCCGGAGACCGGCCGGCACGTCGCCCCCGCCTTCGAGCACCACCCCGACCTGCCCGTGGTCACCGCCCCGGGCCTGCGCGCCACCGTCATCCTCGGCACCCTCGACACCGCCACCTCACCGGGCACCACCCACACCCCGCTGGTCGGCGCCGACCTCGCCCTCGCCGGGGGTGCGGACCTCCGCCTCCCGCTCGTCCCCGACTTCGAGTACGCCGTCCTCGCCATGTCGGGACGGGTCGACGTCGACGGCGTCCCGGTCGAGCCCGGCTCCATGCTCTACCTCGGCTGCGGCCGCCCCGACCTCCCTCTTCGGGCCGACGCCGACGCGGCCGTCCTCCTCCTCGGCGGCGAGCCCTTCGACGAGAAGATCGTCATGTGGTGGAACTTCGTCGGGCGCACCGGCGAGGAGATCCTCCAGGCACGGAGGGACTGGGAGGAGGGCGCCCGGTTCGGTGAGGTGCACGGCTACGACGGTGCGCGGCTGCCCGCCCCGGCGCTGCCGTCGATCCCGTTGAAGTCGCGCGGACGGGTGCGCTGACCTGCGGAAACGTGGCTTGTGGGAGGGCGTTCGGCAGGTGGCCGACGGCTTCACCGCCGAGCGCTGCTGAAGGTCGGCTCCCGAGGGCCGGTACGTCCCGGGTGAATTCCAGCAGTGCGCCCCGGCACCGGCGGCGCGGTCAACCGGGACACCGTGACCGCCCACCTCCGCTACGAGACCGGCGATCCGGCGTACCCGAACCCGGACGTCACCACCCATCCGGACACCGTCGTGATCGAGGACCCCGGCGACGACCGGGTCGCGCCGCCCCGCCGGCCCGGCCGTATCGTTGGGCCGGCTGGCGCGGGTGGCCGCGCGACGACGAGGCGCCGGAGCCCTGAGGCGCAGGGCCGGACCGGACGAGGGGAAGAGTGCTCATGGCCAACCCGGTACGCATCGAGCCGGTACGCGTCGGCTTCGTCGGGGTCGGCGTCATCGCCGAGACCCACCTCGCCGTCCTGGCCGAACGGCCGGACGTGCAGCTGGAGTTCACCGTCGATCCCCGACCCGCGGCGGCCGTGGAGTTCCGAGGCCGGAGGCCGCCCCACCACGGCGACCTCGCCCGCGCGCTGGACGAGCACCGGCCGGACCTGGTGGTGATCGCCACCCCGACGGAGACGCACGCCGAGCTGACCGAGCTGACCCTGCTCCGCTCCACGGGCCGGATCCTGGTGGAGAAGCCGCTCGTGCATGATCGCGGATCCCTCGCGGCGTTGCGTGACCTGGACGGCAAGGCCGACGTGTGCGGCCGCGTGTTCACCGCTCACCACTTCGCCTTCTCCCCGGAGGTCGACTGGGCGGCGGAGCTGATCGCCGCGCACCCCGAGTGGGGGCCGGTCACGACCATCACCTCCGCCTTCTACGACCCCTATGTCCTGCGACGAGCGGAAGCCTTCGCCACGTACGTCTCCAGCTGGATGGACTCCGGGGTGAACCAGCTCAGCATGCTCACCCGCTTCGTGGAGCTCACCGGACTCACCTCCGCCCGGCAGACGGACGGCGGCGCGAGCGCGTGGTGCACCGTGGGATTCCGGTCCCGGGGTGAGATCGGCTCGGCCCGGCTGCGCAGCAGCTGGCTCACCGGCTCCAGCAGCAAGGAGAGCAACCTGGTGCTCGGCCGTTCCGGTGTCGAGGTCTGGATCGACCACACCGCCATGACCGGGTTCGCCGCCCGGGAAGGCGAGTTGCTGGCTTCCTTCGGTACCGACGGCCGGACGGGGCGAAAGGTCGCCCACTACCGCCCGCTCTACGCCAGCCTGCTCTCCGACCGGCCCGATCCGGTACTCGGCTTCGACGCCACGGCGACGATCACCGCGATCCATCACACGGTGTTGTGAGACCGATGGCCGCCGATCGCGGTCGATCTCCGTCCCGGCTGATGCCGAGACGGCCGGCGACCGCTTCGGCGAGGTCCACGGCTGCGCCGGCGACCGGCTGCCCGCCCCGGAGCTGCCCGCCGTCCCGCTGAAGGCCCGGAGGCGCGAGCGCTGACCCGGGGGCTCACCCTGGCGGGAGCGCGGCGACGGGATCCGCCGCGCGCCCCGCCGCGCGACGCCGCGCAGAAGCCGGGTGAAGGCGCGCCGAGGCCGCGCCGACGGGGGCGCTGTCGGTCCGCGCTCCCGCGTGACCTCGGGGCGGCGCCGGCGGTCTCAGGTCAGCAGCAGGGCCGCGTCCCAGTCGGGTCCGTCCGCCCCGCCGGGGTCGGCCTGCGCGTCGGCGTAGCCGGCCAGGGCCAGGGCCGCTCCGGTGGCGCCGTCGATCAGGGCCGGGCTGTCCAGGTACCGGGGGCCGGTGCCGGTGGGGACGTACTGGCGGTATCCGAACGGCGCGGACTCGTCGAAGGCGGCGGCGAGTTCGGCGGCGGCACGGTCCGCGGCCGCCCACAGCACCGGGTCGCCGGTCGCGGCCGCCATCCGCACGGCGGTGTGCAGCACGCCGGCGCGGCCGTGGCACAGGCCGGTGTCGTCCGCCATCGTGCTCGGGAGCGGCCGGGCGACGGCGGCGCGCATGGCGTCCCGGGCGCGGGCCCCGACCGCCGGATCGGCGAGGGCGTGACCGGCGAGGTGGAGGGACCACGCGATGCCGGACGCGCCGTAGCACCAGCCCGCCCTGGGGGTGGCGGCACCGGTGCCGACGGCCTGGCCGGTCTCCTCCTCGTACGGGATCCGCGCGGGCCAGTAGGCGCCCGCCGCGTCCGTCAGTTCCCTGGCCAGGAGCCAGTCGGTGACGGAGCGGATCGCCTCCGGCCCGCCGGGTACCACGACTCCCGCGCGGTGGGCGAGGGCGAGGAGCGAGAGCGGGCCGCAGATCCCGTGTGCGGCACCGAGGTTGAAGTCGCCGGACGGGTACGCCAGCCGGTCGCGGTCGACGACGTAGCGCTCCGGGGCGCACCACCAGCCGGGCACCTCGCGGCCCCGCACCCGGGTGGGTCGGGTCAGCCGGACCAGCAGGCGCAGCAGGTCGGACAGGACCGCCGTGACGCGCTCGTCTCCGGAGCCCGCGGCGGCCAGCAGGGCGCGGCCCCGGCCCGCGAGACCCGCGACGGTGTCGTAGTCCAGGTAGGAGAGGCCCGGCCCCTGTTCGGTCAGCCGGGCGTCGAGCGCGGCGACCAAGGCCGCCGTGTGGGCGGTGGCCAACTCGGTGCTGCGGGCGAGCAGTTTGGCGTATCCGCCGGTCAGGCGGGCGTGCAGCAGGGCCGGGAGGATCAGATCGCCCGCCCCGGCCGGGCCGGCCGCGGGGGCGGATCGGACGGCTGCGGCCAGGTGCGCGTGCGCGACGGACGACCAGTCGGGCTCGTGCCGCGCCCGGACGACGTGCAGCAGGGCGATCCCGGCGTGCCCGAGCAGGGCGGAGGCGGGTTGCCAGCCGGGCAGCAGCAGGTCGGCCGGGGCGGTGGCGAACGCCCGCCCGGCGGTCTCGGCGACGTGCTGCGGGTCGCGGAGGCGCTCGCCGACCTGGTGGGCGACGGCCCGGGCCGTGCGCGCGGTCCGCTCCGCGCCGCTCGGTCGTTCCTGGTGCGCGGCGGGCCGGGCCGTCCCGGTGCGGTGGGTCTTGTGGGCGCTCATCGGCCGTGCCGCTTCCGGTCGATGCGCAGGGACAGGGCCTCGCGGGCGATCGCGTGGGCCAGGGCCTCGTCGTCGGGGCGGGGGCCGAGGAGGCGGTTGCAGTGCATGTGGGCGAGGCTCGTCGCGATGGACGCCCGGCGGATCGGATCGGTCGCGGCGGCGGTCATGGCGGTGCGCAGGCCGGCGAGGGCGTCCGCCCGTGCGGCCCACGGCCCGGCCGTCTCCGGTGTCAGCCCGGGCCCGGGCCGGCAGTTCTCGTCGAGCAGTGCGGCCATCGTCTTCTTGCCGTCCCGGTCGACGTCCCCGATGCGGGCGCGGACGGGCCCGCCGCTCAGCCAGGCGAGGGCCTCCTCGGGGGTGCCGAGGGCGGTGACGAGGTCGAGCACGCCGAGGGCCGCGAGTGCCGTGCCCGACAGGCCGAACACCTCTTTCCCGGCGGCGAGTTGGGCGATCACCAGTCGGCTGTCGGCATGGAAGACCCGGGTGGCGGAGTCGTGCGGGGCGGGCCCGCCGTAGCGTTCGGTCTCGGGGTCGTAGGTGTCCAGGACGAGTCGCCCGCCCAGTCCGGCGGCACGCAGCTCCTCGGCCCAGCCGTGCAGGCGGGGCAGGAGGGCCGTCCAGAGGCCGGCGGGCTTGCCGTGGAAGCGCAGCCGCAGGTGCGGATCCGGATCGGCGTAGCGCAGGAAGAACCAGTCGTCCACACCGGCCTCGGCGAGCAGGGCGGGGTCCGTGACCAGCGCCGAGTGCCGGGCGAGGAGCCCGTCCTGGCGTGCCTGCGGGACGTAGACCTTGGCGTACAGCCACTCCCCGCCGGGCAGGTGGGTGGCGGATGCCCGGTCCGGCAGGGGGCGGGGGGCGGGTCGGCGCGGCGCGGTGCGGTTCGCCGGCTCGCGGGCGGCGAGCAGGGGGAGGACGAGCTCGGTGGCGTGCGGGCCGTCCGGGCCGGTCAGCCAGGTGCCGGGGTGGTCGGCGCCGAGGCGTTCCACGACGGCGAGCCCGGGGCGGGCGAGTTCCTCGGCGAGGACCGTCCGGTGCGGGGGCTGGTCGAGGTCGACGGCGATGCGGTGGTCCGCGCGGGTCAGCAGGACGTGCCGGGGCACGCTCCAGCGCTCGCGCCAGCGCGCCACCGCCGCTTCCCGGTCGGGCCCCGCGACGCCGGCGGTCAGCTCGCGGTCGGGCAGCCAGCGCGCGGGGGCGAGGACGGTGCGGCCGTGGCTGACCCGGGGCTGGACGGGGGCCGTCGACCACGAGCCCCAGTTCCAGGGCAGACACCAGTCCTGGCCCTCCTGCCCGAGCTCCAGGAGGAACCGGGCGACGTGCGGGAGGTGGCCGCCGGCCGGGTTGAGCATCGAGTACGAGACCGGGCGGACGGGCTCCCCGCTGCGGGTGTCGGTGAGCCGGAGGCCGTCGAGGTCGGCGTGGACGGCCAGCTGCCCGACCGGCAGGTCCCGGGTGCCCTCCGTCGCGGCGGGGCCGACGCCCAGCGGGATCCGGTCCGGGAGCCACTGCGGGACGACGGCGACGTTGCCCGAGCGGATCGCGCGGGGCCGGTAGGCGACGGTCGCGGCGCGTTCCCCGGGCTCGGCGCCGCCCCCGGCCCGCCGTACGAACGCGGCGACGTCGTCGGCCCGTTCGCCCAGGAGGTGGGCGAACCGGCCGAAGGTGGCACCGGCCAGCGGGGAGCCCGGGTTGCCGCCCAGGACGAGCCGGAAGTCTCCCGCGCACAAGGATTCCCAGCTGTCGGCGAGGAGTTCGGCGCCGAGTTCGAGGGAGCCGGGGCGTCGTCGCGACTCCGGCCCGGCGAGGCTGTCCAACGCCCCTTCGTCGAGCCGGACTTCCGGTACCGAGCCGTCGGCCGCCCGCCGGACGGCGGCGAGGAGGAGTTCACCGAGCACCTGGTCACGGGCCTGCGCCCCCGGATGCGGGGACGGGCGTTCGGCTGCCGCACGGTAGGTCGCGGGAAGTCCCAACCCACGTCCCTCGTCGAGCAGTTCGAGTACCGGTACGGCCCGGTCGGTGCCGTACCGTTCCAGGAAGGCCTCGTGGTACTCGCGCAGGTGCGGACTGCCGGGCCGGATCAGGGAGAGGCGCCACAGGGTGTCCGCCGCCCGTTCGGCCTCGCGGGCGACCTCTTCCGGCAGGACGACGCGGGCGTCCAGGGTGAGGTCGGTCTGGATCGGGTGCTCGGCCGGGTGCAGCGCGGCCATCCGCTCGCGCGCCGCGGTGAGCGCGCGTCCCCGGTCGCCCGGGGCGGCGGCGTCCAGCGCGGCGAGGCAGGCCCGGACGCCGCGCAGGGCCGCGGCCGCCGGGTGGTCGAGCCCGTCCAGCCGGTCCAGGACGTGCCGGAGCGGGTCCGCGCACTCGGGCGGCGGGACGAGGTCGCTCAACAGGAAGCGGGTGCGGACGAGTTGGGTGATGGCGCGGTCGACGGCGGCGCCCTCCGCCTGGGGGAAGCGCTCGGCCGTCCGGGCCAGCAGCTCCGACCAGCCGACCGGCTCGGCCGCGCACTCCAGCAGGTACCGCACGGCCGGGCTCAGCCCGACCGAGTGGTGCAACTGGCTTCCGCCGTCGGCCTGGTAGACGTCGAGCAGCACCAGGCGCCCCTCACGCTCGACCCGCAGGGCGTTGGCGACGAGCCGGCCGCCGCGGAGCACCGCGGGGTCGGCGAGCAGGGCGCCGAGCACTTCGTCCAGCCATCCGGCGTCCGGACGGCTGACCGGCCGGTGCCCGGTGCCCAGGTCCGCGGCGGGCGAGGCTCCGAAGCCGGCGACGGCGACGCCGGCGAACAGGCCGAAGGGCGTCGCGCGGTGGGTCATCCGCAGCCGGTACTTGAGGAGCGAGACGGCGAGGCGGCGCAAGCGGCGGGGTTTCAGCGGCTCCCCGGCGAGCACCCGCCGGGCCTCCGCCGCCAGGGCGGGGCTCGCCAGGTCCACCGCGGCCATGAACTCCGGCTCGGAGGCCAGGTGTTCGACTTCGGCCCGCAGGTGGTCGGGGTCACCGGAACCGGGAGAGGGCGTCCCGCCGCCGTCCGCGGGCAGTGGCAGGACGGCCGCGCGGAGCAGCGCCACTCCCGCCGATTCGAAGCCGGTCCCGCTGTCCGTCCGCATCCCGTCCATCCCCGTTCCGCTCGTCCGTCCCGTCCGTCCGTCGTCCCGCGCGGCCCGTGGCCGCGCGGTTCGGTGCCGGGCGGTGCGCGCACTCCGCGCGCACCGCCCGGCACCGGTCACCGGGTCAGCAGAGCCAGGAGGTGATCGGGCAGGACAGGCAGGTGCCGGTCCCGGTGAAGGACTTCGCGCCGGCGACGGCGCCTTCCTCCACGACGATCTCCAGGTCGAGGTCCAGGTCGAACTCGAGCTCGGCGGTGACAGTGCTCATGGTGCCCCTCCAGGGGGTGGGTGGGTGGGTTCGCCGGAAGTCCGGCGGCCGGTCCGCGCGGCTCGCGCACCGGAGCTTCGGGGGTCCACTGCCGTACGGCGGCGGACCGGGTCAGGCGGCCGTCCGCGCGGGGCCGGCCGCGGCGCGTGCGGCCAGGCAGTCCGCCAGGAAGGCGAGCGCCCGCAGGTGGTAGGGGCGGGCGGCCCAGCCGAGGCTGATGTTGTGACCGGCGTCCGGCTGACGGTCCACCAGCACCCGGGGGGCGGTGGTGAAGCGGGCGGCGAGGTCGCTCAGCGCCGGGTCGTCGTGGCGCCACCAGGCCTCGTACTCGGCGAAGGTCAGCCGGAGCGGCACCCGCACCCGCGGGGCGAGCGCGGCGAAGTCCTCGGCCCAGGCGATGGCGTCCGCCTTCTCGTGGTCGGGCATCGGGGCGACCACCTGGCCGCTGGTGCGGAAGGTGTCGGGCGGGTACAGCCGCACCGGACCCCAGTGGTGCCGCCACAGTTTGCCGCCGGGCGCGACGATGTCGCGCGGGTCGACGGCGTACTCGTGGCCGCAGCCGGAGACGTCGAGGCCGACGAGGTCGAGCCCGTCCGGGTCGGCGGCGAGGCCGAGGGCGAGCTTGCCGCCGAGCGAGTGCCCCAGCAGGAACAGGCCCGCGCCGGGGGCGTGCCGGGCGGTGAAGTCCCGCAGGGCCGCGCGGACGGTGCCGGCCTGGTCGGCGAGCCGCTGCCCGTCCGGGAACTGCCCGGCGGACCCGCGGTAGCCGGGACGGTCGACGGCGAGGACGGTGTAGCCGAGGCGTGCGCCGAGGGTCAGCAGCGACTGGTCCGGGTCGGCCTGGCCGTCGAAGTACGACGCGCTGGTGCCGCCGCCGTGCAGGGCGACGACCACGGCCCGGGCGGGGCCGTGCTCGGGCTCGCAGAGCAGCGCGGACAGGGCCGCGCCGTCGGCGTCCAGGACGATCCGGCGGACGCCGGGAGAGACGGCCGCGCTCATGACGTCGAGCAGGTGTGGGGGTGCGAGCCGATCGGCCCGGTCTCGGGACATGGCTGCTTCTCCGGTCGAGTGCGTGGGGTTGCGCCGGACTCAAAGCTTGTGGATCAACGAGCCGAATCTAACGGCCACTCAGTCAGGTTCGCAACCAACAAGTCCACAATTTTGAACCCGTGAGTCCAAGTCGAGTTCGCCGCGAGTACGATGACCGGGTGACCGAAGCACGTGCGACAGTCGAGGCCGGACGCGGGGCTCCGCGCGGCCGCATCGACAAGAGGCAGGCCATCCTGAGCGCCGCGTTCACGGTGTTCGCCCGCCGGGGCTACACCGACGCGTGCGTGCAGGAGATCGCGGCCGAGGCCGGTGTCGCCAAGCCGACCGTCTACAACCACCTGAACGACAAGGCGAACCTCTTCCGCCAGGCCGTCCTCATCGCCGCCGACGAGGCGACGGCCCGGAACCTGGCCGCCGTCGAGGGCCTGCCCCTGTCCTGCGACGACCTTCGCGACGCGCTCGTGTCCGTCGCCGGGGCCCTGCTGCTCTGCTACCGCAGCGAACAGTCCTGGGCCCTGCGCCGGCTGCTCTACTCGGAGGTCGCCCGCTTCCCCGACCTGCTGGACACCGTCCAGGGCCGGGGTGTCGACCGGGTCACCGAGGCGATGGCCGACCGGCTGGCCCGGCTGACCCTCTCCGGGCGGCTGAAGGCCACCGACCCGGTCCGCGCCGCCGAACAGTTCATGGCACTGCTCGCCGGCCCGATGGAGACCCGTTCCCGCTGCGGCACCCGGCAGGTCCCGGACGCCGAGCTGAACGTCATCGCCCGGGCCGCGGTGGACACCTTCCTCAAGGCGTTCGGCCGTGGACCCGAGGCGCCGGGGAGCGGTGCCTGAGCGGTGCCTGAGCGGTGCCTGAGCGGTGTCTGAGCGGCGCGACGCGCGGGTGAGGCGTCGGGGGCCGGCGGGCGGAGCGGTCCACGCCGCCGAGAACTGACGGTACGTCATATCCCGTTTCACCTCGCCGCGATGGCGCACGCCGTCGACCTCCGCGCCGACCTCCGTCCGCTTTGCGCCATCGTCGAGGCCGACGGCGCGGTCGGCCGTCCGTGCCCCCGAGGGGATCCGCCCACGTGCCGGCCCCCTCGATCTGACGCTCCATCAGGATTCCCGCCGCGCGGCGATGGCCGAAAGTCGGTTTGTGTAGCGTGAGTTGACAAATTCCTGGGTAGTGGCGACCGGCAGATCGGCGGATGAGGAGGGGGCATGGCGAGAGGGTTGCGCGGGATGGTCGCGATCGCGTCGGCCGTCGCGGTGCTGGCGGGCGTGGCGGGTTGCGAGAGCGGTGGAAGCGGATCGGCGAAGGGCTCACAGCGCCTCACCGTGTGGCTGACCGTCGACGCGCAGGAGAGCTGGCCGGACCTGGTGGAGTCCACCAATGCCCGGTTCGCGCAGCAGCATCCCGGGGTGTCCGTCGCGGTCGAGTACCAGCAGTGGACCACCAAGAACCTGAAGCTGGACGCCGCCCTGGCGGGCCGCGACGTGCCGGACGTCGTGGAGATGGGCAACAGCGAGGTCGTGAACTACATCGTCAACGACGCCTTCACGGCGGTCGAGCCCTCGGCCTTCGACCAGTCGGCCCAGTGGCTCGGCGCCCTCCGGGAGCCCTGCGAGTCCAACGGCCGTACCTACTGCGTGCCCTACTACGTCGGTGCCCGGGTCGGCATCTACCGCACGGACCTGTTCCAGCAGGCAGGTCTGACGAAGGCGCCCGAGAGCTACCCGGAGCTGATCGCGGACCTCGACGCGCTGAAGGCGAAGTTCGGTGCCCAGGACCACGCGTTCTCCGCGCTCTACATGCCCGGCCGCTACTGGTACGCCGCGATGGCCTTCGTGAAGGACACCGGCGGCGAGATCGCCGTCAAGACGGACGGCCACTGGCGGAGCGCCCTGTCCAGCCCCGAGTCCGTGGCCGGGCTGAAGGCCTGGAAGGGCCTGCTGGACGCCTACTACGTGGGGGACCGGTCCAAGGACAACGGCGACGAGCCGGCCGTGGTCGGCCAGGGCAAGGTCGCGGTGTTCTACGGCAACACCTGGGAGGCGGAGGCCGCCGCCGACCCGCAGTCCGGAGGGGACCCGGCGCTGCGCGGCCGGTTCGCCACCTTCCCCTTCCCCGGCCCCTCGGGCGGGCCGCTGCCACCCTTCCTGGGCGGCTCCGAACTCGCCGTCCCGGCGAAGTCGAAGAACGGGCAGCTCGCCCAGGACTGGATCCGGCTCTTCACCGACCGGACCTCCCAGCAGCGGCTGATCAAGGCCAACACCCTGCCCAACAACACCGCTCAGCTCGCCGAGGTGGACCCCGCCGGCGTCAACGGCTCCGCGGCGAAGGCCGCCACCCGGGGCTGGGTCACCCCGCCGGCCCCCGGCTGGGCGGCGGTCGAGAAGGCCAACATCCTGCAGGAGATGCTCGAGGACATCGCCACCGGCAAGCACACGGTGGAGGAGGCCGCGAAGACGGCGGACGGCAGGATCGATGCGGTCATCGACAAGAACTGAGGCGCGGCGATCCTCCGGGGGCACGCCGTGAAGAACGCCACGTCCACGCGCCGCCGCAGCGGCGGGCGCGGGCCGACCACAGGGCGCAGGGGACGCCGCGCCACCCCGTACCTGCTGATCGCGCCCATGGTCGGCACCCTCCTCCTGGTGCTCGGCTACCCGCTGGTCGACATGGTCCTGCTGTCCTTCGAGGACATGACCCGCAAGCAGCTGTTCGCCGGCACGGCCCCGCCCTGGGTCGGGCTGGACCAGTACCGCGAGGTCCTCTCCGACGGGTTCTTCTGGACCGTCGTCGCCCGCACCGTGGCGTTCGCCGTCGTCTGCGCCGGGCTGACCATGCTGTTCGGCCTGGCCTTCGCGCTGTTGCTGCGCCTGGTCTCGCCCTGGGTGCGGGTGGTGATGGTCGGGGTCCTGGTCGCGGTGTGGGCGATGCCGTTCATGGTCGCCGCGTCGGTCTTCCGCTGGCTGTCCGACGCCGACTACGGAGTGGTCAACTGGCTGCTCGGCGGCCTCACCGGTGCGGACTTCCGGGGGCACAACTGGTTCGCCGACCCGTGGCAGGGCTTCGCCGTGATCGTCGCCGTGGTGGTGTGGGGGGCGATCCCGTTCGCCGCCATCACCTTGCACGCGGCGCTCACCCAGGTCCCCGCCGAACTGGAGGAGGCCGCGCGGGTCGACGGCGCGAAGGGACTGGTGCTCTTCCGCCACGTGACGTTCCCGGTGATCAGGCCGCTGTTCACGGTGGTCGCGGCGTTGTCGGCGATCTGGGACTTCGGGGCGTTCAGCCAGATCTGGCTGATGCGCGGCGGACAGCCGGAGCGGGACTACTACCTGCTCGGGGTCTACTCCTTCATCGAGTCGTTCGCCGTCAACCGCTACAGCGCGGGAGCGGCCATCGCGCTGGTCACCGTCGTCCTGCTGCTCGGCGGGTCCGCGGTCTACCTGCGCCAGGTGCTGCGGACGGGAGAGGTCGAATGACCGGTGACAGGCGGCGGCGCCGAAGCCGCCGGATCGCGAACGCCGTCGGACTGCTCGGCGCCGCCGTCATGGCCTTCCCGGTGTACTGGATGGTCCTGACCGCGTTCCGGCCGGCCAGCCGGATCCTGCGGCTGCCGCCGACGTTCTGGCCCGGGCCGTTCACCCTGGACAACTTCCGCCGGGCGGTGGGCTCGGAGTCCTTCTGGGCCAACGTGCGGTCGAGCGTCCTGATCGGGGCGGGGACGGTGCTGGTCTCCCTGGTCATCGGCACGCTCGCGGCCTTCGCCGTCGCCCGCTTCTCCTTCGCCGGACGCAGGGCGCTGGTCCTGGCCCTGCTGTGCGTCCAGACCATCCCCCTCATCGCCCTCGTCATCCCCGTCTACCTGCTGCTCAACGACCTCGCCCTCACCGACACCCTGACCGGCGTGGTCCTCACCTACCTCGCCTTCGCCCTCCCGTTCACCGTGTGGATGCTGCGCGGGTTCATCGTCGCCATCCCCCCGGAGCTGGAGGAGGCCGCCATGGTCGACGGCTGCGGCCGCCTGGGCGCCTTCCGGCACGTCACCCTGCCCCTGCTCGCCCCCGGCCTGGTGGCCACCTCGATCTTCGCCCTGGTGCAGGCCTGGAACGAGTACGTCCTGGCGTACGTCCTGCTCTCCAGCAACGACAAGCGGACGCTCCCCATCTGGCTGGTCTCCTTCCAGACCAGCTTCGGCACGGACTACGGCGGCCTGATGGCCGGCGCGACCCTCACCGCGCTGCCGGTGGTCGTCGCCTTCCTCCTCGTCCAGCGCCGGATCGCCGCGGGCCTGGCGACGGGCGCGATCCGGGGCTGACGGCCCGCGGCGGCGCGGTGGCCGACGGCTCGGGGTGGCGGCCCGGGCGCGTTACCAGGGCCGGCCGGCCGATGTCCGGACATGCGGTGATGTGCTGGCGGTGCACCGGGATACGACACTCTGCGCACCGTTCGCGGGGTGCGCGGGCGCTCCACGGCCCCGTTCCCGTTCTGCCGGCCCGGTCCGGCGGCCGGGGGGCGGCCCGTCCGGAGGCTCACCCGGACGGGCCGCCATCGGGGGTGAACTCCACGGCCATGAAAGCCTTTTGGCTCTTCTCGGGCTCGCCCGGGGAGTCCCCGTGCGGCTCCCTCCGGGGGGTCGGCGCCGCCCCGGGTGACCGTCCGTCCCGGTCGGGTGGAGCCGGCGGATCCTCGATTTGTTGAACGTTGTCCTTCCGGTTCGCTCCTTGTATGAATGGCATGCCAGGAAGGAGTTGATCATGACGATGTGGATCCGGCGCGCCCGTGCGGGCGGCGAAGTGCTGCAGGCGCTGGTGGACGGCCTGGCCGAGGAACTGGGGCGCTCCGTCGCCCTCGACGACCCGCTGGTGCGGATGATCTGCGCCAGCCGGCACTTCGGGGACGAGGACCGGGTGCGGGTGCGCACGCTGCTGCAGGGCGTGGCGGACGACGAGGCCGTCCGCTACGTGCTGGCCCAGGGCGTCACCGAGTGGACCCGCCCGGGCGTCCTGCCGGGCCGCGACGACCTGGGGCTGCGGCCGCGCTACTGCGTCCCGATCCGCGAGCGCGGCCACCTGCTGGGCATCCTCATGGTCGTGGCGGCCGACGAACCCCTCACCGGGGCCGAGACCGAGGCCATCGAGCGGGTCGCCGGCACGGTGGCGGCCGAGATGTACGCCGAGCGCCTCGCCTCGGAGGTGGACGAGGAGCGCACCCGTCAACTCGTCGGCTGGCTGGTCGGATCGGACTCCGCGCTGCGCTGCGCGGCGCACCAGCGCCTGGTCGACGACGGACTCCTTCCGGCCGGCCCCCACGTCGTGGTGACCAGCGTGGCCGTCACCGGGCAGCGCGGGCCCTCCGGCCGGGTCGCGGTGGCGCTGCGCGGCGCGCTGGAACCGTTCCGGCACGCCCGCACGACCCACGGTCTGCTGATGATCGAGCGGGACCGGGCGGTCCTGGTGCAGGTCTTCGAGAAGGAGCCGTCGGACGCGGACCTGGACCTGCAGGGCCGCGGCATCGTCCGCTCCCTGCGGACCTACCTGGGCCCCGGAGCGGACGCCGTGGTGGGTGTGGGCGGCCGGCGGGCCGTGCTCGCCGACGCGTGGATCTCCCACGAGCAGGCTCTGGTCGCGGTGCGCGCGGCCCGGCGGCTGCCCCGGCTGGAGGGCGTCGGCGACTGGGAGCGGCTCGGGGAGTACACGATGTTCCTCCAGCTGCCCGACGGCGCGCTCAACGAGTCCCTCGTCCCCAAACAGCTGCGGCGTCTGCTGGACGACAGCGCGGGCGCCCGGCTGGAGGAGACCCTGCGCTGCTTCCTGGAGAACGCCGGCTCCGTACCCAGGACCGCGGAGGTCCTGGCACTGCACCGCACCTCGCTGTACTACCGGCTGCGCCGGATCCAGGAGATCACGGGCCTGGACCTGGACGACGGAGCGCACCGCCTGGTGCTGCACATGGGGCTCCAGCTCCTGGACCTGCTCCCGGCCCCCCGGACGGGCGGGCCCCCGGGCGGCCCCGCGCCGGCATGACAGGCCCGGGGCCGCAGCCACCGCCCCGCCCCGGCGGCCCGCCGACCCCACATCCCGAATCCACGAGCCGAGAAGAACGGACGAGAACGAGCACCATGCACGAACTGATCACGAACGACGGCGTGCGCCTGGCCTACCGCGACAGCGGCGGCGACGGCGTCCCGCTGGTGCTGCTCCACGGCTGGGGGCAGACGCAGGAGATGTTCCGCCACCAGCTCGAGGGGCTGGCGCCGGGCCGGCGCGTCGTGACGGTGGACTTCCGCGGCCACGGCCGGTCCGGCAAGCCGCGCCACGGCTACCGCATCGCGCGCCTGGCGCGTGACGTCCTCGACCTGGTCGACCACCTGGGCCTGGACCGCTTCGACGCGCTGGGCTGGTCGATGGGCGCCTCGGTGTGGTGGAGCTTCGTCGACCAGTACGGCACCGGCCGGATCCGCCGGCTCGTCCTGGTCGACCAGCCGGCCGCGGTGGCGGCGGTGCCCTGGATGACGGAGACGGAGCAGCGCGAGTGCGGCGCCATCTTCGACGTCGCCGGGCTCCTCGAACTGGGCGACGCGCTGGCCGGCCCGGACGGGGAGAAGGTCCGCGAGGACTTCGTCCGCTCCATGTTCAGCGGCGACACCGACCCGGAGCTGCTCGCCTTCGTGACCGAGCAGATCCGCTCGACCCCGGCGTACGCGGGCGTCCCGCTGCTCTTCGACCACTGCGCCCAGGACTGGCGCGACGTCCTCGACTGCATCGACGTGCCCACCCTGGTGATCGGCTGCGAGGGGAGCCACGTGGACCCGGCGTCCCAGCGCTTCATCGCCGAGCGGATCCCCGGCGCCGGCCTCCACGTGTTCCCGAAGAGCGTGGCGAGTTCGCACTTTCCGTTCCTGGAGAACCCCGGCGCGTTCAACGCCGTCGTGGAGAAGTTCCTCTCCTGATCGCCCTGATCCCCCCGATCGCCGCGCCCGTTATGAAGCGGCGCGGCGATCGTCACCAGCACCCGTACCGAACCATCGCAACCGGTCAGGAGTCTCTCGTGATCCCGTCGGGTCCCTCGCCCATGCCCGAAACCCCCGCAGGCGAAAGCCGAGTCCAGCAGCCCGTCCAGGCCGTCCGTGACGGCGGCAGCGGCTGCGTCGACGTCCTGTCCCCACCGCCGGGGGCCGACCCCGAGGACTGCCTGTACGTCCTCCTGCACGTCGGCGGCACCGCCCTGGTCCGCCGCCACGGCGTCAGCACGGTGCTGGCGCCCGGGGACCTGCTGATCGGCGCCACCCGCCACCCGGCGGTCCTGTTGCGGGACTCCGAGTGCCGGATGGTCGAGTTCCGGATCCCGTGCTTCTATCTGGGCGTGCGGCAGGCCGACGTCCGGCGCGTGGGTGGGCTGGTGGCGCGGGGGAGCGAGGGGGTCGGCTCGCTCGCCTCGCAGCTGCTGCGGACGCTGGTCGTCCAGTCCCGGGCGCACCGGGCCCGGCCGGGCAACCACCTGGCGCGCAGTGTCTGCGACATCGTGGCGGTCCTGGTGGCGGAGCTGCTGGAGCGGGAGGCGCCGGAGCAGCCGGGCGGTGCCGCCGAACTGCTGGCACGGATCCGGGCCCACATCGAGGAGAACCTCGCCGATCCGGACCTGGCGCCGGAGTCGATCGCCCGCTCGCAGCACATCTCGGTGCGCTATCTGCACAAGCTGTTCCAGCAGGACGGGACGACGGTGGGCCAGTTCGTGCGGCAGCGTCGACTGGACGCCTGCCGCCGGGAGTTGGAGCGGCCGTCGCGCCGGCAGAGCAGCGTCTCCGCGGTGGCGCACCGGTGGGGTTTCGTCAGCCACTCCCACTTCAGCCGGACGTTCCGCGACGCCTACGGGCTCTCGCCGCGTGAGTGGCAGGCCTACGCCGCCCGGGCCGACGGCCGTCATTCCTCCTGAACCCGCTCCCACCGTCCTGCCCCGACCGAACTCCCGGCATCGGCTGGACGCCCGTGCCTTCGAAGGGAAATACGTGCACGATCAGGCCACCGGGGCCGGGTCCCCGACAGTACCGTCGGGTGGCGTGTGCGAGGTGCCGGAAGGCCGGCCTTCGGGCGCGGACCGGGCCCGCACCAGGGCGGGCTTCGCGTTGCCGCGCCGATCCGACCAGGCCAGGAGCGATGAGTTGTCCGATCCCACCCCGCTGCCCGACCGCCGTCCGGTGCTCGACCGGGCGTTCCAGGAGTTCCTGGACGACCGGGCCGGCCGGTCCGCGACCGGGCTGCCGGACCTCTCCTTCCTCACCCCCGACGGCGTACCGGACGGCGGATCCGGCGAGGCACCGGCCGGCGACGGGTACGAGGACGAGGACGAGGACGAGGAGGACCCCAGCGGCGTCACCTCGGAGTGGCTCGCCCTGCCCTGCGGGCCGGCCGGGCGGGTGCGCGTCCAGGTGACCAGACCCCTCGACACCGCCCGGCCCAGTCCGGTGGTGCTGTTCCTGCCCGGCGTCGGCTGGTCGCTCGGTGATGCCGACTGCTATGCCCGGCTGGTGCGGGAGTTCGCGCTGGGTACGGATGCGGCGGTGGTGTATGTGGACTACGCCAGGGTGCCGCAGGCGCGGTACCCGGTGGCGGTGGAGCAGTGTTACGCGGTGGCCCGGTGGATCCATGAGCATGGGCATGAGATCGGGTTGGTGGGGGAGCGGATCGCCGTCGTCGGGGATTCCGCGGGGGCGAACCTGGTGGCGGCTTTGACGCTGCTGGCCCGGGAGCGTGGTGAACTCCCGCTGGTCCATCAGGTGTTGCTCTGTCCGGTGACCGACACGGACTTCGACACGCCCTCTTATCGCCGGTTCGCCACCGGTTACTTCCTGCACCGTGAGCACATGCGCCGGTTCTGGGACGACTACCTGCCCGAGCGGGACCGGCGGATGGAGGTGACGGCCGCGCCGTTGCGGGCGTCGCTGGAGCAGCTCGCCGGGTTGCCGCCGGCGCTGGTGGTCACCGCGGAGGCCGATGTGTTGCGGGACGAGGGGGAGGCCTACGCGGCCAGGCTCCGGGCGGCCGGGGTCCCGGTGGTGGCCACGCGCTACCAGGGGGTGATGCACGGCTTCCTGCTCGTCGGCGGTCTCCATCCCACGGGCACCACCCGGGCCGCGCTGATCCAGGTCGTCGACACCGTGCACATGGCGCTGCACCGCCGGGCCTGGTGAGGCCGGGCGACGTGCCCCAGGTGGTCCGTCGCCTCCGACACCGCCGCGGTGGCGCCCGTCGACCGGTGACCCCCGCCACCGGACCCTCGGGCACGGCGGCGGGGGCGGAACTCGGGCCTGTTTTCGAACCCGAGGCCCGGAGGCCACGATCCGCGACACGGTCACCCTAGGGAGCCGCCACCGCCGGTACTTGCGCCTCAGTGCACAGCTCCTGCTCCGGTAGGGCCTGTCCCGGGGAAACGGAGAGCGGGGCCGGTGCGGTACGAGGACGGGCCCGGCCCCGAGCGAGATCGACAATGTGGAGAGGTGCCGCGGTGGTCGCGGCGGGCAGTGTGGAGTGCGACGATGACGATCATGGACACGGTCCGGGACGAACCGGAGGACCACGGGGCGCGACCGGCCTCCGCCCACGGCACCGGCACGCTGTTCGGGCGTGGCGCCGAACTGGAGCGACTGCGTCGCCATGTCCGGCGGGAGCCCGGGACCTCGGGGGCTCTGGTGCTCGTCGGCTCGGAGGGCATCGGGAAGTCGCGGCTCCTGCGGACGGCCTGTGAGCAGGCGGCCGGAGCCGGAGCGGTGGTGCTGACGGCTCAGGGCTGGGCCCCGGAGAGCGGGGTTCCGTACGGGCTGCTCCGCCACCTGCTCGCCCCGTTGACGGACCGGGTGCCGGCGCTGGGCGGGCCTCATCGACAGGCCCTGCGCGCCGCGCTCGCCATCGGGCCCGATGCCACGGCGCCGTCCGTGCCGTCCGCGCAGTCCGCGCCGTCCGCGCCGTCCGCGCCCTTCGCGCCGTCCGCGGCGGACGTGGCGGCCGGCACCGCGGCGCTGCTGGAGCGGTCGGGCGGCCCCGGCCACGGCTGCGCCCCGGGCCTGGTCCTCATCGCGGTCGACGACGCCCACGCCTGCGACCGCCCCACCCTGGAGCTGCTGGGGTCGCTCGTCCGCCGCGCGGAGGGGAGCCGGGTGTCGCTCCTGCTCGCCTCGCGCGACGACGAGGCCCTGCTGGACCTGCCCGCCGACGTCGAGCTGCTGCACGTCGCGCCGCTGTCGCCGCGCTTCTCCGCCGCCCTGCTGGACTCGGTGCCCGGCGCCCCCGTCGGGCGCACCCGCCTGGAGGTGCTGGAGGGGGCCGAGGGCAATCCGTCCGCCCTGCTGGAGCTGTGCCGTCGACGGGCTTCCGCCGATCCGGCCCTGGCCCGTGAGCGCACCCCTCGCCTGCGGAACCTCCGGACCAGGTTCGACACCCTGATCGCTCCGCTGCCCGCCCGGACGCGCACGGCCCTCCTCTACGCCGCCGTGGCTCTGCCCGGCGACGACGCGGCTGCCGTGATGGCCGCACTGGACACCTCGGACCTGGGAATCTGGACCCCCGCCGAGGAGGCCGGGATCGTCGCCCTGATCGACGGTCACATCGTCTTCCGGCACCCGCTGGCCAGGGTCGCCGCGTCCGCCGGGCAGTCCGCCGCGGTGCTGACCCGTGCCCACCGGGACCTCGCCGAACGGGCCGGCGGGCGGCCGCTCGACCGGGCGCGGCACCTGGTGGCCGCCGCGGTGGTCCCGGACGCCTCGCTCACCGAGGACCTGCGGGCGGCGGCCAGGCACTCGGCGGACGACTTCACGCTCGCCCGGGCCCTGGAGGACGCCGCCCGGTTCAGCACCAGCGCGGGCGAGCGGGCCCGGTTCCTCGCCGGGGCCCTGGACGCGGCCGTCGCCGTCGGGGACCTGGACTGGGTCCGCAGCCTCCACGCGCGCTTCCTGAGCGTCAACAGCGACCCCCGGCTCACCCGGGAGGCCGACCTGGCCGTGGCGACCGCCCTGTCCCACTCCTCCCGGCAGAAGGAGGCGTTCGCCCTCCTGCTGGACAGCGCGGACCGGCACCCTTCGGCCGGTGCCGCCATCGACGCGAGGTCGGTGACGCTGGCGTCGGCGATCGCCGAGCAGTCCGGCCTGCCGGAGCACCGCGCCCGGCTCTCGGAGCTGGTCGCCGGCCTCCGCGACGCCGGCCTCCGCGACGCCAGCCTCCGGGAGTCCGGCCTCCGCGACGCCGGGCCGGGCCCGGAGGGTGCCCGTGCGTCCGGGCCCGGCCCGACCGGCGTGCTCGCGGGCTTCGTGCGGGGCACGGAGACCCGGCCCAGGAGCGCGTCGCGAGCCGTCGAAGGCCCCGACGCCCTCATGGGCAGCGGCCCGCTGGACGGACGGGACCAGCTGACCAGGCGCCTCGCCATCGCCTCGGTCGGCTACCTCTCCGACGAGCCGGGCGTCACCCTGGAGCACTACCGCGCCGCCGACACCTACCTGCGCGGGCGGCGGGCCTTCGGCCTGCGGGCCTGGCACCTGGCCCCGCTGCTGGACACCCTCCTGGCGACCGGCCAGTGGTCGGAGGTGTCCGCCCGGGTGGAGGAGGCGACGGACCAGGCGGCGGTGCTGCGCCTGACCCGCCCCCAGGCCGACCTGGCGGCCTTCGACCTGTCCCTGCGCGCACTGCGCGGGACCGCCCCCGCGAACCTGATCACCTGGCCGGAGGTCCCGTTCGACGGGTACGAGAACGCCGCCACCCGGGCCCGGCTGGTGCGGGCCGTCGCCCTGGTCGCGATGTCCCACACGGAGTGGGCCGACGCCTACCGCTGGCTCCGGAGGCTGTTCGCCGAGGACGGCACTCCGGTGCACCCGTTCCTCTCCTCGCGCTGCGTCGCGGAACTCGCGCTGGCCGCCCAGCGGGCCGGCACCAGCGAGGACGCGGCGGAGGTCCTGGCGCGGGTGCGGTCGGTGCACGGGGAGCGGCCGACGGTCCGGATGACGCTCCTGCTGCACCACGCCACGGCCCTGCTGGACCCCGGCCCCGACCCCGAGCACCACTTCCGCCTCGCGCTGGTGAACGCCGAGGGCGAGCAGTGGCCGGTCGAGCGGGCGCAGGCCCGGTTCAGCTACGCGATCTGGCTGCGCCGCGCCAGGCGCCCCTCCGAGGCCCGGCAGCAACTCGTCGCGGCGCTGGACACCGCCGACGTCCTCGGGTTCCAGCCCTTCGCCGCCGCGATCCGCCAGGAGCTGCGCGCCAGCGGCGTGGCGAACAACGCCGACTCGGCCGTCGAATCCGCCGCCTCCCTGGACGGGTTGACCGCCCAGCAGCAGCAGATCGTCCGCCTGGCCGCGCAGGGCCTGTCGAACCGTGAGATCGGTGAACAGCTCTTCGTGTCGCCCCGCACGGTGGGCTCGCACCTGTACAACGTCTATCCCAAACTCGGCGTCAGCAGCCGGCACCAGCTCCGCGACCTGCTGCAGAGCCGGTAGACCGTCGACCCCGATCGCGTGGAGACGAGCCGTCGTGGAGCATGACGCCCGGCCCGGGCAGGGCCCGGTCCCGCCTTCCCCGGTCACCCTGGACCCGGTCGTGGCACGGCTGGTCGCGGCTTCGGCCACGCCGCCCGGGCTCGACGACCTCGGCCCGGACACCGGGCGCCAGGCCCTGCGGGAGGTCCAGGGCGACCTGGTCGAGGACTGCGAGGTCGAGACCCGGTTCCGGGTGGCGCCGGTGGGGCCCCGCGGGCTCGTCGGATTCTGGACCTTCCGCCCGATCGGTGCCGAGGGCCCGCTGCCCACCCTGCTCTACGTCCACGGAGGGCGCTGGATGCTCGGCGACGCCCACACCCACGCGCGCCTGATCACCGACCTCGTCAAGGCGGCCGGTGCGGTGGCCGTCGTCCCCGAGTACAGCCGGACACCCGAGGCCCGCTACCCCGTGGCGCTGGAGGAGTGCTACGCCCTGCTCGGCTGGATCGCCGCGCACGCGCGGTCGCTGGGAGTCGCGCCGGACCGCATCGCGGTGGCCGGCGACTGCGCCGGCGCCACCCTCGCCATCGGCGTCACCATGCTCGCCAAGACCCGGGGCGGCCCCTCCATCCGGGCGCAGCTCCTCTACTACCCGCTCGTCGACCCCGTCTGCGACACCGAGTCGCAGCACCGCTTCGGGTCCGGCTACCTGCTCGGCCGGGAGGCCCTGCGGCGGTACTGGCGGGAGTACCTCGGCCCGTCCGGGAACCGGGAACAGCCGACCGCCAGCCCGCTGTCCGCCGACCCCGCCCTGCTCGCCGGGCTGCCGCCGGCCCTGGTCGTCACCGCCGAGGCGGACGTCAGCCGGGACGAGGCCGAGGAGTACGCGGCCCGGCTGCGCGCGGCCGGAGTCCGGGCGTCGGCCGTACGGTTCCTCGGCACCGTGCACGACTTCGTGTCGCTGAACGCGCTGCGTGACAGCCCGCCCTCCCGCGCGGCGCTGCGGCAGGGCGGCGGCTTCCTGCGGGCGCACCTGGCCTGAGCGGGGCCGGCGCCGCCCGCGCGGACCAGTCACCTGACTCATGCGCCCGGCCCCGCGGCACCGGCATGCTGGCACCATGGCAGCTCGAATCCCCCCACACACGGAGGACGGCGGTCGCTCCGCGGCCCCGGCACCGTACGCCCGCCTGCTGACAGCCCGGCCGGCGGACGGGCTGCCCGGCGTGAACGACGCCGTGCTGTTCCGCGTGCGGCAGTTCGTACGCCGGCACCTGTCCGACCCCGGGCTCAGCCCCGAGGGCATCGCCCGGGCCCAGGGCATCTCCGCGCGGCACCTGCACCGGCTCTTCGAGGGCGAAGGCCGGACGCTGTGCCAGTGGATCCGGGAACAGCGCCTGGAGGGGTGCCGCCGGGCGCTGCTCGCGGCCCCGGCGGACTCGCTCAGCGTCGGGCTCATCGCCCGGAGGTGGGGTTTCACGAGCCCCGGGCAGCTGAGCCGCGCCTTCCGCGGTGCCTACGGCCTGTCACCGACGGACTGGCTGGCGAACGAGCGTGCCCGCCGAGCGGCGGGGGAGAGGCCGTGACCCGCCCTGCCGGTCCCAGGTCCTAGGCGGCCTCGCCCCGGACGCGTTCGGCCCGATCGCGTCGGGCGTACGTCCGCTGCGGCGGGACCCGCCGTCCCGGGCGGGCCTTCGTGCCGCGCAGGCCCCGCGGATCGGCGCCTGGCGTCCGGTCGACGGGAGCGTCGCCCGCTGCGGCGGACTGCTGTCGGCGCCCGGCGTCGTCGCCCGACGTGCCGAGGGACAGCAGGAGTTCGCGGATGCGCAGGCCCAGGTGCAGGGTGATGCGGTCCGCCCCGTTGTCCAGGTCGAGCCCGGTGATCTCCTGGATCTGTCGCAGCCGGTAGTACAGCGAGGTGCGGTGGATCCGGAGCGCCTCGGCGGTCCTGGGGACCGATCCGGCCTGGTCGAGGAAGCACCGCAGGGTCGTCTCCAGCCGCTGTCCGCAGCCGGACTCGAGCAGGGCGCGCAGCGGTTTCGGGAGCAGTGACTCGTTCAGGGCGTGGTCCGGCAGTTGCAGGATCACGGCGAACTCACCGAGGTCCTCCCAGGAGCCGATGCCCTTCAGCTCCGGCAGCCGGCGCGCCGCGCGCACCGCGACGAGCGCCTGCTCGTAGGAGGCCCGCGCGTCGGCGAGGCCCTCCTGCCGGCCGCCGATGCCGATGACGGGAGCGGTCGAGGCGGCGGGATCCGTGCCCAGGGCCGCCATGATGCGGGCGGACTGCTCCCGGAGCACCTCCTGGTCCAACGGCCGATCGGAGAGCTGGAGCAGGACGGCCCGGTTCGGGGTGACCGCGAAGGCGCCGTGCGCCGACCGGGTGCGGCGCAGCCCCTCCAGCGCCCCGCGCAGTGCGGTCGCCACCCGTCCCGCAGGCACCCGGGAGCAGCCCAGCTGCACGACGCTGACCACCGCGTGGGGCGCGTCCGGGAGCAGCCCGCCGTCCAGGAGCCGCATCCGGGACTCGGCCCGGGTGGCGGGGCTCGGGTCCAGCAGGGACAGCAGGAGGCGCTGCTCCCCGCTCCGCTCGGCGCGGGCCAGGACGCGGTCCGCGTACAGCCGGCCGGCGATGGCGGGCGTCGCCCGGGCGATGGCCTCGACCGCCTCCGGCGGCAGCGAAGCGCCCGGCGCGATGACCGTCAACAGGCCGAGGAAGTGGCCGCGTTCACGCAGCGGCACGCAGTAGCGGGGAAGCAGCCCCGACTCCTCGAGGCCCTCGGTGAAACCCGGCCCGGACCACTGGGCGACGCCCTGGTCGAGGACGTGGCGGACGACTTCGCCGCTCGCCCGCCCGTGCAGGAGGCTGTGGACGCGTGCCGGGTCCGCGTCGTCGAAGTGCCGGCTGGAGCGGATGCGCCCGATCGAGGAGTCGGCCAGGGCCACGGACCGACGGAGCTCCCCCGCGAGTTCGTCGATCAGGTCCTGAAGCGCGGCACTGTCGGTGGGGGTTCGCCGCCACTGTTCGGTCATGGGCAGTCCTCATCGGTGCTCGTCTCTCCGCGACGAGGGACCGGCCGGCCCGGGGCCGGGGGACATGTCTTCCCGCCCTGGCTCCGGACCCGGTTTTCGCCGGTTCCGTACGTCCTGGAGAAACGCTGACACCGCCGCGATGCCCCACTGTGCACGGCTCTTGTCCGTGGCTGCGGGGAATGCCGGGCCGTCGTGCGTCCGGTGCGGAACCGCCCCGGAGCGATCGCGGTGAGGGCTGCGCGTCAGGCCACCGGAAGCCGCCGACTCACTCGAAGCCGCCCACCGGGACGGCGCCACCGAGCCGCCGGTACTCGCTCGGGGACACCCCGCAGGCCGCCTGGAAGCGGCGGCTGAAGTGGCTGGGGCTGCTGAACCCGCACCGGGCGGAGACCGCGGCGATGGTCAGCCGGTCGTAGCGCGGGGAGGCGAGCATGCGTCGCGCCTTCCCGAGCCGCTCCGCGATGACCCACTGCTCCAGGCTGATCCCCGCCCCGCTGAGCAGGGCGTAGAGACGGCGGACGGAGACGGCGTGCTCCGCCGCGATGCGCTCCGGCGTCAGGTGACGGTCGGCCAGGTGGGAGCGCACGTAGGCCGTGATCCGGGTGACCAGCGTCTCGTCCATCGTCGACCTGACCTCGACGGCCTCCTCGGCGTGCGCCGCCGACAGGAGCAGGGCGCGGACGAGTTCCGTCGTGGCGGACGCCAGGGCCTCCGAGCCGGCGTCGGCCTCCAGCCGGCCGGGGTCGCTCCACACACCCCGCAGGTGCTGCAGCACCAGGCCGTGGAGCGGGCTGGCGCGCAACCGTTGGGAGGCCCTCACCACGGTGTCCACCGGCACGCCGAGGCGGTTCATGTCGAACATGACGACCTGGGACGCGCCGTCGCCGGACCAGCCGTACACGCGGGGCGACAACTCGTGGAAGACGCAGATGTCGTCGGAGCCCAGGAGCGTCTGCCGGCCCGCGACCTCGGCCCGGTGGACACCCAGGGGCTGGATCGAGACCGAGACGATGGGGTGCTCCCGGTGGTGGCGTACGTGCCGGTCCGTCCGCCGTACCCGGAAGCCCGAGTTCCGGGTGGAGAAGAGGTCCAGTCCGCCGACGCGCCACATCTCCATGCGCGCGTGGATACCGGTCGCCGGCTCCTCGTGGGCGACGTCGTTGGGCACCTGCGAATCGGTCAACGCGTGGTGGAACGCGTCCACGCGCTCACGAGGCGACACCGTGTCGAGGTCGAGCAGCAGCACGCACCCTCCCGGGGAGAAGACTGTCGGGAATTCCGCGGCAGCGGGGGCGGCCTTCTGACGCGGCCGGCCCGCCGCCGCGGCGTCAGGCGGCGAGGCCGTCGAGTTCGGCGGCCCAGTCGATCAGGCCGGCCTCGGAGCCCTGGGGCACCAGGGTGAAGCAGTCCCGGCGGAGCCAGCGGCGGATCTGGCGGGAGGGCAGGTCGATGAGGACGACGTTGTCGCAGCCGCGGAGCATGATGCGCAGGGAGGCGCGGCCGTGGCAGGTGCAGGGCGGCCAGATGCGGACGTCGCCGAGGCCGGCGGGTCTCTGCAGGCCCTCCCAGAGGAGGTCGCGGGAGAAGCGCCAGGTGCCCGCTTCCGCCGCGGGGCCGAGGAACTCGAGGGCGACGGCGAGCGGGTCGTCCCTGCGGTAGCCGAGGCGCACCGGGACGTCGACGGACTCGTGCTCGCCGAGGGCCAGCCGGGCGTCGAGGGTGATGTCGGTGCTGGTGGCGGCGTCCGGGCCGGGCTGGGGGCTGGGCAGCGGCTGGTGCGTGGGCACGAGGGTCTCCTGGGCGGTGTCGGGGTGGGGCCGGCGCGAGGCCGAGAGGGGCCGTCCGGGGCCGGTGTGGGGCCGGCGGGTGCGGTGTCCGATCGGGACGGGGCACACCGGACGATCGGGGCGTCGGCGCCGGGGACGGCGCGACGCTCCTGCCTCGAGCCCTGGGAGCTGCCGAGGAGCAGGGGGAGGCGGTACCGGTCCTCAGGTTAGGGGGCGGCGGCGGGCGTGGATGTTCCGCCCGTGCACCGCGGGGTGACGATCCGCGCACCTTTCGCGCGGTGGACGGGGCCGGGCGCGGGCTCCCCGCCATCATGCCCACTCCGTACGACAGTTGTGGGACGGCGCGGCCGGTGGCCGCAGCGGCGGTCGCCGTCCGATCCCGCGTCGGCTCAACTCGGCTGTGCGGCAAGCAAGTTCACTGGCGGCGGTCGTGCTCCGACCTCGCGCGCGGAGGCTCCTCCAGGCGCGGAAGCGGCCCGGGGGGAGAGGCCGTCCGGCCCGCGGGGAGCCGCCGTTTCCTCGTTTTGTCGAATGGTTGTCCCTCCCGTTCCGCTCCTTGTATGAATGCGCCGGGAGGCAACTGACCATGACGACGTGGACCCGGCGCGCACGCTCGGGAGGCGAAGTGCTGCAGGCGCTGGTGGACGGCCTGGCCGAGGAACTGGGGCGCTCCGTCGCCCTCGACGACCCGCTGGTGCGGATGATCTGCACCAGCCGGCACTTCGGGGACGAGGACCGGGTGCGGGTGCGCACGCTGCTGCAGGGCATCGCGGACGAGGAGGCCATCCGCTACGTGCTGGCCCAGGGCGTCACCGAGTGGACCCGCCCGGGCGTCCTGCCGGGCCGCGACGACCTGGGGCTGCGGCCGCGCTACTGCGTCCCGATCCGTGAGCGCGGCCACCTACTGGGCATCCTGATGATCGTGGCGGCGGGGGAGCCCCTCACCGGGGCCGAGACCGAGGCCATCGACCGGGTCGCCCGGGCCGTGGCGGTCGAGATGTACGCCGAGCGCCTCGCCTCGGACGACGACGAGGAGCACACCCGCGGGCTGGTGGGCGGGCTGGTCGGATCGGACTCGGCGCTGCGCTGCGCGGCGCACCAGCGCCTGGTCGACGACGGACTCCTTCCGGCCGGCCCCCATGTCGTGGTGACCAGCGTGGCCGTCACCGGGCAGCGCGGGCCCTCCGGCCGGGTCGCGGTGGCGCTGCGCGGCGCCCTGGAGCCGTTCCGGCAGACCCGCGCCGCCCGCGGGCTGCCGGCGGTCGAACAGGACCGGGCGGTCCTGGTGCAGGTCTTCGACCGGGAGCCGACGGAGGAGGACCTGGAACAGCAGAGCCGTGCCGTCGTCCGCTCCCTGACGACCTTCCTGGGCCCGGGGCCGTCTGTGGCGGTGGGTGTCGGCGGACGCCGGACGGCGCTCGCCGACGCCTGGATCTCCCACGACCAGGCCCGGGTCGCGGTGCGCGCGGCCCGTCGACTGCCCCGGCTGGAGGGCGTCGGCGACTGGGAGCGGCTCGGGGAGTACGCCGTGTTCCTCCAGCTGCCCGACAGCGCGCTCGACGAGTCCCTCCTGCCGAATCCGCTGCGGCGTCTGCTGGACGACAGCGCCGGCGCCCGGCTGGAGGAGACCCTGCGCTGCTTCCTGGAGAACGCCGGCTCCGTACCCAGGACCGCGGAGGTGCTGGAACTGCACCGCACCTCGCTGTACTACCGGCTGCGCCGGATCCAGGAGATCACGGGCCTGGACCTGGACGACGGCGCGCACCGCCTGGTGCTGCACATGGGGCTCCAGCTCCTGGACCTGCTCCAGTCCGCCCCGGAGGCTGCCGGCCGGTAGCCGCCGGCCGGGGTGGGCCGTTGCTACAGAGCGATGAAGCTTCGTCGGGCAATCCCTACGTCGGTCGGTGGTCAACGGGTCCGGTGCGCGGCCAGAATCGTCACCACGAGCTGCCGCTCATTCCCCGGCCGCCGTGCCCCTCACCGTGCGGCGCGGCGAGCCCCAGCACCCGTACTGAACCCTCGCAACCGGTCGGAGCCTCCCGTGATCCCGTCGGGTCCCTCGCCCATGCCCGAAACCCCCGCAGGCGAAAGCCCCACGCCCGAAAGCCCCACACCCGAAAGCCGGGCCCAGCAGTTCGTCCAGGCCGCCCTCGACAGCGGCGGCGACTGCGTCGACGTCCTGTCCCCGCCGCCGGGGGCCGATCCCGAGGACTGCCTGTACGTCCTCCTGCATGTGCGGGGCGCGGCCACCGTACGGCGCCACGGCGTCAGCACGGTGCTCGCGCCCGGGGACCTGCTGATCGGCACCGCCGTGCACCCGGTGGGTCTGCTGCAGGACGCGCAGAGCCTGATGGTGCGTTTCCGTGTCCCGTGCTTCTATCTGGGCGTGCGGCAGGCCGATGTCCGGCGCGTGGGTGGGCTGGTGGCGCGGGGGAGCGAGGGGGTCGGCTCGCTCGCCTCGCAGCTGCTGCGGACGCTGGTCGTCCAGTCCCGGGCGCACCGGGCCCGGCCGGGCAACCACCTGGCGCGCAGTGTCTGTGACATCGTGGCGGTCCTGGTGGCGGAGCTGCTGGAGCGGGAGGCGCCGGAGCAGCCGGGCGGTGCCGCCGAACTGCTGGCACGGATCCGGGCCCACATCGAGGAGAACCTCGCGGATCCGGACCTGGCGCCGGAGTCGATCGCCCGCTCGCAGCACATCTCGGTGCGCTATCTGCACAAGCTGTTCCAGCAGGACGGGACGACGGTGGGCCAGTTCGTGCGGCAGCGTCGACTGGACGCCTGTCGCCGGGAGTTGGAGCGGCCGTTGCGCCGGCAGAGCAGTGTCTCCGCGGTGGCGCACCGGTGGGGTTTCGTCAGCCACTCCCACTTCAGCCGGACGTTCCGCGACGCCTACGGGGTCTCGCCGCGTGAGTGGCAGGCCTACGCCCAGAACGAAAGTCGCACTCCGGCCTCCTGACCCCCTGCGCCACGACTCCTCCGCCACCCGCCGAAAGGCCGCCATGCCCTCCACCCGGCCCACCGTCGTGCTCGTCCACGGCGGCTGCTCCGACGCCACCACCTGGTTCGGCGTCGTCGCCGAACTCCACTGCCGCGCACTGACGGTGCTCGCCGTCGCGAACCCGCTGCGGGGCCTCGCCCATGACGCCGCCTACCTGGCCGACGTCGTCGCGGGCATCGACGGTCCCGTCGTCCTGGTCGGCCACTCCTACGGGGGCGCCGTGATCACCGAGGCCGGGGCCGCCCCCAACGTCCTCGCGCTGGTCTACGTGGCCGCCTACCTCCCCGACGTGGGGGAGAGCCACGAAACGCTCGCCGGCCGCTTCGCCCCCGCGCCGCTGATCCCCCGGCTGCGGCGCACCGGGTTCACCAGCGGCGGCACCGAGCGGGCGACGGAGCTCTCCGTGCCCGCGGACTGCTTCCGGCCGCTGGTCGCCGCCGACCTCGACGCGGAGGTGGCGCAGGTGCTGGCCGCGATCCAACGCCCCGTCGCCGAGCGGGTGGTGACCGACGCGCCGACGGTGGCGGCCTGGCGCGCGAAGCCCTCGTGGGCCCTGGTGACGGGCGCCGACCAGGCGCTCGCGCCGGCCGTCCAGCGCTTCACGGCCGAACGCGCCGGCGCCACCGTCCTCGAACTGCCCGACGCCTCCCACGCCGTGGCGGTCTCCCGGCCGAGCGCGGTCGCGGAGTTCATCCACGAGGCGGCCGGGTCGGCTTCCGTACGGCCGGCGGCGGCCTCCCCGCGGTAGCGGTAGCGGCGGCGGCGGCGGTTCGCGGAGCCGGATGTGCCGATGCGTCGATGCGCCGATGCGCCTGTGCCGACGGGCGGCCGGGCGACGAGGTGCCCGGCCGCCCGTCGGTGAGCGCGTCCTGCCGGTCAGCGCTCGGTGTGGATCTCCGCGACGTAGCCACCGGGGAACCGCACCATCGCGCTGTCCCGGCCGCCCGCGTGGACCGGTCCGGACAGCACCGTGGCGCCGGCGGCCCTCGCCTTGTCCAGGGTGGCGCCGAGGTCCGACACCCCGTAGCCGGTCAGCTCCTTGCCGAACGGGTAGGGCAGGTGGCCGTCGGTCACCGCGACCGTGGTGGTGCCGAAGCCGGAGGTGAGCCGGATGAGCCGGTACGTCGTGCCGGGCAGACCGAGGGCGGCGCCGTCGGCCTTCCGGTCGTCGGAGACGATCCGGCCCTGGGTGAAGGCGAGATAGCTGTGCAGGAAGTCGCCGACGGCGTCCGGCGACAGGTAGAGCCGGTTCTCCGGCACGCTGGCCAGCGGCGGGTACGACGTCGGGCCGGTGTGCACGTAGAGCTGGGCGCTGATCCCGCCGGGGAACTGGACGACGGCGTCCCGGCCGATCGGGTCGGCGAACGGCGCCACGGTGACGGTCGCGCCGTCGGCGCGGGCGGCCTTGACCGCCTGGTCGAGGTCGGTCACCAGCCAGCCGGTGCGCTCCGTGCCGAAGGGGTACGGGATGGGCGTGGTGTAGTCGAACACCGACAGCGTGCCGACCGGGGAGACCACCAGCTCGGACAGCGTCCGGCTCGGCGCCGGGGTCACCTGGGTGGAGACCGGTCCGATCGTGGTGCCGCCGAAGGTGGACGTCCAGCTGGTCACGAAGGCCTGCTCGGTGCCGGGCTCGACGTAGACGTGGGTGGTGTCGTACTGCGGGCCGACGGCGAACTGGCGGTGCTGCCCGCCCGACGCGCTCGCCGCGGTGCTCTGGGACGTGCTCTGGGGCGCGCCCTGGGCCGCCGAGACGGCGGGGGCGGCCGTGACGGCGGCGAGCGCCGCCACCAGCGGAACGATGCGGCGGGCCGAACGAAGCTTCACGGGAAACCTCCTGTCGTGGAGCGCGCCCGGTGCCCGTTCGAACGGACACCGGGCGCGGGTGTGTGGCGGCCGGTACCGCCGTCACCACTGGGCCTGGAGCGGCGACGGCGGTACCGACGTCTGTGCGGCCGGCCGCGGTCGGGGCGGTCGGCCGTCCGGGCTACTTGGCGAGGAAGGCGAGCAGCGCGGCGTTGACCTCTTCGGCGTGGGTCCAGAGCAGGCCGTGCGGGGCGCCCTCGATCTCGACGTAGTCGGCGGCCGGCAGGGCCTTGTGGAAGACGCGCGCGGTGTTGTCGATCGGCAGGGTGCGGTCGCCGGTGCCGTGCAGGATGAGGGCGGGCACGTCGATGCGGGCGACGTCGGCGCGGAAGTCGGTGTACCAGGTGGTCGGCGCGGCCGAGGCGGCGAAGGCGCCGCCCGAGGTGGCGACGTTCCAGCTGTTGCGGACGGCCTCCTCGCTGATCCGGGTGCCGAGGTTGTCGTCCAGGTTGTAGAAGTCGTTGAAGAAGTCGGTGTAGAAGGCGAAGCGGTCGGCCTTCACCGCGGCGACGATGCCGTCGAAGAACTCCTTCGGGGCGGCGCCGTCCGGGTTGTCGTCGGTCTTCAGCAGGAACGGCTCCAGGGAGGCCAGGAAGGCGACCTTGGCGACGCGGGCCGAGCCGTACTCGGACACGTAGCGGGCGACCTCGCCGGTGCCCATGGAGAAGCCGACCAGGACGGCGTCGCGGACGTCGAGGGTCTCCAGCACGGTGTTCAGGTCCGCGGCGAAGGTGTCGTAGTCGTAGCCGGTGGTCGGGTGCGAGGACCGGCCGAAACCGCGGCGGTCGTAGGTGATGACCCGGTAGCCGGCGTCCAGCAGGGCCGCGCTCTGACGCTCCCAGGAGTCACCGTTCAGCGGGAAGCCGTGGATCAGCACGACCGGCTGGCCGGTGCCGTGGTCCTCGTAGTAGACGTCGATGGAGGTGGAGTTCTCCTGGCCAACGGTGATGTACGGCATGGGGTTTCCCTTTCCTAACGCAGCGGGGGGGCTGCAACGGGACCACGCTAGGCGCCGGCGGATCCGCCCGGTTGCCTGTGAGAGCACCCCGAGTCGTCCCAGAGCGCCGAGCCGGGGCGGGAGTTGACGGCAGACGGCCCGACTTCCGTTCGGTGCACGGACCGACCGCAGTCAGTGCGCCGTCGGAACAGGCCGCGGCAGCCGCGTTCCTAGCCTGAGGAGCACGGAAAACACGTGACACGAGGGCCTCGGTGAGGCCTCAGTGAGGACATACATGACGAGGAACGACATGCCCACCGTCGTGCTGGTGCACGGGGCCTTCGCCGACGCCTCCAGCTTCGCCCGGGTGATCCCGGAGCTGCTGGGCGACGGACTGAAGGTCGTGGCGCCGGCGGTGCCCAACCGCAGCCTGATCGGGGACTCCGCCTACATCGCGTCGGTGGTCCGGCGGATTCCCGGGCCGGTCGTGCTGGTCGGCCACTCCTACGGCGGCGCGGTGATCACCGTGGCGGGCGCCGAGGAGAACGTCAAGGGCCTGGTGTACCTGGCGGGTTACGCGCTGGAGGAGGGCGAGAGCCTGGGCAGGCTGCAGGGCGGCTTCCCCGAGTCCGAGCTCGCCACCGCCCTGGTGTACACCCCCTTCCCGCTGGCGGACGGGGACGAGGGCACCGACGTCTCGGTGGAGGTCGACCGTCTTCCGGAGATCTTCGCGGCCGACGTCGACCCCGCGCTCGGCCGGGTCCTCGCCGTCACCCAACGTCCGCTCGCCGCGGCGGCGTTCAGCGAGCCGGCGCCCACCGCCGCGTGGCGGGACAAGCCGTCCTGGGGCATCGTCGCCGGCGCCGACCGGACCCTCAACCCCGAGGTCCAGCGGTTCGGCTACCAGCGGGCCGGCGCGACCACCGTCGAGGTGGACTCCTCGCACCTGGTGATGCTCTCCCACCCCGGGTGCGTCGCCGACGTGATCCGCGAGGCCGTCCGGTCCGTGGCCGACTGACCACCCCCGCACACACAGAACCCAGGAGCACCATGACCAACCAGCAGCCGCGCCTCCACCAGCACGGTCCCGAGATCCAGGAGTTCGGCACCGTCACCCAGCTGCCGATCGCGCTCTCCCACGACGCCCGGCAGTACTCGTGCCAGCGGCTCAACCGGGTCCTCGCGGACACCCAGTTCCTGTACGGGCTGTACAAGAAGTACCACTGGGGCATGCGCGGACCGACGGCCTACCAGCTGCACCTGCTGTTCGACAAGCACGCCCAGGAGCAGCTGGAGCTGGTCGACGCGCTCGCCGAGCGGGTGCAGAGCCTCGGCGGCGTCGCCGTGGGCGACCCCCGGCACGCCGCCGAGATCACGGGCGTGCCGCGCCCGCCGGACGGCATCGAGGGCGTGCACTCGATGCTCTCCCGCCTGCTCGACGCCCACGAGACCATCCTCGCCGACGTCCGCGACGCCGCCACCCGCACCGCGGAGCTCGGCGACGACGGCACCCAGGACCTCCTGGTCTCCCAGATCATCCGCACCGGCGAGACCCAGGTCTGGTTCCTCGCCGAGCACCTGGTCGTCGCTCCCGGTACCGGGGAGTGACCGCGGGCCGGGCCTGTTCGTCGGCAGGCCCGGCTCCGCTCAGTGCCGGGCCCGTTCGTCGGCGGGCCCGGCACTTTTCTCGTTTCCGCCCATCGTCCTCGGAGGTACCCGTGCCCGGCCGCCATCCGTTCACCGGTCACGGCCCCGCTGCGGCCGGGGACTGCGCCACGCCCGTCCTGAACGCGCAACTCAACATCGGGGACGGGAGGTTCATCGACCTGCCGGTGCGTTTCGTGTACCGCGCGCGGGCGCCGTTCTCCGTGGTCATGGAGTTCCCCGGCTCCGACCCGGCGGTCGGGACGTGGGAGTTCGCCCGCGACCTGCTGTGGAAGGGCCTGCACCGGCCGGCCGGGATGGGCGACGTGCGGTTCGCCCCGCCGTGCCGCTGCCACGGCCGCCGGCTGCTGCGGATCACGCTCAGGGGGGACGACGGCACCGCCTCGATCGACGTCCCGGTCGAGCCGGTGCACAGCTGGCTCCGCGAGCGGAGCTTCGCCCTCGTGCCGCGCGGCGGCGAGGCCGAACTGATCGACTGGGACGCCGAACTGGGCAGGCTGGCCGGTGGCCGCTGAGCCGGCCCCGGGCACGGTTCCCACGAACTGTCGACCGACATGCGCGAATCGGCTGTGCCCGTACCGGATTTCCGGTACGGGCACAGCCGATTCGCGTTCCGTCACCGGACTCCGGACTCCGGAGCCCGGAAGCCGCGCGGGGCGCCCGCTACAGGGTCCGGCGCACGCCGGCCTGCTGCTCCAGCCGGTTCAGCTGGCCGGTCAGCCCCGCGTGCATGGCGTCCCGCACGGGGCCGCTGCGCCCGATCCACAGGACCTCCCGGCCCCGCAGCTCCTCCAGCATCAGGGCGTAGGCCGCGTACATCGCGACCGCCGCGAGGAGCATGCCGAGCGCGCCGGCGAGGTGCCCCAGCCAGGCCTCGCCCGAGACGCCGTAGAGGCCGGCGACGAGGTAGCGCGGCACGGCGATCATCAGGAGCACCCACAGCACCCTCTTCGGCCTCGCCACCGAGGCCATCAGGGCCGCGAAGACGGTGAACACCAGGTTCATCACGCCCAGTACCCGGGCACCGCCGGGGGCATCCGACGCCGTGACCAGGCCGTTGGCCAGCCAGGCCCCGGCGAACCCGCCCATCAGCGTCGCCGCGATGACGTCGCGGGCGCCGAACGCGAGGATGCTGACCAGCAGTTGGAGGACGAACGCGGAGAACAGCGTGAGCGCCACGGCCTGCCGGTACGCGCCGTCGACCAGGCCGAGCTGCAGGCTGCTGGCCACGGTGGAGGAGATGGCCACCGTGAAGAAGCCCAGGGGCATCGGCGAGGCGATGGGCCGCAGGGTGAGCCGTGTCATGGCGTGCAGGTCCGGCTCGTGGCCGGGGCCCGCCGCCCGCTCCGCGCCCGTGGGCGCCCCGCTCCCGGCCTCCGTCGGGCCCGGCTCGCGTACGCGCGTCTCTTCCGCCGTCGTTGTCGTCATCATCTCGCTCCCTGCTCTTGGTACTTCGCGTACTTCGGGTACTTCGGGTACTTCGCGTGTATGCCGACGGGCTCGGGCTCCGGGTGGTCTTCCCACCCGGGGCCCGAGCCCGTTCGGTGTCGGCTGCCTGACCGCGGTGCCGACCGGGGTCAGTCGCGGTGCAGGGCGAGCCGGGTCGCCAGTCCGCCGCCCACGCCGGCGACGACGGCGGCGGGCAGGCACCACAGGGGCCAGTCGGCGAGGCCGAGCGCCCCGTCGACGGACCACTGTCCGGGGCCGGTGGCGGTGAGTGCCGCGCCGGTGGTGATCAGGACGAACGGGAACTCGTACCCGTCGTGCTGGACCCACAGGCCGTGCGGCCACTTGACCGTCAGGGCGACGGTCATCACCCCCATGACGCCCGCGCCCGCCAGCGGGGTGAGCAGACCGGCGGCGAGCATCAGCCCGGCGCCGATCTGGGTGCCGCCGGCGGTCACCGCGGTGAGCTTGCCACCGCGGAAGCCGTCGCCCCGGAACTCGGCGCTACCGCCGTCGAGTCCGCCGCCACCGAGGTGGAAGCTGACCTTCTGGACGCCGTGGCCCGCGATGAGCAGGCCGACGACCAGGCGCAGCAGGAGTAGACCCGTGTTCATGTCGGACTCCGTCGGATCGATGGGTCCGTCAGCCGGCGGCGTGCGGGTTGATCATGGACTGGGCGTAGACCAGGCCCATGCCGTAGGCGCCGCCGTGCTCCTTGACGAGCTCGGTGACCGCGACGTAGGTCTCGGTGCGGGCCCAGTCGCGCTGGAGCTCCAGGAGGACCTGGATCCAGGTGACGGGGACGGCGCCGGCGGCGGTCATCCGCTGCAGGGCGTGCTCGTGGGCGGACGGGGTGACGCCGCCGGAGGCGTCGGCGACGACGTAGACCTCGTAGCCCTGGTCCAGCGCCGAGAGCGCCGGCAGGACGAGGCAGACCTCGGTCCACAGGCCGGAGAGGATGATCTTCTTGCGGCCGGTGGCCTTGACGGCCTCGACCAGGGCCTCGTCCTCCCAGGCGTTCATCGTGGTGCGGTCGATGATCTCCTGGTCGGGGAAGACGGCCTTCAGCTGCGGCAGGATCGGGCCGGAGAAGGACTCGGCGGCGACGGTCGACAGGACGGTCGGCACGCCGAAGACCTTCGCGGCCTTGGCCAGTCCCTCGGTGGCGTTGATGATGGCGGTGCGGTCGCCGCTGCCGGTGCCGAAGAACATCTGCGGCTGGTGGTCCACGAACAGCATCATCGCGTTGTCCGGGGTGAGCAGGTCCGGGCTCGGGGCGGCGTGGACGTTGGCGAAGTCGACCATGGGTCTTCTCTTTCTCGTGAACGAGGGGAAAGACGCGGGGAATTGACACCACGTCAGGCTTGGCCCCGGCCGGATCGGCGGGGCTTCGCGTCAACGACACTAGCCCGCGATCGGCGGGAGGTTCTGCTCGCTCTGCGCCCGGGACTGTTCCGACAACGCACCACCGGCCGCACCCGCCCGGCCGGCCCGCGTCAGTGCGCTGCCGGGCAACCGGCCATGCGCTGCGAAGAACCTCGCCCCACCGCCGCCTGCCTACGTTCGCCGGGTGGCCTCGCGCCGAATCACCCACCCAACGAAGGGGCTCCCCTTGTCCACCATGCCTGTCGCCGGCGTCCGCCCCGGCACTCCCGACGAGCCCGCCGACCTGGTCGTGCGCAACGCCAAGGTGTTCACCAACGACCCGCGCCGCCCGCAGGCCACCGCCGTGGCCATCCGGGACGGACGGATCCAGGCCGTGGGCGACGACGCGGACGTCGTCCCGCTGGTCGGCCCCGGCACCCGGGTGGTCGACGCGCTCGGCCGCCGGGCCGTCCCCGGCCTCAACGACGCGCACCTGCACGTCATCCGCGGCGGCCTCAACTACGTGATGGAGCTGCGCTGGGACGGCGTCCCCACGCTGCGCGAGGCCCTGACCATGCTCCGCCGGCAGGCCGAGCGCACTCCGCCCGGCCAGTGGGTGCGGGTGGTCGGCGGCTGGTCGGCCGACCAGTTCGCCGAACGGCGCCTGCCCACCCTGGCCGAACTCAACGCCGCGGCCCCCGACACCCCCGTCTTCGTGCTGCACCTCTACCAGTCGGCCCTGCTCAACAAGGCCGCCCTGCGCGCCGCCGGCTTCACCCGCGACACCCCCGACCCGGTCGGCGGCCAGATCGTGCGCGGCAACGACGGCGAGCCCACCGGCCTGCTGATCGCCGCCCCCGGCGCCCTGCTGCTCTACTCCACCCTCGCCAAGGCGCCGATGCTGGACGAGGCCGACCGCATCGGCTCGACCCGGCACTTCCTGCGCGAGCTCAACCGCTTCGGCCTCACCTCCGCGATCGACGCGGCCGGCGGCTTCCAGGCCTTCCCCGAGAACTACGGCACCGTCATGGAGCTCGCCCGCCGAGGCGAGCTGAGCCTGCGCATCGCCTACCACCTCTTCCCGCAGACCGCCGGGCAGGAGCTCGACGACCTCAAGCGCTGGGTCGACACCGTCCGCCCCGGCGAGGGTGACGAGTGGCTGCGCCTCAACGGCGCGGGGGAGAACCTCACCTGGGCCGCCGCCGACTTCGAGAACTTCACCGAGCCGAGGCCGCAACTGGGCGCCTACGAGACCGAGTTCGAGAAGGCCGTCCGCCTGCTCATGGAGAACGGCTGGGGCTTCCGCCTGCACGCCACCTACGACGAGACCATCCGCCGCGACCTCGCCGTCTTCGAGAAGCTCGCCGCCGAGGGCCTCTTCCCCCAGGGCAACCGCTGGCTCTTCGACCACGCCGAGACCGTCAGCAAGGACAGCCTCGACCGGATCGCCGCCCTCGGCGGCGCCGTATCCGTCCAGAACCGCCTCTCCTTCCAGGGCGAGGCCTTCGTCAACCGCTACGGCGCCCCCGCCGCCGCCGAGGCGCCGCCGCTGCGCGCCATGCTGGACCGCGGCCTGACCGTCGCGGCGGGCACCGACGCCACCCGGGTCTCCTCCTACAACCCGTGGGTCGCCCTGCACTGGCTGGTCTCCGGCCGAGCCGTCTCCGGCCGGCGCCTCGCGGCCGAGCACAACCGGCTCGACCGCGCCCAGGCCCTGGAGCTCTACACCCTCGGCGGCGCCCGCCTCACCGGCGAGGAGGACATCAAGGGCCGTCTGACGGTCGGCAGTTACGCGGACCTCGCGCTGCTCAGCGCCGACTACTTCACGGTGCCCGAGGCCGACATCCCGCACATCGAGGCCGTCCTGACCGTCGTCGGCGGGCGCATCGTCCACGCCGCCCAGGAGCACGAGGGCCTGGCGCCCGAGCTGCCGGAGATCTCGCCGTCCTGGAGCCCGGTCACCGAGTTCGGCGGCTACCACGCCACCCCCGCCCCCAGCCTGGCCGCCGGCGTCCGCCAGGCCGAGGGCGTGCTGGAGGCCGTGGCGGCCTCCGGCGAACAGCACGCCTGGCGCCAGGCGCGCGGCCTCGCCCTGCCCGGGCAGCCCCAGGTGCCGATGGACCCCTGCTTCTTCTGACGAGCCCGCCGGTTCCGTCACGGGGCACCGCCTGGACCAGGCGGTGCCCCGCCCGCTTCCCCGCTTCCCCACGCCCCCCCCACGAGGAGCCGTCGTGACCACGCCCCCGCCGCCGCAGCCGTCCGGACCGCAGATCCACGACCGCCACCCGCTGGCCCTGGCCCTGTTCGTCCTCACCCTGGTCAGCGGACTGATCGACGCCGTCAGCTACCTCGGCCTCGGCCACGTCTTCACCGCGAACATGACCGGCAACGTCGTCGTCATCGCCTTCGCCCTCGCCGGAGCGCCCGGCTTCTCCGTCACCGGCTCCCTGACCTCCCTCGCGGCCTTCCTGCTCGGCGCGGGCGTGGCCGGCCGCCTCGCCACCCGGCACGCCGGATCCCCCCGCGCCGCACGGCTGCGCACCGCCTTCGTCCTGGAGGTCGGGCTGTACGGAGCCGCCGCGGCCGTCGCCTTCGCCCGGAGCGTCGAGGGGCCCGCGCAGTACCCGGTGATCGCCCTGCTCGCCCTGGCGATGGGCATCCGCAACGGCACCGTCCGCGGCCTCGGCGTGCCCGACCTCACCACCACCGTGCTGACCCTCACCCTGACAGGCCTGGCCGCCGACTCCCGCCTCGCCGGCGGCACCGCCCCCCGCCAGCGCCGGAAGATCCTCTCCGTCGTCACCATGCTCGCCGGCGCCGCCCCCGGCGCGGTCCTCGTCCTGCACGGCCAGATCGCCTGGGCCCTGGTCGCCAGCGCCGTCCTGTCCGGTCTCACCGTCCTGCTCTACCGGGAGTGACCGCAGCCGCGGGACGGCCCCGCCGCGCCGTTCCCGCCGCCCGGCCCGCGACCTCGGGAGCGGTTCCGGCGGGCGGTAGCCTTGGGTCCCCGGTGAGCGGATCGGCCGGGTCGAGGGAGAGGCACCAGTGACGGAGGACAGGCGGTTTCCGGTCCTGGTCGGTCGGCAGCGGCAGACGGAGCTGCTGACCGCGGCACTGGTCCAGGCCGAGGACGGCGCGAGCGGCTCCACCGTCCTGCTGCGCGGCGACGCCGGTGTCGGCAAGAGCACGCTGATCGCCTGGGTGGAGCGGATGGCGCGCGAGCGCGGGTTCACCGTGCTGCGCGCGGTCGGCGCGGAGGTGGAGACGGACCTCGCCTTCGGCGCCCTCCACCAGGCCTTCTGGTCGCCGCTCCAGCGTTCCGGCGCGCTGTCCGCGCACCAGCGGGAGGCCCTGGAGAGCGCGTTCGGCGTCCGCTCCGGAACCCCGAGCGGCTTCGCCGTCGGCGCCGCCGCGCTGGCCCTGCTGCAGGAGGCGGTGCGGACCGCCCCCGTGCTGCTGCTCCTGGACGACCTGCACTGGATCGACTCGTCGAGCGGGACCGTCTTCGCCTTCCTGCACCGGCGGTGCGCCGAGCTGCCGGTGGCGATCGTCGGAGCCACCCGCCCGGACAGCGCGGCCGCCCAGATCTGGTCGGCCGAGGCCGTCGACGTCCCGGCCCTGCCCCCGGCCGACGCGGCCCTGCTGCTGGGCACCCGCTACCCCGAACTCGCGCCGCCCGCGCGCGAGCGCGTCCTCGCCGAGGCGGCCGGGAACCCGCTGGCGCTGGTGGAGCTGCCGCGCCAGCTGGCGGCCGCCCAGCAGCGGGGCGCCGCTCCGCTGCCCGAGCGGCTGCCGCTCGGGCGCAAGCTCGAGCGGATGTTCGCCGAACGCCTGGGGACGGTCACCCCGGAGGTCGGCCGCCTCCTCCTGCTCGGCGCCCTGGCCACCGGCCCGGACTCCGGCAGCGCCGAGTGGCTGCGCGCCCTCGCCGACGAGAACGCGCGGGAGATCCTGGCACGGATCGAAGAGGAGGGCCTGGCCCGCCTCGACCCGGCCGGACAGCTCGTCTTCCGGCACCCCCTGGTCCGCACCGCCGTCGTCTCCGCCGCCTCCGACACCGCGCGCCGGGAGGCGCACCGCGCCCTGTCCGACGCCCTCGCGCCGGAGGACCCCCGGCGGCTGGTCCACGAGGCCGCCGCCGCGCTGCTGCCCGACGAGGACCTCGCCCACCGCCTCCAGGAGGCCGGCCGCGACCTCGCCGCCCGGGGCGGCGAGGCGGAGGGCGCGCTGCTGCTCGAACGCGCCGCCGTCCTCAGCCCCAGCGGGTGTGACCGCGTCCGCAGGCTCACCTGGGCCGCGGTGATGGCCGCCCGCGGCGGGCAGCTGCGCCACACCGCGGCACTGGTCGAGGAACTGAAGAGCGGTACCGTCCCGCAGGACATCGACCCGCTGTTCTCCTACGCGGTGGTCTACGCCGACCAGAGCCACCACGTCGACTTCGAGTCCTCCGCCGCACTGCTGCCCGCCGCCCTCGACGCCCTGACCGCGCCGGGCGCCGACACCTTCGGCGGGCTGGTCGAACAGGTCTACTTCAAGCTCCTCCTCGCGGCCACCTACACGGACGACCCCTGGGCCTGGCGCGCCCTGGAACGGCACCGGGAGAACGTCTCCGAGGTGGGCCGGCTCTGCCTGCGCGCCTGGACCGACCCGGGCCCGGACGCGGCCGCCGCCCTGCTGGCGACGGCCGAGGGCCTGACCGGGGAGCGGGAGGCCGGCGCGGCCTGGCTCCTGCTGTGGACCTCCTCCGCGCTGGACTGGCCCGACGGCGACCTGTGGCAGCGCTTCACCGGCCTGCACGGCTACGCCACCCAGGGCTCGGTCGCCAAGGCCAGGGCCCACCAGGACTACCTGCTCGGACACTGGGACCGCGCGGCCGTCTGCCTGCGCGAGGCCGAGATCGCGGACGAACTCGGCTACCACACCAACGCCCTGATGTTCCGTCAGTACCACGCCCACTTCCTCGCCGGCCGGGGCGACGAGGCCGGCCTGCGGGAGGTCGAGCGGACCGTCCGGCCGATCGCCACCCGCGCCCGGATGCGGTACGTCCTCGACCGGCTGACCCATCTGCGCGGCCTGGCCGCGCTCGCCCACCGCCGCTACGAGGAGGCGTACGGGCACTTCTCCGAGCTCACCCCGCCCGGGCGGCTGTCCGGCGGCCGGCCCTGGCACCACACGCTGGTCCTCGACCTGGTGACGGCCGCCGTGCACACCGGACGGCACGACGAGGCCCGGACCCACCTCGCGGCCGGAGCCGCGGCGCGCTCCGCCGAGATCTCCGGACACCACGCCTTCCTGTGCGCGGCCGCCACCGCCCTGGCCGCGGACGACGAGGAGGCCGACGCCGCCTACGAGGCCGCCTTCGCCGTCCCGGGCGCCGAACAGTGGGTGTTCGACCTCGCCCGGCTGCGACTCGCCCACGGCGCGTGGCTGCGCCGCCGCCACCGGCCCGGCGCCAGGGAGGCGCTGCGCGCGGCCCACCACGCGTTCCGCCGCCTGCGGGCCACCCCCTGGGCGGCGCAGTGCGAGGAGGAGCTCCGCGCCGCCGGGGACTCGGCGGTCCCGCCGCAGACCGGACCAGCCACCGCGGCGTCCGAGCTGACCGGCCAGGAACTGCGGATCGCCCGGCTGGCCGCGACCGGGCTGACCAACAAGGAGATCGGCCGCCAGCTCCAGCTGTCGCCCCGCACCGTCGGGGCCCACCTCTACAAGATCTTCCCGAAGCTCGGCATCACCACGCGGGCCGCCCTCGCCCACGCCCTCGACGGGATCTGACCTGCGGGCACGCCCGCCCGGCCGGGCCGGCGGGGCCGCCTCGCCGGACTCCACCCAGGGCCGTCCGAACACGTCAGTCAGATGACCTACCGACCCGCCGCACCGGCGGGCCACGCTGAGAGTGCGCGGGACTCCGGCGGAAGGGCGGTCAGATGGGCGTGCGAGTGACGACGGCTTCGGTCGCGGACGGCGACAAGGCGGCCTTCTGGAGCGGGGCGCTCTCCCGGTCACTGGTGCCGCTGGAGGTGCACCCGCTGACCGGGCGGCCGTTCGAGGGGCTCCTGGAGTCGCACCGCCTCGGGTACGTGCGGATCTCCACCCTGGAGGCCGACGCGGCCCGGCTCTCCCGCACGGCGGCGCTGATCGCCCGGACCCCGCGCAGCGAGCCGCAGGTCGGGGTCGGCGTGCAGGTGGTCGGCCGGGCCGTCCTGGAGCAGGACGGGCGCCGCGCCGAGGTGCCGCCGGGCGGGCTGGTGCTGTACGACACGGCGCGCCCGTACGCGGTGGACTACCCGGAGCGGTTCCGCACCCACCTGTTCCACCTGCCGCGCCGGCTGCTGGGAGTGCCGGAGCACGACCTGCGGCACGCCTCGGCGACGGCCGTCGGCCCCACGGAGGGGTGCGGGCCGGTGATCCTGCCGTTCCTGGACGTCCTCGCCGCCTCCGCGCACTCCTACCCCGCCGCCGTCGGCGACCGGCTGGCCGGCAGCGTCGCCGACCTGGTCACCGCACTCGTCGCCCGGCTGGCGCCGCCCCGGGCCGCCGACGAGCCGGGCGCCGGGACCGCGCACCCGGTCCGGCGGGTACGGGAGTACATCGACCGTCACCTGGGCGACCCGCAGCTGTCCCCGGAGAGGATCGCCCATGCCCACCACATGTCCGTGCGCCACCTGCACCGGCTCTTCGAGGGCGAGGGCGTGACGGTGAGCGGCCTCGTACGGCAGCTGCGCCTGGACGCCTGCGCCCGCGAGCTGGCCCGGCGCGGCCGGACCGCGCCCACGGTCTCGGCCGTCGCCCAGCGGTGGGGCTTCGTCAACGCGGCGCACTTCAGCCGCAGCTTCCACGCCGTGTACGGCGTCTCGCCGCGCGAGTGGCGGGCACGCCCTGACGACGTGCGGACGTACGACGTAGGCCCGCACGAGGCGCGTCCGCACGACGAAGCCGGCTGAGGCAGGCGCCGCCGACCCGCCCGCCGCCGACCCGCCCGCCGCAGGGCACGAACAGGCCACCACGGCCGGGGCACACACGGAACCGCCGTGCCCGTCGACCGAAGCCAGGAGCGAAGAGTTGTCCGACCCCACCCCCCAGCCCGACCGGCGCCCCGTACTCGACCGGGCGTTCCAGGAGTTCCTGGACGGCCGGGCCGGCCGGTCCGCCACGGAGCTGCCGGACCTCTCCTTCCTCACCGCCGAGCATCTTCCGGGCGACGGCGAGTTCGAGGATCCGGACGATCCTTGCGACATCGAGTCGGAGTGGCTCGCCCTGCCCGGCGGTGCGGCCGGGCGGGTGCGCGTCCAGGTGACCAGACCCGTCGGCGCCGCCCGGCCCAGTCCGGTGGTGCTGTTCCTGCCCGGCCTGGGCTGGTCGCTCGGTGATGCCGACTGCTACGCCCGGCTGGTGCGGGAGTTCGCGCTGGGCACGGACGCCGCCGTCGTGTACGTGGACTACGCCCGGGCCCCGGCGGCGCGGTACCCGGTGGCGGTGGAGCAGTGTTACGCGGCGGCTCGGTGGATCCATGAGCACGGGCATGAGATCGGGTTGGTGGGGGAGCGGATCGCGGTCGTCGGGGATTCGGCGGGGGCGAACCTGGTGGCGGCTTTGACGCTGCTGGCCCGGGAGCGTGGTGAACTTCCGCTGGTCCATCAGGTGTTGCTCTGTCCGGTGACCGACACGGACTTCGACACGCCCTCTTATCGCCGGTTCGCCACCGGTTACTTCCTGCACCGTGAGCACATGCGCCGGTTCTGGGACGACTACCTGCCCGAGCGGGACCGGCGGATGGAGGTGACGGCCGCGCCGTTGCGGGCGTCGCTGGAGCAGCTCGCCGGGTTGCCGCCGGCGCTGGTGGTCACCGCGGAGGCCGATGTGTTGCGGGACGAGGGCGAGGCCTACGCGGCCAGGCTCCGGGCGGCCGGGGTCCCGGTGGTGGCCACGCGTTACCAGGGGGCACTCCACGGCTTCCTGCTGATCGGTGCGAGCCGCCCGACGGGCACCGCCCGGGCCGCGTTGATCCAGGTCGTCGACACCGTGCACATGGCGCTGCACAGCCGACCCTGGTGACTCACCAGCACCAGCATCACCGCCGAGATCTCGCTGACCCACGGCGACGACGACGAGTTCTCGCTCTCCGCGGTCCTGCGCCCCGTTGCGCTTCGGGTACGTCGCCATCAGCTCGTCGCGCAGGTCCTTCGCCAGGCACGGCTCCTCGTGCCGGCCCAGCAGTTCCGCCAGCAGGTCGCCGAGCAGAGGCCGGTGCGAATCTCCCTTCGCACCGGCCTTCGTCGTGCGGGCGGCCGGGGCGGCCGGGGTAGCGGTGGTGGCCGGGGTGGCCGGGGTCGTGGGCTCAGCCGGTCTCCGCCACGGTGCGGTCGAGGTCCAGCAGGTCCAGGCGCTGCGAGAGGTAGGCGATCCGCCCGTCGTTGCGCGTGATCTCCCCGCCGTCCGGGACGAGTTCGCCGGTGACCAGCTTGAGTAGGGTGCTCTTGCCCGCGCCGTTGGGCCCGGTCGGCGCGATGCGCTCGGGGCCGCGGACGCTGAGGTCGACGCCGCCGTCGGCGAACACCGGCCGGCCGGCGTGGCGGACCTGCAGGCCCCCGCCGAGGAAGAGGTCGCGCCCGGCGGGCACCTGGGTGTCGGGCAGGTCCAGGGAGAGGCGCTGCTCCTCGCGCAGGGCGCGTCCGGCCTCGTCGAGCCGGGTCTTGGCCTCTGCCTGGCCGTCGACCTGGCCCAGTGAACCCGGCCGGCATGGCTGCGGCGTGAGGGTGGTGTGGCTCCGGCGCGCGGCCGTCGGGGAGAGGCGCCGGACCGACGGGGGAGCGATCCGGCGCCCGGCTCGGAGGCGAGGGCGAGGCCTCGCGGTGCCACCCGGCGAGGGTCGACCGGGAACGCAGCGTCACGGCGCGTCCGAATCTGTCGACCTGTCAGCAGATGCTACCGGGGATTTGTTGATCTGTCCATGAAGAAGGGGTGTCGGTGGGAGTCAGCCCGCCGGCCTCCTGTGCGAGATCCGCACGGAAGTGCCCTAGCATGGCCCCGTGTTCCTCTCTCGTGACTAGGGCCCCAGGCAGCGACCGCACCCCGGTGGTGCGGCCATTCGGCGTCCCGGTACACCGGCGCGCGGTGCGCGCCATCCTTCGAGGAACACCTCCATGTCTTCGTCCTATGCGACGGTCCTGCGCACCCCTGGCGCGGTCCGGCTCTTCGGCGCGGCCCTGATCGGCCGCCTCTCCTACGGCATCGTCCCGCTCTCCCTCCTGCTGGCCGTCACCGGCGCGACCGGCTCGTACGCCCGGGCCGGCTGGCTGACGGCGCTGTTCGCCGGCTCCAACGTGCTGCTCTCGCCCGTCCGGGCCGGGCTGGTCGACCGCCACGGCCCGCGCCGGGCGCTGCCGCCGATGGCGGCCGGGTACGCGCTGGTGCTGCTCGCCCTGGCCGCCGCCACCTGGCGTCCCGGCGTCCCGTACTCGGCCCTGCTCGCCCTCGCGGTGGCGGCCGGCGTGCTCGCGCCACCCCTCGGGCCGGTCACCCGGGCGTGCTGGAGTGCCCTGCTGTCCGATCCCGAACTGCGCCGACGGGCCTACAGTCTGGACACCGTCGCCGAGGAACTCCTGTACGTCACCGGCCCGTTGTCGGCCGGCCTGATCGCGGCCGGGACGGCCCGCCCGGGGCTCGGGCTGGTGCTGGGTGCCGTCCTTGTCCTCTCCGGCACCCTCGCCCTGGCCGCCTCGGTGCGCGGCGGGCCGCATCAGGTACCCGTGAACTCCCGTGCGGCAGCGGGCCGTTCGCATCCCTGGCGACTGCTGTCCAGGATCCGTCAGCCGCTCGCCGCCGCGGCCGGTGCCGGGGCCGGACTCGGCGCCTTCGGTCTGCTGGCGGTGGTCTTCGCCCAGCGGCACGGGCAGGCGGCCGACGCCGCCTGGGTGGAGGCCGCGCTGGCGGCCGGGAGCGCGGTCGGCGGTCTCGCCCTGGGCGCCCTCGACTGGCGCGCTCCGGCCAGGGTCCGGCTCGCCGTCCTCTCCGCGGCCTTCGGCGGCGCACTGGCCCTGACCGCCGTCGCCCCGACGTTCCCGCTCCTTACGGCGGCAGCCGCCCTGGCGGGCCTGACCGTCGCCCCGACCCTCACCACCGCCTATCTGCTCACCGACGAACTCGCCGAGCCCGGCCGGCGCACCCGGGCCGGCGCCTGGGTCAACGCCTGCTTCAACGCGGGGAGTTCAGGCGGAACGGCGCTGGCCGGCCTGCTCGCCGAGCGCCTGCCGCTGTCGCTGTGTCTCGTCCTCGCCGCGACCCCGGCCCTGGCGTCCCTCGCCACCGCCCGGACCCGGGCCACCACCCCGTCCGACAGCCGCCCGCCGGTCACGCCCCGCGTGTGATCAGCTCCTTCACGCCCTCCGCGAGGGCCTTGCTGGTCCGCCACCTGCGGAGGAACGGGTCCGCCGCCAGCTCCGCGACGACCGAGGACAGCCAGGCGTCGTCACCGAGCCGGTCGACGCGCCCGAGATCGACGATGTCGCCCAGCAGTTGGTGCAGCACCGTGATCTCGGGCGCCGGGTACCACCGCCGGTGGTGGACGAACCGGGGGCTCCACATGTCGTAGGGGTGCCGGACCATGGCGCGCAGGCAGGAGCCGTGGGCGCCGATCGCGGAGCGGTGGCCGCCCGCCAGCAGCCCGCCGACCGGAGTGCTGAGGAACCGGCCGCTGGTGACGGCGAGTTGCAGGCTCATCAGGCGCTTCCACGGCACCAGGAACGGTTCGTGTCCGGCGACGCGGTGCTCGAACCCCTCGGGGAGGACGGCGAGGTACGCCCTGCTCTCGTGGTCGCCGATGAACCAGGCGCCGTCGATCCGCACCAGCGGGCCGAGACCGACCGGCGGCGCGTCGGCGTCGAGCGTGTCGGCGTCGAGCGTTTCGGCGTCCGGCGCGTCGGTGGCGGGCGCTTCGGTGGCGGTCACGTCCGAGGCGGTCGACCGGCCTGCGGCGGTGGGGCGGTTGGCGTTCACGGCTCTCCTCAGGACGGGCGGCAGCTGCTCGCCGACCAGGCTTCCCGGTGCACCCCCTGGCCACCATACCGGCCGACCGGGGGTGTTGAGCGGGAGGACGCGAAGTTCCCCCCGTCGGCGCCGTGGGCCCTGGGGCGTGTCCGACAATTCGCGCCGGGCGGGCGACGGGAACCGTCGGACACGCCCTACTCCTCGGAGTCCGCGGCGGCGGAAGCCTCGGCCGGGGCCTGGGCCGGAGCGGCCTCCAGCGCCGTCATCCGGGGGAGCAGGAGCAGCACCGCGACCAGCAGGACCAGCAGCAGGGTGCCGCCGACGAAGAGCGGGGTGCGGATGCTGACGACGGAGGCGATCCAGCCGCTGAGGGCGGCGCCGGTCATGATGCCGAGGCGGCTCAGCAGCATGTAGCAGCTGTTGACCCGGCCGAGCAGTTCCTTCGGTACGGCCTGCTGGCGCAGCGAGATCGCCTGGATGTTCCAGGTGACGATCCCGAAGCCGATCACGCCGTACAGCGCGGCCACTTCGGCCACCGAGGTGTTCAGGCCCATCAGGATCAGCGAGACGCCCATCAGCAGGAAGGCGAGGGCGATCCGGGTGCCCCGGCCGAGCAGCCGGCTGAGCCGGCCGGCCAGGGTGCTGGCGGCGGTGCCGCCGATGGCGCCGGCCGCGAGCACGATGCCGTAGGAGGCGGCCGGTGCGTGGATGACCTTGGTGACCATCAGGACCATCATGGTGGTGCCCATGAAGCAGGCCAGCGCGCCGAGGGTGGAGAGCACGGCGAGCATCCGCACGTCGCGGTGGTGGAACAGCCAGTCGACGCCCTCGCGGATCTCGGTGAGCACCGGTCGGCGGTCGGCCCGGGTGCGCGGGGCGGTGGAGCGGCCGGTGGCGGCGACCAGGACGGCGGCGAGGGCGAAGGACACGCCGTCCACCGTGAACGGGGAGGCGACGGCCACGGCGAACAGCGCCGAGCCGAGCAGCGGGCCGACCAGGTTGCCGCCGACCAGCATGTTGGCCTGCATCCGGCCGTTGGCGGCGTCGAGTTGGTCGGGTCGGACCAGCTCGGGCACGGCCGAGGTGGCGGCGTTGGAGAAGACCGTCTCGCCGCAGCCGAGCACGAAGGCCAGCGCGGCGAGCGCGACCAGGGGCGGGTCGGCGAGGAAGACCCAGCCGGCGAAGCCCAGGACGACGACGGCGCGCGCGGCGTCGATCGTCCACATCAGCCGCCGCCGGTCGGCCCGGTCGGCGAGCACCCCGCCGTACAGCGACATCACCAGGAAGGGCAGCGACGCGGCGACGGAGACCACGGAGACCGCGCTGGGGGAGTCGGAGACGGCCACCGCCAGCAGCGGCAGGGCGGAGTCCCGCATGCCGTCGCCGACCGAGGATATCGCCGACGCGGACCACAGCAGATTGAACTTCCGGCCCAGTTGGGGGCGGGTCTTGGACGGTTTTTCGGCCAGGTCAGCTGAGGTCACCGACGCAGTATGTCATGTCCGCGGAGGACTGTTCGGGTGGTTTCTGAACTGCCCGGGGTGTCCCGAACTGTCCGTGTCGGCAAGGGTGTCGGGCTCATCCGGGGGTGTCCGGAGTGTCCGGTGGGTTCCGGCTTCCGCCGGGTCCCGGGCGGCGGTGCTCCCGCCGGGCGTTCGGCCGAGCCCCGAGACGCCCTTGACCAGCGTCGTCACCCCGCCGGCCGGAGCCGGGCCCGGCACCACCCGTCGGGCGCGGTGTTCGGGCACCAGGGCGGCGAGCAGCCGGCCGACCACCGTGCCGCCCGCGCGTGCCGCGGCCACCGGCCACCGGGCCGGCCGGGACAGCGTGGGCAGTCCTTTTCCGGCCAGCGAGAAGGCGTTCACCACCGCCCCGCAGAGCCGGGCGTCGGGCAGGAACTCCCGGGCCGTCCAGCCGGTGCCGACGGCGTACCGGGAGACGGCCGGGCCGCCCACCCCGGCGGCCGCGTTCACGAAGCCGCCGGCGGCGCCCGCGACCAGGGCGCCGCCGGTCCCGCGCGGCGCGGCCGTCAGGCCCCCGCACGCCCACCCACCCCCTCGGGCCCGCGCGAGCGCGAGCCCGGACGGGGCGGGGGTCAGTGCTTCGGGAGGGCGTCCGCGGACTCCGGCAGCGGGTAGGCGCCGGCGTCGACCGGGCCCGGCAGGTCGGTCGCCGGCACGCCGGGCGCGCCCGGGTCGGGCAGCGAGGGCTGGGCGGGCGGGGCCGGCACCTGGCTGAACGGGATGCCGGGCGGTGACTGGACCGGGCTGGTGCGGCCGAACGGCGGGGCGGTCCGGCCCTGGACGGCGCAGCCCGCCAGCGCCTCCAGGCCGTCCGGGCTCTGGACGCCCGGCTGGTTGCCGGTGAAGCAGTTGCCCGGGTCGGCGGAGGCCAGCACCAGGTCGGTGCCGTTGCCGGCGGCCCGGTTGCCCTCGATCCGGTTGCCGCTCGCCGGGTGCCCGGGTGGGTCGGTGACGACGATGCCGGCCGCGCGGTTGCCCTGGACCAGGTTGCGCTGCACCTGGTTCTCCGTGCCGCCGCCGATCCCGATCCCGATGCCGTACGCGCCGTCGGCCTGCTGGGGGGTGTCGGTGGCGTTGTTGTCGGTGACGACGTTGCCCACGATCACCGCGCCGTGCTGCGGGGCGAGGGCCTCCAGGTCGTTGGAGTTGACGGTGACGCCGACCCGGTTGCCGGTGACCCGGTTGCCGACCACGGTGAGCCCGTCGGAGGCGTTGGTGATCTCGATGCCGACGGCGTTGCGCTCGACGGTGTTGCCCCGCACCAGGGTGTCGCAGGGCTTGCACTGGCCGACGTAGATGCCGGAGTCCGCGCCCCCGGAGGCGTACGAGTTCTCGATGACGCCGCCGCGCGCGTCGAAGGCGTAGATGCCGTACAGGCCGTTGTTGTACGCGGTGACGTTGCTGGCACGGAAGCCCTGGACGACCGGGAAGCGGACGGTGTCCAGCGGGTTGTACGCGGAGCCGCCGGCGCCGTGCTGCTGGAGCTTCTCGTCGGTGACGCCGGTGAACAGCACGCCGTTGGCGAGGTAGCCGTGGACGGTGAGGTTCTCCACCACCGAGCCGGGGCCGGAGGCCGTGATGCCGTTGACCAGCCGCAGGCCGCCGTCCAGGACGACGGTGTTGCGGTCGGTGCCGCGCAGCACGATCTTGGGCTTGGTGAGGCGGACGCTCTCCCGGTAGGTGCCCTGGTCGACCAGCACGGTGTCCCCTTCGCGGGCGACGTCCACGGCCTGCTGGATGGTCGGGAAGTGCTGCGGGACGCGGATGACCGTGCCGTCCGGGTGCTTGGCGTCGGAGGAGGACGAGCCGCCCGAGGAACAGCCGGAGAGAACGGGGAGGAGGGCGAGCACGGCGGCGGTGAACAGGGCGGGCAGCCGCCTGGCGGTACGGGCCCCGCGTGGGGGAGTTGCGGTCGGGTCCGGGTGACGTGTGGTCAAAAGTTGCATACGGCGTGTTCTATCGTCTCCAATGTCGCCCATGCATGCCGAAGCCGGAAAGGCGCAGGACCAGCCACCGACCGCCGGGACCGGTGTGGGGCGAAGGGCACTGATCACGGGCGGGGCGCTGGCGGCCGCCGGGCTCGGCGCCGGGGTCACGGCGCTGGCCCTGGACGGCGGCGACCTCCACGGCGGCGGGCCCGGACGGGAGGCGCCGCCGGAGCAGCCCCCGGTGCCCTTCCACGGCGAACGGCAGGCCGGGGTGACGGCCGCGCAGCAGCCGGCCACCCAGCTGCTCGCGCTCGACCTGGCGCCCGCCGCGACCTCGGACGGACGGGCCGCCCTGCGCGGCCTGCTCGGCGAGTTGACCCGGGTGCTGGCCGAGGCGTCGGGCGCCGGCCCGGCGGACGCGCGGCTGCGCGACGGCCCGCCGGCCCGGCTGACCGGCCTGGTCGGGGTCGGGCCCGGGCTCGCCGCCCGGCTGGCGCTGAACGTTCCGCCGGTGCTGCTGACCGAGCTGCCCGCCTTCCCCGGCGACCGGCTCGACCCGGCGCGCGGCGGCGGCGACCTGGTGCTCCAGCTCTGCGCGGCGGACCGCTGGCCGCTGTCCGTCGTCGCCGAGCAGGTGGACGCCGTGGCCAGGGCGGCGGGCGCGACGGTGCGGTGGACCCAGTCCGGCTTCCTGGCCCGGACGGCCGGCGGCGCCACGCCGCGCAACCTGTTCGGCTTCAAGGACGGCACGGCGAACCCGGACGGCGAGCAGAGCGGACAGTGGGTCTGGGGCCCGCCGGGGCCGCACGAGCACGGCACGGTGCTGGTCTACCGCCGGATCCGGATGGACACCGCGGCCTTCGCGGCCCTCCCCGGTGACCGCCAGGAACAGGTGATGGGCCGCCGGGCCGGCGACGGCTCCCCGCTCACCGGCACGGCGGAACACGACGAGCCGGACATCTACGCCAAGAACCCGGACGGCTCGTACCTCATCCCGGCCACCGCGCACGTCCGCCTCTCCAGCCCCCGGCTGGACGGCGGCGCCCGGATGCTGCGGCGGGGCTACAACTACGACGACGGCCCGGGTGACCGCGGCCTGCTGTTCTGCGCCTTCATGCGCGACCCGGCCCAGTTCACCCGCGTCCAGAACCGGCTGGCCGCGCGCGACGCCCTGAACGCCTTCGTCGAGCACACGGCCTCGGCGGTGGCCTACGTGCTGCCGGGCGCGCCGGAGGGCGGGACGCTGGGGGAGGTGCTGTTCGGATGAGCGGGGCGGGGGAGCGACCGCCGCCCTCGTCGGCCCAGGAGCCGCCGTGGCCCGGCGACGAGCCGCCCGCGCCCGGTGAGGAGCCGCCCGCGCCGGGTGAGGAACGGCCTTTGTCCGGCGGGAACATGAGCGCCGGCGTGGTCCGGGTCGGGGACACCGTGCGGCGCCCGGCCGGGCCGTGGACGCCCGCGGTGCACGCGCTGCTGGAGCACCTCCACGCGGTGGGGTACCGGGCGGCGCCGCGCCCGCTCGGCCTCGACGCGCAGGGACGCGAGGTGCTGACGTACCAGCCGGGCCGGGTGCTCTGGCCGGACCGCTTCCACCTGCTGGACCGGTCCGAGAGGCTGGCCGGGGTGGCCCGCCTGATCCGGGAGTTCCACGACGCCGTCCGGGACTTCACGCCCCCGCCGGACGCCCACTGGCAGGTGCTGATGCCGCCCGACGGGGCCGACATCATCGCCCACAACGACCTCGCCCCGTGGAACCTCGTGGTCGGCGCCGGGCACCAGTGGTCCTTCATCGACTGGGACACGGCCGCCCCCGGCACCCGCCTGTGGGACCTCGCGTACGCGCTGCACGGGTTCCTGCCGCTGTCGGCGCAGCCGGACTGGCGGCTCGCCGACGCCGACGCGGCGGCCCGGCTGCGGGTGTTCGTCGACGCCTACGGGCTGGACGAGGCCGAACGGCGCGCTCTGGTACCCCTGTTGGGGCAGCGGGCCCTGGCCATGCACGACTTCCTGCGGGATCGGGCGGGCCGTCGCGTCGAGCCCTGGGCGAGGCTCTGGACGCAGGGGCACGGGGAGGTCTGGCGCGGCGATGCCGAGTACATCGAGCGGCGCCGGGAGCGCTGGCTGGGCGCCCTGCTCGACGGCTGACGCCGAGCGGGGCGCCGAGGGCACTCCTGGCCGCGGGTTGGCCGCGGGTTGGCCGCGGGTTGGCCGTCGGTCGGTCGGGGGTTGGCTGCGGGTTGGTCGTGGGTTGGTCGTGGGTCACCAGTCCACCGGCAGGCGGGCCGGGCTGCGGGTGGTGCCGCCGAGCTGCCAGGCGAGTTCCGCGACCGGGGTGGTGAGACGCAGGCCGGGCAGCGCGGTGGCGAGGCGGTGCAGGGACTCGCGCATCTCCAGCCGGACCCGCCAGGCGCCGATGCAGTAGTGCGGGCCGGAGCTGAACGCCAGGGTGGGGGCGGGCAGCGGGAGGCCGAGGTCGGTGTCGAGGCCCTCGGGGTAGACGGCCGGGTCGCGGTTGGCGCTGCCGAGGCTGATGGCGACGACCGAGTCGGCGGGGATGGTGACGTCGCCGACCTCGATCGGCGCGGTGGTGCGGCGGATGGTGGCCTCGTCGTCGCCGAGCGGGATGTAGTGCAGCAGGCGTTCGGCGGTGTGCTCGGCGACGACCGGGTCGGCGAGGAGCGGCCAGTGTTCGGGACGTTCGCCGAGCACGTACACCAGGGCGTTGGCGAGCGCCCCGGCGACGCTCTCGTTGCCGCTGGCGGTGAGTCCGGCGACCAGGAAGACGAGGGAGTCCTCGGGGACGCCGCCGTTCTGGTCGGCGGCCCGGACCAGCCGGCTGACCAGGTCGTCGCCGGGCTCGCGGCGCCGGCGGGCGACCAACTCGGCCATGAAGGCGCCGAATTCGGCGAGGGTGTCGCCGTGGTCGGCGCCCGCCTGCCGCTCCGGACCCTCGCCCGGGCCCGCGCCGGGCCCGTCGCCGGGCCCGTCGCCCGGCTCCTCGCCCTGGGCGAGCAGGGCGAGGGTCCAGCGGTGCAGCCGTTCCTCGTCCAGGTGGTCCGGCCCGTCCCCGTCGAGCCCCATCAGCCGGGTGGTGACGGCGAACGGCACCGGCCGGGCGAACGCGGGGACGAGGTCGGTCGGCGGCCCGGCGGCGACCAGCCGGTCCACGGACTGCTGGACGGCGGCGGCGACCCACGGTTGCCAGCCGGCGATGGCGCGCGGGGTGAAGGCCCGTTGGACGGTGCCGCGCAGCCGGCGGTGGGCGGGCCCGTCCTGGTTGAACAGGGACGCCGGGTTGGCGGCCACGTCGGCGGTGGCACCGGCGGTGCCGACGTCATGCAGGTCGGCCCGGGTGACCCGGGGGTCGCCGAGGACCTGTCGGACGTCGTGGTAGCGGGTGATCAGCCACGCGGGGGTGCCGTCCGGGAGGGTGGTGGGGTGGGGCGGCTGGGCGGGGGTGGTGGGGAGCCGGTGGAGTGGAGGGAGGGTGGTCCGGGAGGCGGCTGTGACGGAGTCCATGGGTCCCTTCGCGGGTTCGGAGGTCCGGCTGGTCGAGGGGAGCTGGAGCATTCAATTGTCGTATGTTCATAGGGAATTGGATGCTTGTGGCGCTTCTCCCCGTTACGCCCCGATGGTATGCCCTCGGTGCCCCCAGTCGGGTGCAGGATCGGTGGGCAGCAGCGGCCGGAGCGCGCCCAGCACGGCGCCGATGCAGGCGTCCCGCAGCTCGGTGCGGGTGCAGGTCTCCTCGGTCAGCCAGTCGATGACCAGCACCCGGACGAACACCAGCCAGCTGCGCAGGACCTGCGACACCGCCCGGCGCGCCCGCTCGTCCGCGAGCGGGAGGACGCCGAGCAGTCGGCCGCGCAGGGCGTCGAGCTCCTCGTCGATGATGGTCTGGATCACCTGGTCACCGGCCAGCACGCGGTTGGCCGCGAGTACGGCGTGCCGGTTGGCGATGAAGTAGTCCAGGTGGGCGTCCATGCCCTCGACCAGCTGCTCGACCAGGGTGTCGGCCGGGTCGAAGCGGGTCCTGGTGAGCAGGCCGTCGGCGGCCTCCCGGTAGACCGCGGCGAAGAGGTCGTGCTTGCTCGCGAAGTGCCGGTAGAGCAGCGCGCGGGAGACCCCGGCCTTCTCGGCGACCTCCTCCATCAGCACGTCCTCGTACGGCCGTTCGGCGAAGAGTCGGGCGCCGGTGGAGATCAGTTGGGCGCGTCGCTCGGCGGGGGAGAGGCGCCGGCGTCGTTCGTGGACTGGCATGCGCGCCAGGTTACTTGACACGTGTCTACTTGTCGGCGCAGCTTAGTGGACACGTGTCAACCAGACCTCTGGAACGGGTGGGTGGGTCATGGCCAAGGCGTTACGGGTGCTCGCGTGGACGATGGGGGTCGCCTGCGTGGCGATCGGTTTCGTCCACATCCTGCTGGGGAACGCCGCGATGCCCGGCATCGCGGACGCCGGACCGACGGCCGGCAGCTTCGGCCGCTTCATGGGAGCGGTCTTCGCCGGGTACGGGGCCGCCTGGATCCAGGCGGCCCGGCAGGCGCCGGTACCCGCCCGGACGGTGCGGTGGCTGGCGGCGGTGTTCCTGCTGGGCGGCCTCGCGCGGGTGTTGTCCATCGTGCTGGACGGCCGGCCGCACTGGTTCCAGCTGGTGCTGATGGCGCTCGAACTCGGTCTCGCGCCGGTGTACTTGTGGCTCGCCGACGCGGACGAGCGGGCGGCGCGCGGCGGGAGCCGGGTCGGGGTCCGGCCCACCGGGGCTCAGTCGACCGGGGCGTAGCCGACCGGATCTCGGCAGGCCGGGGCTCAGTCGACCGGGGCGTAGCCGACCGGATCTCGGCAGGCCGGGGCTCAGTCGACCGGGGCGTAGCCCGCCAGGTGCGCGGCGACGGCGGCCCGGTCGGCGGCGGCGCCGGTGAGCGCGACGTAGCCGTCCGGGCGGACCAGTACGACGGCGTCGCCGCGCAGTCCGTACGCCCGGGCGACATGGCCCTCGGGGTCCAGCACGGCGGCCCGGCGCAGGCCGGGGACGGCGCGGTCCGCGTCGTCGCGGACGTCGGCCGGAGCCGGGTGCTCGCCGACCGTCAGCAGGGTGAAGTGCGGGCCGCGGAACAGGTCGAAGAGCCGGGTCGGGGTGCCGTCCGCGGTGGTGCAGGGCGCGTCGGGAGCGCGGTCGCCCGCCCGGATGCCGGTGGTGTCGTCGAGGTCGCGGCCGAGCGGCCCGCCCCGGTAATCGACCGAGAGCCCGGTGAAGTCGGCCCCGCCCGCGGTGGACATGGAGACGAACTGGTCGGTCAGCGCCCGGGCGCCGTCGGCGCTGAACAGCCTCCGGTGCTGGGCGGAGGTGGCGGCCAGCACGGCGGCGGCGACCGGCAGCCGCTCGGCCTGGTAGCTGTCCAGCAGCGCCTCGGGCCCGCCGCGCAGCACGGCGGCCAGCTTCCAGCTCAGGTTGTGGGCGTCCTGGATGCCGGTGTTCATGCCCTGGCCGCCCGCCGCCGAGTGGCAGTGCGCGGCGTCCCCGGCGAGGAACACCCGGCCGTCGCGGTAGCGCTCGACCATGCGGACCGTCGGCCGCCAGACGGTGGACCAGGTCGGCTCGTGCAGCCGGACCCCGGGCAGGCCGGCCCGTTCGGCGAACAGTCGGCGGAAGGTCTCCAGGGTCGGGGCCGGCAGCTCGCCGTGCCCGTCCGGCTCGACGGAGGCGTGCGCCGCCCAGGTGCCGTCCTCGCGCATCGGGACCAGCACCAGGGCGCCGATCCCCAGCCGGGGGTGGTTCCACAGGTGCATGCGGTCGGTCTCCAGGCCGTCCACGTCCATGGTGGCCATCAGGAACCGCTCCTCGTCCCAGGTCTCGCCGAGGAACGGGATGCCGGCCAGCTTGCGGACGGTGCTGCGGCCGCCGTCACAGCCGACCAGGTAGCGGGCGGTCAGCTGCTCGGTGCGGCCGTCCTGGCCGTCGCGTCCCTCGTGCCCGTCGTGCCCGTCGTGCCCGTCGTGCCCGTCGCCGCCGTCGTGCCCGCCGCGGCGGAGGGTGGCGAGCACGCCGTCCGCGTCCTGGGTGTGGCCGACCAGCTCGGTGCCGGTCTCGACGGTGACGCCGTACCCGGCGAGCCGCTCGCGCAGCACGGCCTCGGTGTGGTGCTGGGCGAGCAGCAGCGCGCCGCTGTACGGGCGGTCGGGGGTCGGGCGGTTGGCGGGCGCCGGGTCGACCTCCCCGACGACCCGGTCGCCCTCGTACGTACGGACCTTGAGGTTGAGCGTGCCCCGGTCGAGGATCGCGTCCACGACGCCGAGGTCGTCGAAGACCTCCAGGGTGCGCGGGGTGATCGCCTTGCCCCGGACGCCGCGGTCGCGGAAGCCCGGCTCCCGTTCGACGACGCGGCAGGCGACCCCGGCGCGGGCCAGGCCGAGGGCGAGCGCGAGGCCCACCGGGCCGGCGCCTACCACCAGGACCTCGGTCGTGCCGGCGGTGTGAGTGCCCTGTGTGCTCAGGGTGTTGTGAGTGGTGCTGTGACCAGTGCGCATGGCGGATCTCCCCCTGGCCGTCCGGCCATAAGATACGGCGCGTTTCCTGTGTTCGACTGTAGACTCGCCCCCACAAGAAACGCAACGTATCTACGAGGGGCGGGTGCGGAACCCCGTGGAGCACGGCAGACCGGTGCGCCGACGCGGCGACGAACTGGAACGCGCGATCCTGGACGCCGTCTGGGGCGAACTCGTCGAGCACGGCTACGACCGGCTCACCATGGACGGCGTCGCCGCCCGCGCCCGGACCAGCAAACCGGTGCTCTACCGCCGCTGGCCGAACCGCCCCGCCCTGGTCATCGCCGCCCTCGGCCGCAACGCCCCGAACTTCCAGGAACCGCCGGACACCGGCGAGTTGCGCGCCGACCTGTTGCTCTTCATGGGCGGCCTGCTGCACCGCTTCGACGACCTGCCGGGCGAGGCCGTGCACGCCTTCCTGGTCGACCTGCTGCGCGACCCGGAACTCCGGGCCCGCTTCACCGGCGCGCTGACCTCCGACGGCCCGGTGAACACCCTGGAGACGATGCTGCGCCGGGCCGCCGCCCGGGGCGAGATCAACCCCGACCGGATCACCCCACGGGTCGTCTCGCTCCCGCTCGACCTGCTGCGGGACGCCTTCCTGACGGGCGGGACGGTGGCGCCGGACCGGGTCGTGGAGGAGATCCTGGACGAGGTCGTGCTGCCGCTGCTGCGGGCGCCCTCGGAGGGCTGACCGGACGACCGGGGCGGAGTAGGCTCCTGGTCGATCGAACATACGTCCGCAAGGAGGGCCCGAACATGAGCGGCACCGTGGTGGCGGTCAGCAGCAATGCCGAGTACTCGTTCACCAAGCCGAACCGCGACGGCATCACGCTGCTCGCCGGGCTGGGCGTCGAGGGGGACGTGCACGCCGGGGTGACGGTCAAGCACCGGTCCCGGGTGGCGCAGGACCCGACCCGGCCCAACCTGCGCCAGGTCCACCTGATCCACCGTGAACTGCTCACCGAACTCGGCGAGTCGGGCTTCGATGTGCGGCCGGGCGCGCTCGGCGAGAACATCACCACCGAGGGTGTCGACCTGCTCGGCCTGCCGGTCGGCGCGGTGCTGCGGATCGGCCCGCGGGCCGAGGTGGAGATCACCGGCCTGCGCAACCCTTGCGCCCAGATCGACGACTACCGCCCCGGGCTGCTCAAGCAGGTCGTCGGCCGCGCCGAGGACGGCACGATCGTGCTCCGCGCCGGAATCATGGGCACCGTCCGTACCGGCGGCCCGGTCCGCCCCGGCGACTCCGTCACCGTCACGCTCCCGGACGGCCCGCACCGCCCGCTCGAACGGGTCTGACCGGGTCTGAGTGGACCCGAGTGGACCCGAGTGGACCCGAGCGGATCCGAGCGGCGCTGGCCCGGCGGTCGGCCGTGGTGGCGGCGTCAGCGCGGTGACTGTCCGTCGACGCGGCGCAGGTCGTAGAGGTACGACCTGCCCGCCTTCCAGCTGCGCCACGGGCAGCTGGGCGGCAGCTCCTGATCTCGGCTCCCGGCCGGCAGGGGGCCGGAGTTGGGCACTCCCTCGGCGTCGACCACGCACCAGCCCCGGTCCGGCAGCCATCGGCACCACAGGTCCAGGTCCCGCCGTCGGTAGGACGGGCGGCCGTTGAAGGTGCCGTCCGGGTCGAAGCGGTAGACCAGGCCGTCCAGTCGGCGGACGAACTCGATCGACTCCACGGCTGATCACCCCCGATTCGACCGCCCGGTACGGCGGTTGACCGTCGAGCATACCCCCGCCCGGTAACGGCTCAAGCTCCCGGCGCGGGGGCTGCCGGGAGCCGGGGGTCGCACCCTCAGGGGCCTCGGGGGCCTCGGGTGCCTCGGGTGCCGGGTCGGGGCCGGGTCAGGACCTGACGAGGCGGGCGATGGCCTGGTTGGCCTCGCGGATCTTGGTGCCCGCCTCCTGGCCGCCCTCGGCGATGGCGTCGCGGACGCAGCATTCGATGTGCTCGTCCAGGAGTTGGAGGGCGAAGGACTGGAGGGCGCGGCTGGCGGCGGAGACCTGGGTGAGGACGTCGATGCAGTAGGTGTCCTGCTCGACCATGCGCTGGAGGCCGCGGATCTGGCCCTCGATGCGGCGCAGCCGCTTGAGGAAGTCGTCCTTGTGGGAGCTGTAGCTGGCCATGGCCGTCTCCGGTTCCTGTGCGGTGAGGCGTGCCCTCACTCTACCGGCGGCACGGTGGCGGGGAGTCGGCCCGAACGGGCGTGGTGGTGCCCCGTCCGGGCCGACGTGGGCGGGTCAGCCCTCGACGCGGCCGACCAGGTCGTATCCGGCCTCGTCGAGGGCGGCGGCCACGGCGGAGTCGGCGAGCGGCAGGGTGCTGCCGACGGTGACCCGGCCGGTCGCGAGGTCCACGGCGACGTCCTCGACGCCGTCGATCTTCTTCAGCTCGGCGGTCACCGAGGAGACGCAGTGGCCGCAGGTCATGCCCTTCACCTGGAACACCGAGGTCCGGGCGGACCCGGCGGCCGGCGCCGCACCGGCGCTGGTGCCGCACGAACCGCAGCAGGAGGAGGCCTCGACGGCGGCGGACTCGACGGTGACGGTGGTCTCGCTCATGGGTGTGCTCCTGTCATGGTGCCCGGCGCCGACCGGACGGCCCGGGCGGCTGCTTCACTTCGAACATACCATACCCCCCTAGGGTAATTGCCAGCCTTGACGGAGCCTCCTCCCGGCCGGTCGCCCACCCGCCCACGGGTCGTCAACACAGATCTGTGAAAGCCCTGTTGAGGCATCGGCGGCGAGGGGCCGAGACCCGGGAACGGCGTCGGAAGAGAAGACGGCGCCGGCCCCCTCGATCGAGGAGGCCGGCGCCGGTTCAGACGTTCGCCGTCGTCACCGGGTGCGGTAGGCGTCGGCGATGGTCTGCTCGAGGGTGTTGCCGTCGGTGTCGGTCAGTTCGGCGCGCAGGGAGACGGCGGTACCGGCCGGCGGGTTCTGCACGGTGACGGCGCCGGCCTCCAGCGGGAGACGGGTCCACGAGGCGCCACCGTCGGTGGAGGCCGAGACGGTCAGCGAACGGGTACGGCCGTCGGCGGCGGCGCCCTGGACGGTGACGGGGATCCGGAGCGGGCTGCCGGCCGTCGCGGTGCCGGTCAGGCCCAGATCGGGGGAGAACCGCACGACGCTCACCGGCAGCGCCGTCGGCCCGGCCGTGGTGGCCGAGGCGAAGGTCCAGGACGCGTTCACACGGGTGGTCGCGCCGGCCGCGGCCTTGCGGGTCACCGTGGTGGCCAGGCGGTACGAGCCCTGGCCCGGGGCCACGGTGAACTCGCCGCGCCCGGGCGCGGCGGACGCGGTACCGACCAGCACGCCGTCGCGGTACAGCGCGGTGTACGCGGTGTCGAACGACGGGCTCCACGACGCGTGGCCGTCGCCGTCCGCGAGCAGCGCGACGTCGGCGGTGATCCGGTCGCCGTCGCGCGAGACGGCGGGACGGTCGGTGAGTGCCGGGCCGAACACCGGGCCGTCGAAGGTGTGGGTGGTCGTCGTCCCGGCCCGTACGGCGACCCGGTCGGCGACGTAGTGGTTCCGCGTCACGTCGTCGGCGCCCGGGACGGTGACACCGATGTCCCAGGTGCCGCGCTCGGGCGCGACGAGGAAGGTGGCCGTGCCCGGCGTCTTCATGACCCGGGGGGCGCCGACGACCGTCCCGGTGCTCGGCAGGACGCTCAGCAGGGCGGTTCCGTTGCTGCCCGGTCCGGCGGCGCCACGGATGTTCAGGGTGGCCAGCTCCTGCGCGGCGTACTGCCGGGTGAGCCCGGTCAGGGCGCGGGTGCCCGAGAAGGTCTGGCCGAGCAGGTAGCCGCCGGTGTCCGTCGCCCAGTGCGCGTCGTACCACTGCTTGACCGTCCCGGCCTCGGCCTCGGGCCCCAGGTGACCCATGCGCAGGTTCGTCGACCGGTTGCCGATGTTGCCGCTCCTGGTGACACCCTCGTGCGTGACCTCGACGTACACCGAACTCTGCAGGAAGCGCGCGGCGCCGTCCGGGGGCCGGACGTCGACGGGGGCGGTGGTCCGCGCGTCGACGGTGACGGTGGTGTCCCGGTCGAGGTCGAGGCGCGGCTGGACGACCCAGTCCGTCCAGACCGGGCCACCCGCCCCCCGGCCGTCGGGCAGGGTGCTGTCCAGCAGGTACCGGCCCTTGGGCAGCCGCACGGTCGAGACACCGGAGGCGTCCTGCTGCTCGAGGAACTCCTCGACCCCGGCCTCGAAGACCCCGCTGACGTGGGTGCGGTACTTCCCGGCCGGCTGGCCGGCGCGGTCCAGGTGCTTGATCGTGAGGGTGTACGTCTCCGGCTCGGCGGCGAAGGCCGCGTTGCCGAAGGCGGGAGTCGAGGCGCCGACCAGTGCGACGGCGACGGCCAGGGCGCGGAGGGCGTTGCGGCGGGGACGGGAAGTCGTGGTCATGCCCTGTACTGCTCGGCCGGGCACCGGAGTTCCCGTGACCAGGGTCACATCCCGGGCAGGACTGTGACTGTGACGCGCGTCACCGGAACCCGGGCGGCCGACCGGGCAGAGCAGGGTGTGGAAGCACTCATGAGAACGCGTCTTCGCCGCGGCGACCCCGATGCCCTGGGCGAGCTGTACGACGAGCACGCCCAGGTGCTGTACCGCTACGCCCTGCGCGTGACGGGCGACTGGGCGGAGGCCGAGGACGTCGTCTCGACGACCTTCCTGGAGGCGTGGCGGGGCCGGGAGCGGCTGCGCCCCGACGGCGACGGGCCGCGCCTCGACGGCGATGGACCGCACCTCGACGGCGATGGACCGCACCTCGACGGCGGCGGGCCGCGCCCCGACGGCGACGGGCTGCGCCCGTGGCTGCTGGGGATCGCGACCAACATCATGCGCCGCAACGCCCGTGCCCGTCGGCGCCGTGACATCGCGCTGGCCCGGATCCCGGAACGTGGCTCGGTCCCTGACTTCGCCGACGACCTGGTCGCGAACCTCGCCGACGTCGAACACCTGCGGGCCGCGCGCCGCGCGCTCGACCGCCTCCGGCGCCGCGACCGGGAGGTCTTCACCCTCGTGGTGTGGGCCGGACTGGACTACGCGAGCGCGGCCGAGGCGCTCGGCACGCCGGTCGGGACCGTCCGCTCGCGGCTGTCCCGGGCCCGTGCCCGGCTGCGCGAACTCACCGAGGCCGAAGTCGCGGCGGAAGCCAGGGCTTCGGCCAGGGCTTCGGCCAGGGCTTCGGACAAGGCTTCGGCCGGGGCCTCCGTGCGCGGGCGGCACCGGACCGTCGGCGCCCGAGAGCCCACCGCGGCGGAGGGCAGGACCCCCTCCGCCGTCACCACCCTGCCCGTACCCGGCCGTGTCCCCGTGCTCCGGCCGTCGACCCAGGAGAGCCACGGATGAATGCCACCCCACGGCGCGGTACCCAGTGCCCGTCGTCCGAGCAGACCGAGCGCCGCGAACTCGCCGAGCTGCTGCCGCCGCCGGCGGTGCCCGGTCTGGACGAGGAGCGTCGACTGCTGCTGAGACGGGAGGTGTTGCGCCGGGCCGCCGCCGAGGCTGCTCCGCCTGCCGTGTCCGTCGCGTCTACCGCGTCTGCCGCGTCTGCTGCGTCTGCTGCGTCTGCCGTGTCCGCTGCGTCTGCCGTGTCCGCTGGGCGGGCGCCGTCCGGGCGTCCGCCCCGGCGTTCGCTCCGGTTCCGGATCGCCGTGCCGGCGCTCGCCTGCGGCCTGGCGGCCGTCGGCGTCGTGGCGCTGGACCTCGGGGGTGCGGCCGAGCCCGACCGCGCGGTCGTCGAGAGCAGTGCCGCCGGGACCTCCGAAGCGGGACGGCTCCTCGGCCGCATCGCGCTCGCCGCCGCCGAGGCGGAGCAACCGGCGGTCCGCGCCGACCAGTTCGTCTACGTCGAGAGCAGGGTCGCCTTCGCCGGGCAGAGCGCCGCGGGCGGTCCCGCGACGACGGCGCCGGCGCACACCCGGCAGGTCTGGCTGTCCGCCGACGGCAGTCGCCCCGGTCTGCTGCGCGAGGACGGCGGGCCGGACAGCCCGCTCCACGAGGACGGACCGGTCTTCGAACTCGACCGGCCGGGCGCGACGCCCCGGCCCCGCGCCGCACGCCCGGCCGGCCCGTCCATCGCCGAGCCGACCCACGCGTACGTCGCCTCGCTGCCCACCGACCCGGACGCCCTGCTGAAGCTGATCCGGGAACAGACCCGCACCGCGGGCCAGGCCGATGCGGGCCAGGACCCCGACCAGCGGGCCTTCGCCGCGATCGGCGACCTGCTGGCCGAGACCTGGGCGCCGCCGCAGGTCGGCGCCGCGCTCTACCGGGCCGCCGAGCGGATCCCCGGAGTCACCGTGGTCCCCTCGGCCGGCGACGCCGCCGGGCGCGAAGGCGTCGCCGTGGCCCGCACGGCGCACGGACAGCAGACGCAGTGGATCTTCGACCGGACCACGTACGCCTTCCTCGGCGAGCGCACGGTCCTCAGCGAGGCCGGCGACGCGGGGCCGGCCGGGACGGTGCTCGGAACCTCCGCCGTCCTCACCAAGGGCGCGGTCGACCGCGTCGGCGAACTCCCCCTGGAGGCACGGTGACCAGCCGCCCGCGCGACGACCGCTGGGGGTGACAGTCGCCCCCGGCCTCCAGCACCGACCCCCGCCGCCCCGGTTCCCAACCCCCGGAAGCCGGGGCGGCGGGACGGGGACGGGCGGAACCCCGCCGGCTGGCCGGAGATTCAGCGGACAGATTTCAGCGAACGTTCTCTGAAATCTGTCCGCTGACATCCGTCCGCCGGGGCCACGGGCCCGCCGGGACCGAGCTTGTTGCGCTTGAGCGGGGAGCGGAGTAGTAAGGCGGCATGAGCGACACCCGTACGAACCAGGAAGCGGTCGTCTGCGAACTCGTACCCGAGGACGGAGCGGAGGCCGCGCTGCGGCACGACCCGGACGCGACCGGGCCTCGCGCCGACTGCGTCCTGTGCGGTGAGCCGACCGAACTGCCCGCCGACCACCCCGGCGGCACCCTCTGCCCGGTGTGCGCCTGGCAGCAGGCACAGCGAATCGCCTGCTCGGGCTGACCTCGGGCCGCGACCGCGAAGCAGCAAGGCGACCAGCCCCGAGCGCCTGGCCCGACGAACTGACGATCCGCTATCGGTCCGCGGCCATCATCGTGGCGCTGATCCTCCGGCCAGGGCGGACGGCGGATCGCCGGGTTCGGTCCACTACTGGGCAGAAACCGGTCCTGCGTTGATGCCCGAGATACGGCCGACGGAGTCGAAGGAGACCACCACGGCGCCCCCACCGGGCAGAGGCGCGGTGATCCGGTCGGCGGCTTCCCGCACCGGGATGCCGTGCAGGGCGAACCAGCCGTTGACCACCAGCCGCGGCGAGCGTGCGAAAAGCTGTGCGCCAGTGAGCAGATGGCGCGGCATGGCGACCGGGTCCAGCGGCGCGGGCCGGAGTTGCGGATCTTGCGGCACGAAGTAGACCCGGGTCTCCGGACCGGCCTCCTGGCCGATGTAGCCGGGCGCGCCGAGCGCTGCCATGCCGAGGAAGGCCAGCGCCTCCGCGGCGCGGCGCGGGTCGGCGAAACCGGCCAGCTCCACGCCCTCCTGCTGCAGCTCCACGATGCCGTGACGGCGGCCGAACTCGGGGATTCGCGCGCCGACGGCGGCCACTTCACTGCCGCGCAGCCCCGGATTGGCCCAGCCCCACAGCCAGGTCTGCTCGGCCAGGTCGTAGGTGCCCAGCAGTCCCACCCGAAGGCTTCGGCCGCCGGACTCGTAGCGGCACTGGTCCAGATCCGCCGTCCACGGCCCAGTCGGGAAGGCCTGGGCGATCATGTCCAGCTGTTGCACGCCCCAGGCCGCGTGGTACTCGGCGGCGTGCAGGAAGGCGTCGGAGAAGGCCACGGTCATCGGGGCAGCCTAGCCCCCGTCAGGTCGACGGCCCTCAGAGGCCTCAGCCCCGGATCGGCGGGGCGAGGCACTCGCGAAGATCACGGTGTACGGCTGGAGTACTACGGGAGCACTAAGCGTCCTCCCGCCCGGCCAGTGCCAGGGTCGAGCCGTGCCGCCCCTTGCGGACCAGCAGTTGGGCGGGGATGCGGCTGCGCAGGTCGGCGACGTGGCTGACGATGCCGACCGCGCGGTCCCGCTCGCGCAGGCCGTCCAGGACGTCCATGACCTCCTCCAGGGCGTGCTCGTCGAGGGTGCCGAAGCCCTCGTCGATGAAGAGGGTGTCCAGCGGCATGCCGCCCGCCTCGTCGGTGACCACGTCGGCCAGGCCCAGGGCGAGGGAGAGCGAGGCGAAGAAGCTCTCGCCGCCGGAGAGGGTCGCGGTGTCCCGCTCGGTGCCCGTCCAGGCGTCGACCACCCGCAGGGCCAGGCCCGAGCGCTTGGTGCCGGTGCCCCGGTCGTCGCTGTGCACCAGGGTGTAGCGCCCGCCGGACATCCGGACCAGCCGGTCGCTGGCCGCCGCCGCGACCTGCTCCAGCCGGGCCGCCAGGACGTACGACTCCAGGCGCATCCGCAGCCGGTTCTCGGCCGAGGTGCCGGCCGCGAGTGCGGCGAGCCGGTTGATCCGCCCGTACCGGTCCAGCGCCGGAGCCAGCTCGGCGGCGAGCCCGTCCAGTTGCCGACCGATCGCGGCCAGCGCCGCGCAGCGCTCGCGGGCCGCCGCGTGGGCGGCGTGCGCCCGGCCGAGCCGGTCGGTGGCCGCGCCGAGCGCGGCCGCGACGGCGGTCAGGTCCACCGGGGGGCGGCCCGCGGCCTCGGCCAGTTCCGGCAGCGCCAGCTCGCGGCGGACGGCGGCGGTCTCCGCGTGGTGCCGCTCCAGCCGCTTCTCCAGCCGCTCGCGTTCCTCGCGCGGCAGCAGCACCGCCAGCGCGTCCGCGGCGTCCGGGAAACCCGCCGCAGCGGCGGCCTTGCCCAGCTCGTCCTCGGCCTCGCCGAGCCTGGCCTCCGCCTGCGCGTGCGCTCCGGCGGCGGTGGCCGTGGCGGCGACCGCCTCGGTGAGCCGGGACAGGGCCGTGGCCCGGTCCGCGACCGAGGCCGCCTCGCCCCGGGCGGCCGCCACCCGGGCCGTCAGCGCCCGCTGCTCGGTGCCGAGCGCCAGCAGACGGTCGGAGAGGACGGCGGCGCGCTCCTTGGCCTCGCGCAGTTCGTCGACCCGGCGGGCGCGGTCCTGCGACAGCCGGACGATGTCCTGCTCGACCCGGCCGAGCGTCTCCGCCGCCTGCCGGGCCTCGCGGTGCTCGCGCTCCAGCCCGGCGAGGGCCCGCGCGAGCGCCTCCGCGCCGTCCGGCCCGGCCGCGCCGGCGGCGGTGGCCTCGCGCACCCGCAGCGCGGTGAGCGCCTGGTCGGCGTCCGACCAGGCGCGCTCGGCGGCGGCCTGTGCCCGGCTCGCCCGCTCCTCGTCCTCGGCGCCGACCCGGCCGCCGGGCGCGGCCTCGGCGGGCGCCGGGTGCTCGGGCGAGCCGCAGACCCGGCAGGCCTCGCCCGTGCGCAGCTGCTCGGCCAGCTCGGCGGCCATGCCGCTCAGCCGGCGGTCCCGCAGGTCCAGACTGTGCTCGCGGGCGTCCAGCGCGGCGGTGCGCAGCGCGACCACCCGGGGCTCGGCGGCGGCGATCTCGGCGCGCAGACCGTCACGTTCCCTGGCCGCTCCCAGGCGGACCGTCAACTCGGTGCGCTGCCCGTCCAGTTGCTCGACCCTTGAGCTCGCGGATTGGGCTTCGGTGTGCTGCTGCTCCAGGCGGCCCAGCTCGTCCTCGAACTCGGCCAGCCAGTCCTCGGCCTCCTCGGCCCGTTCCTCGGCGGCGCGCCGGTCCCCCGTCAAGGAGCGCTGCTCGTGGGCGAGTTCGGCGCAGCGCCGCTCCTCCGCCCGGGCCGCCTCCAGCCGGACCACCTCGGCCCGCAGCCGCAGCTCGGCCTCGGCGAGCCCGGCGGCGTCCGCCCCGGCGAGCTCCCGGCCCTCGCCGCCGGAGCCGGCCAGCGCCTCGCGGTGCCGGCGCTCCGCCAGGCGGGCGCGCCCGAGCGCCTCGGCCGCGCTCTCCCGCAGCCGCAGCGCCGACTCCACCCCGACGGCCTCCTGAGCGGCGGCCAGCCGCCGCCGGTCCGCGGCCGCGGCGGCCTCGAGGCCGGCCAGCCGCTCGGCCCGGTCCAGCGCCTCCCGGTGCCGGCGCTGGCGACCGGCCAGCTCCTCCGCGGCCCCGCGGTGCTCCTGGGCGGCGCGCTGGGCGGCGACGGCGCCCGCGAGGGCGGCCTCGGCGACGGCGAACTGCTCGGCCGCGCCGCTGCGCAGGACCGCCGCCCAGCCGAGTACCCCGGCGGCCAGACCGGCGTCGTCCTCCTCGGCCGGCACCCAGCCGGCGGCGGGCTCGGCGCCCGGACCGGCCGCCTGCTCGGCCTTGCTGGCGAGGTCCCGCAGCCGCCGCCGGCCGGCCTGGACGGTGGCCTCCTGACCGCGCCGCTGCTCGGCCAGCCAGGCCTCCACGTGCTGGAACCGCTCGGTGTCGAACAGCCGCCGCAGCAGCTTGCCGCGCTCCTCCGAGTCGGCCTTGAGGAACCGGGCGAAGTCGCCCTGCGGCAGCAGCACCACCTGGCAGAACTGCTCCCGGTTCATGCCGATCAGCCGGTGGATCTCCTCCCCGGCCTCCTGGTGCGACTTGCTGAGCCCCCGCCAGCCGGGCGCGCCGTCGCCCGTGTCGGCGACCCACTCGCGCAGCAGCGTCTGCGCCCGCTCGACGGTGGTGCCGGTGCCGACCTTCTTCGGCCGGCGCTGCTCCGGCAGCCGGGTGATCTGCAGCCGCCGACCGCCGAGGGTCAGCTCCAGCTCCACCGAGGTCAGCCGCTTCGGATCGGCGTGGTCGCTGCGCAGCCGGTTGGCCCGGCGTGCGCCCGGCGTCTCGCCGTACAGGGCGAAGCAGACCGCGTCCAGCACGCTGGTCTTGCCCGCGCCCGTCGCGCCGCGCAGCAGGAACAGCCCGCCGGCGGCGAGCGCGTCGAAGTCCACCGTCTCGCTGCCCGCGAACGGGCCGAAGGCGGTGACGGTGAGCCGGTGCAGCCTCATCGGGGCAGATCCGCCTTCCGGTCGGTGGTCTCCCGGACGCGCTCGAAGCCCTCGCGCAGCCAGCCGAGCTCGTCCGGCGCCGGCTCGGCACCGGGGCGGACGTGCCGCAGGAAGCCCTCCGCGACCTCGAGGTCCCCGCGGCCGCTGACCCGCGCCGCGTACGACAGGGAGGGCTCGGCGTCGCCGCGCTCGGGGTCGAACAGCAGCTGGAGGGTGTGCGGGAAGCGGCGGCGCAACCGCTCCATCGGCTCGCTCGGCCGGGCCGCGTCGGTGAGCGTGGCCTGCACCCAGGACTGCTCGTGCTCGGCGTACCGCTCGTCGGTGAGCAGCTCGTCGAGGGTGCCGCGCAAGGTCGCCAGTCGGCGCGGCTCGGGGCAGGGGACGCGCTCGGCCGTCACCGCGCCGTCGGCGGCGAGGTCGACCAGCCACATGGTCTTGCGCTGGTCGGCCTCGGAGAAGGAGTAAGCGAGCGGGGAGCCGCTGTAGCGCAGGTGCGGGGCGAGCGTCTGGCAGCCGTGCAGGTGGCCGAGGGCGGCGTAGTGCACCCCGTCGAAGACCGAGGCGGGCACGGAGGCGACGCCGCCGACCGCGATGTCCCGCTCGCTGTCGCTCGGCGCGCCGCCGGTGACGAAGGCGTGCGCCAGCACCACCGCCCGGGTGCCGGCCGGGCGTGCCGCGAGGTCCGCCCGGACCCGCTCCATCGCCGCCCCGAGGACCGCCGCGTGCCCGCCCTTCGCGAGCCCGAACCGCTCGCGCACCAGCGTCGGCTCCAGGTACGGCAGCCCGTACACCGCGACCGGGCCGTGCTCGTCCGCCAGCAGGACGGGCTCGGCGCACCCGTCCGGGTCGGTCCGCAGGTGGATGCCGGCCCGCCCGATCAGCCCCGCCCCGACCCCGAGGCGGCGGGCCGAGTCGTGGTTGCCGCTGATGAAGACCGTCGGCACCCCGAGATCCGCGAGCCGGTGCAGCACGTCGTCGAACATCGCGACCGCTTCCAGCCCGGGCAGTGCCCGGTCGTACACGTCCCCCGCGACCAGCACGGCGTCCACGCCCTCGGACCGGACCACTGCCACCAGGTGGTCCAGGAAGGCGCGCTGGGCGTCGTGCAGGCTCTCCCGGTGGAACGAACGCCCGAGATGCCAGTCGGAGGTATGCAGCAGTCGCATGGTCCCCGACCCTAACCCGCAGCACTGACAATCCCGCCCGCCCCTGTGGAACCACGGACCCCGGCGGCTCCAGGGGGAACGGCGGGGGCGAGGGGCGGGCGGCAGTCGGCGGACGGCGGCTGACAGATGACAGATAACGGCTGACAGATGACAGCGGACAGATTTCGAAATCTGTCCGCTGTCATCTGTCAGCCGTGTGCTGTTCGGACGCCCCGGCGGCGCGGCCCCGGTGCCCCGTGGCGGCGGCCTGGGGCCGCGCCGAGCCTGTTCGATTACCTGGGGTGAATTGTCAGTGGCTCTGTGTATGTTCCTCGGCGTCGGCCACTCCCAGTCGGGTGGTCGGCACTGTCCGGTGTCGGGCGGGCGAACGAGAAGGAGGAGCCATGGCTGTTGTGCGGGAGTCGGTGTGCGAGGTGCTGGGCGGTGCCGCGGCGGGGCGGCCGTCGCCGCGGCGTCGGCGGGTGCTGGTGCTGTCCGGGCGGAGGCCCGGTGGGGGTGCCGGCGGGGCCCCGGCCGGTGGGCCCGGCGGGGCGGTGCCACCCGGAGGCGGCCGGCCGCCGGGGGCGCGGGCCGGCGGGCGTGGTGCGGGGGAGGCCGGGCGCGGCGGGCGGGTCCGGGGTGCGCCGCCGCCCCAGCCGGTGGCGGTGGCCCTGGCCGTCGACGCGGGGGACTTCGCCGGGCTGGCGCGGTACGGGCTGTTCGGCGGCCTCGGGCACGCGGCCTATCTGCGGCAGGCGGAGGAGCAGCTGACGGCCCTGTACCGGCAGGGGCTGGAGGTGCACCTGCGGGTCCTGGAGGCGGGCGACTTCGAGGACTACTGCGAGGCGCTCGGCCTCGATCCCCGGATGCCCGCCGCCCGGGTCGCCTACGCGGGCGATCCGGAGCTGGCCGGGGAGCCGTTCGTCTACGCGGGGGAGCGGCTGGCCGAGCTGCTCCCGGTGCTGCTGGACGACCACCGGGCGCGGGTGCGGATGTCCGTGGCCTGCGCGGCCCTGCTGGACGCCGTGGGCGACGACCCGTCCGGGCAGCTCCGGATGGCGGCCGTGATGCGGTACGTGACCTCGGTCTACCTGGCGCTGGCCGAGGGCGCGGGGGAGGGGTGCCACCTGCTGACGCTGCGCTGCCACGGCCCCGAGGACGGCGAGTGGCTCACCTCCGCGGTGGACGTCTGTGTGGAGGAGGGCCGGTTGTACCCCGCCGGGCGGGACGCCGAGGCGTTCTGCGTGACGCTCGCGGCGGGTGTCGCCCTGGGCGGGGAGGGCGCGCTGCTGCTGCACGGCGATCCGTCGGCGGGCGTCCGGGCGGAGCGAGAGGGGGCGGGCGCCCGGCTCCGGCCGCCGGTCCGCGGCTGGGCGCTGACCGACGGCCGGCTGCGGACGATGACGGCGCACGAGGTGTTCGACGAGCTGGCCGACGACGCCGCGCGCGGGCTGCCCTTCCCGCCCGGGGTGGATCCGCTGCCCGGGTTCCCGCTGCCCGTCTTCCGGGGCGCCGGGGAAGGGGGTGGGCCGCTGGGGTGACCAGGGCGTTCACCGCCTCCGCGTCCACCGCGTTCACCACCTCCGCATCCACCATGCGGCGCTGGGGACTGTTCATCGACCGCGTGTTCGGGGAAGATTCGGAGAAGATCAACAGCAGGAGCGCGCGGTGCCCCACGCCGCCGCTCCGGCCGCTCCGCTCCGTACCGTGCCCTGCAGGTCCTCCCCGTGCACCGCCGGTCCGGCGAAGCCCGACAGCGAGAGGGGGACGGATGAGCGAGCGGAGCGCGCTCGGTACCAGGAGGTGGGCGCGGGCCGGTGCCCCCGCCGAGCGCCGCGGGGCGAGAGCATGAGCCCGATCGAGTACAGCGCGGAGATCGCCGAGCTGCTCGGGAAGGTGCGGCGGCGCCCCACGGCGGGCTGGCCGTGGCGACCGGGCGAGCAGGTGCCGGAGGGGCTGCCGGTCAAGCAGTCCTGGGGGTGGCTGTTCGCCCCCGACGGGCGGGTGCTGACACTGGTGAACCCCAGGGACGGGATCTGCTCGCTGCCCGGCGGCTCACTGGAGCCGGAGGACGGCGGGGATCCGGCGGCCGCCCTGGCCCGGGAGGCGGCCGAGGAGGCACAGGCCCTGATAGGCCGGCCGTACTACCTCGGCTACCTCTACGACCGGGTCGGCTCGGCGAACGGCGGGCACGAGTGTGCGCGGGTCCGGATGGCGGCGGTGCTGCGGGCGGTCGGCCCGAGCGCGGCCGACCCGGCCTCGGGCCGGCACTACCGGCGGCTGCTGGTCGCACCGGGCCTCGCCGTCGAGCTGCTCGGCTGGGGCGGGCCCGGGCTGCGCCAGGCCCGGACGGCGGTCGCCACCGCCGCCCGCTGGCTCGACGTGCCCGCGGTGGCGAACGAGGCGATCGAGGAGCTGCCGGTCGAGGGCTGCACCCTCTCTCCGGGCACCGTGTACCCCGGGGCCGTGCACCACGGTGGTGGCCGCCCCGGCGTGCAGGGCTGACCGCGCGGCGCCGTACTCCCGGACGACGTCCCGGTAGTGCTGCCCCGACACCACTGTTCCGTCGGCGGTGTCCCGGCAGCGGTGTCCCGGCGGCAGCGTCTCGGCGCCACCGTTCCGGCGGCGGCATCCCGGCATGTCGCCGCCGTGCACTGCCCTGACGTGTGGTTCGCCGCCCTGACGCCCCGCCATGACCGATGTCAACATCCGTCGCACGGCTCGGATCGGCCGCAACGGTGAATTCCGGCCGTACCGTTGATGCCCCTTTGGCCCACCTCTCGGCGCGCCTCGGGAGTTTGATCAGCCCCCCCTGGGCTCGCTGACACCTGCTCCGAATCTGACTCGGCGGTGTCCGGGCGGCAACCCTCCGGCTCACCGTGCAAGAAATTTCCGTAAGTTGCCGGTCTACGCGCGCAGCGCTACGCGCGTTACCGCGCACCCCTGCTGACCTGCGTGAAGTCACGGATTGTCGGCGGCAGTTCATCTCCGAGCTATCAGACGTCCCGTCAATATCCTTGGCATGACCGCTTCCGGGTTCGGCTACCGCCTGGTATCACTTCTGTGACCCTCACCACCCCACCCCACTGGAGCCGTGATGATCCGCCGTGCCCGTGCTCTGTCCATCGCCGCCATAGCCGCAGGCCTCACCATGACGACGCTGTTCGCCGCGTCCTCCGCGAACGCCGCCGGCGCCAACTACGTGGCCCTCGGCGACTCGTACTCCTCCGGTGTCGGCGCCGGCAGCTACACGGCCGAGAGTGGCAGCTGCAAGCGCAGCACCAATGCGTACGCGTACCTCTGGAAGAACGCGCACGCGCCGTCCTCCTTCAAGTTCGTGGCCTGTTCGGGCGCCAAGACCGGCGACATCCTGAACAACCAGATCTCCGCCCTGGACGCCAACACCACGCTGGTCAGCATCTCGGTCGGCGGCAACGACGCCGGCTTCGCCGACACCATGCAGACCTGTGTCCTCGGCTCGGACAGCGACTGCATCAGCGCCATCAACACGGCCAAGAGCTACGCCACCAACACCCTGCCCGCCCAGCTGGACAAGGTGTACTCGGCGATCAAGGCCAAGTCCCCGAATGCCCACGTCGTGGTGATGGGCTACCCGCACTTCTACAAGATCGGCGGCAGCTGCATCTTCGGCATCAGCGACACCAAGCGCGCCGCGATCAACGGTGCCGCCGACACCCTCGACGGCGTCCTCGCCAAGCGGGCCGCCAACGCCGGCTTCGCGTTCGGTGACGTCCGCAGCATCTTCACCGAGCACGAGATCTGCGGCTCGCAGACCACCTGGCTGAACAGCACCACCCTGCCGGTCGACGAGAGCTACCACCCGAAGGCGTCCGGCCACTCCGGTGGCTACCTGCCGGTCTTCTCGGCGCTGTAAGGACCACCGCAACGGACCGCCCCGGCGCGCGGGCCGTACCGGAGCCGCCGTCCCCTCCCACGACTCGGGAGGGGGCGGCGGCAACGCCGTTTCAGCTGCCGGAAGGCGCCGGGCCGGGTACTGGGCCGGGCGCCGGTCCGGACACTGGGCCGGGCGCCGGTCCGCGCGTCGCGGATGCGGGCGGCGGGAAGGGGATGCCGGAGAGGACCGGTAGCAGTTCCGCCTCCTCGAAGTCCAGGTGGGCCTCCAACTCGGCGGAGATCCGGTCCAGTTCCGTCCGGAGCTGCTCCGGCTCGGTGACCGCGATCCCGGTGAGCAGGGCCACCAGTTCCTCCTTGATCCCGCCGATGGCCCGGTGCTGTTCGCCGAGCCGCGCCAGGACGTCGCCCAGCTCCGGATGGCTGCGCGCGAGCGCGGGGAAGACGGCCGCGTCCTCGCCGGTGTGGTGGTGCGTCAGTCCGTCGCAGAAGGCCAGGCAGTGCCGGCGCAGCTGCAGCCCGAGCGTGGCCGGTCGGCCCGGGACGTGGGCGTGCGTCTCCTCCCGTACGTGGCGCAGCTGCGCGCGCAGCCAGGTGTGCGTTTCCACCAGCTTGTCGGCGAGGCTGCGCACGGCCGGGGCGGCGGCCGGGGTCGGTTCGTCGGCGGGCGGTTCGGGGCGCTCCAGGACGACGACCGGCAACTCCCGCTCGGTGCGCGCCTGGTAGTCCCCGTAGCCCGGGGCCTTCCGGACGACGGCGGCGAACAGCCGCTCCCGGCGGTCGCCTTCGGCGGGTACGGCGACGGTGTCGAAGGCCTCGGCGCCGACTTCGACCCGGACCACCGGGTGGGCGAGGAGGTTGCGGTACCACTGGGGGTGTTCCGGAGCACCGCCGGCCGAGGCGACGACCAGGAGCAGTCCCTCCGCCCGGACGTACCCGAGCGGCACGGTGTGCGGCCGCCCGGAGCGGGCTCCGGTGGTGGTCAGCAACAACAGGTCGCCGCCCTCGAACGGGCCGCCGACCCGCCCGCCGTTGGCGCGGAACTCCTCGATGACGTTCAGATTGAAGGACATGGGCATGCGTGTGTGATGGATCTCCAGAGAGGAAAGGGGGGTGCGGCCACACGCGGTGTCGGTGCGGTGCCCGAGCCGGTGGCGCGGCCGGCCGCGCCACCGGCGACGTCCGTCGTGGGACATCGGACCCAGGGCGCGGGGCACAGGACTCGGAACACGGAACACGGAACACACGTCGCGGAACACCGGATGCGGTTCGCGCCCGCGGGTACCGCGGTGGCCGCCTGGCGTCAGATCAGGGAAGCGGAGAGAGTGCTCATCGCGCATCGGCCCTTCGGGAAAGGTGCCCGCTCGGCTGTCGGCCGGCCCACTGCTCTTTGGCCGACGCCGCGCTGCACGCCCCCATTAGAGCCAGGCCGCGGACACGCTGTCAACGAGCGCACGATCACCGCCCGAGAGGGAAACCGGGACCGCCGTGGGACGCCTCGTGGACCTCGACGCCGCCGCGGCCGTACATCCGCTGCGGCCGTACATCCGCCGCGGCCGTACATCCGCTGGGCCCCGAACCCGCCGTGCCGCCGCCTCCGCGGAGGCGGTGGCACGGCGGTGCCCCTCAGCGCAGGTAGTCGACCAGGCCGGCCGGCTTGAGCCCGGCGGCGTCGGCGGCGGCGAGGGCGCGCTGGAGGTCGGCGGCGAGGGTGTCGGTCCAGTGCATCAGGACGACGTCGCCCGGCTGCAGCAGGCCCGGGTGCCAGATGTTGGAAGCACCCCAGCTGAAGTCCGCGTCGGCGGTGAGCACGGTGCGGATGCCGCAGTTGGCGGCGGCCTGGAGGGTGTCGGCGTTCCAGGCGAAGAACGGCGGGCGGAAGAACGTCGGCGCGGTGCCGAAGAGGCGGGTCATGGCGTCCCGGGCGTCGCAGATCTCCACCTGCTGCTGTTCCAGCGGGAGCTTGCTGAGGTCGGCGTGGGAGACGCTGTGGTCCTGGACCGAGGAGCCGGGCACGGCGGTGACCCGCTGGAAGAAGGCCGGGTCGGCGGCGGCCGGCATCGGCAGCGGGAAGGCGGTGATCGGCAACCGGTGGTCGGCGATGAACCGCTCCGCCTCGGGCGTGCGCTGCCAGCCGTCGTCCACGGTGAAGAAGACGACCTTGTCGTCGGTGGGGACGGAGCCCGCGGCGACGGCCGGGGCGGGCGCGGGGCCGTCCACCCGGACGTCGTCCACCGAGAAGGGGCCCTGCTGGTACCAGCCGTGCACGTACAGCCGGACGCTGTGCGCGTTCGGGCCGGTGGTGAACCGGGTGCTCAGCCGCTGCCAGCCGCCGCCGGTGGTCTCCGCCCAGGCGGGCGCGACGTCCTTGCCGGTGCCGGTGGCGCCCAGGTGGACGAAGTCGCCGCGCACCCACGCGGAGGCGGTGTACGTGGTGCCGGGCCGGACCGCGACGGTCTGCGCGCACTCGCCGGTGGAGTCGGCGTTCGCCGGGGTGACGGTCAGCGCCGAGGCACCGGTGTGCGGGGCGGTGGCGGTGACGGTCGCCTCGGCCGGTCCGCCGGTACAGGTCCAGCCGGGGATGCTGCCCCAGTCGGCGAGGTCGGGGGAGGGTGCCTCGAATCCGGGGTTGGTGGCGAGGTTGACGCTCTGTGCGGTCTGTGCGGTCTGTGTGGCCGGTGTGATCGGCGCGGCCTGTGTGGCCGGTGTGGCCTGTGTGGTCTGCGCGCTCGGCGCGGTCCGCGTGCTCGGACCGCCGGCCGGGGGAGCGCCGGCGGATGCCGCCGGCACAGTGAGGCCGGTGAGCAGCGCGACCGAGGCGGCCAGCGCGGACAGGCGCATGGACATCGACACGTGGGGACTCCAGCAGGTGGGGGCACGCCCGTGGGGAGGGCGTGAGCGGAATCGGACCGTGGAACTCGGGAACGTGTCGCAACAATGGACTAGACCAATGGGGCCGTCAAGGGAACAGCGGATGAACCCGGTGACCTCCGTTCGGCCACCACGCCCGTAACACAAGGGGCAAGACGGTACGTCAGAGACCCTGCGGACACGTCAGGTTCGGGCGGGCAGGCCGGTTCAGGACAGATACAGCTCCTCGATGTCCGCCGCGTAGTACTCGGCGATCGCCGCCCGCCGCAGCTTGAGCGAGGGGGTCAGCAGCCCCTGCTCCTCGCTGAACTCCCGTGGCAGCAACCGGAACGCGCGGATCGACTCGGCCCGTGAGACCGCCGTGTTCGCGGCCGCCACCGCACGCTGGACCTCCCCGTGCAGGTCCTCGTCCGCGAGCACCGCCCAGGGGTCCCGCTGCTCCCGCCCGCGCCTCTTCAGCCAGTGCGCCAGCGCCGCCGGGTCGAGCGTGATCAGCGCCGCCACGTACGGCCGGTCGTCGCCCACCACCAGGCACTGGGAGACCAGCGGGTGCGCCTCGACCCGCTCCTCCAGGGCCGCCGGGGCCAGGTTCTTGCCACTGCTGGTGACGATGAGGTCCTTCTTGCGGCCGGTGATGCTGAGATAGCCGTCCTCGTCCAGCCGGCCCAGGTCGCCGGTCGCGAACCAGCCGTCGACCAGGGACTCGGCCGTACAGCGCGGATGGTTGAGGTAGCCGCCGAAGACCGAGCCGCCGCGCACCCACACCTCGCCGTCGTCGGCGATCGCCACCGAGGCGCCCGGCACCGGCTGCCCGACCGTGCCGAGCTTCTGCCGGTCGACCGGGTTGCCGGTGATCGCGGCGGTGGTCTCGGTCAGCCCGTAGCCCTCGTACAGCTGGAGGCCGGCGCCGGTGAAGAACAGGCCCAGCTCGCGCCGGAGCGTGGAGCCCCCGCACATCACGCTGCGCACCCGGCCGCCGAGCACCGCCCGCAGTTTCGGGTAGACCGTCCGCTCGTACGCGAGGTGACGCAGCCGCAGGGCCGCGCCCGGGCCGGGGCCGCGGCCGAACGCCTTCTGCTCCCGAGCGGAGGCCCAGTCGACGGCCACCTGCCGCGCCTGTTCGAAGAGTTCGCCGCGTCCGGCGTCCTCGGCGGCCCGCCGGGCCTGCCGGAAGATCTTCTCGAAGACGTACGGGACGGCGTGCAGGAAGGTCGGGCGGAAGGTCTCCAGCGCGGGCAGCAGCGCGTCGGTGGAGACCTCCGGGACGTGCCCGATCCGGAAGCCCCCGCGGATCGCCGCGATCTGCACGGCCCGTCCGTAGACGTGCGCGAGCGGCAGGAACAGCAGGGTGGCGGGACGGCCGTCGCCGGTGTCGCGCAGCACGTCCCCCCAGCCGGCGAGCAGGGCGTCGGCCTCGGCGGCCAGGTTGGCGTGGGTGATCAGGCAGCCCTTGGGGCGGCCGGTGGTGCCCGAGGTGTAGACGACCGTGGCGATGTTCTCGGCGGCGACGCCGAGGCGCTGGCGGTGCACCAGGGCGTCGGGCACGCCGCGGCCGTCCTCGGTGATCGCGGCGACGCAGTCGCGGTCCAGCTGCCAGATTCCGGTGAGGTCGGGCAGCGCGTCGCAGACCGCGCCGACCGTCATCGCGGCGTCCTCGTCCTCGACCAGGCAGGCCACCGCCTGGGTCTCGGCGAGGATCCAGCGCACCTGTTCGGCGGCGGCGGTGGGGTAGACGGGGACGGTGATCGCGCCGATCGACCAGAGTGCGTAGTCGAACAGTGTCCACTCGTAGCGGGTGCGGGACATCAGGGCGACCCGGTCGCCGTAGCGCACGCCATGGGTGAGCAGGCCCTTGGCCAGGGCGAGCACCTGAGCCCGGAACTCCCGGGCGGTGACGTCCTGCCACTGGCCGTCCTCGGCCCGCCGGGACAGCTGGACCAGGTCGGGGGTGCGCTCGGCGGTGTCGTAGAGGGAGTCGGCGAGTCCTCCGGTGGCCTCGGACGCGGCCGGGGCGGGAGTGGTGAACTCGCGCACGGTCCTCCCCAGTTCGGTGCCGGTGGTACGGGGTGGGCCGAAACTATCGGATCGTCCCGGCACTGCCCAGGGTTGTGACGGTGACGCGACGAGATCGGCACGGGTCGCCCCGGGTGGTGCCGTCCACGGGGAGGAGCGGGGGAGGAATCGCGGAGGGTACGGGGGAGGAACCGGGGAGGATACGGGCCCGCTGTCAACCCCGCCGTCCGGGCACCGGAGGGCGTCACCGCCTCTCGAAGGAGTGGTGACGGCGTAGTAGAGTCTCGCAGACCTGTGGCCGGGAACCCTCCTCCTACCTTTCCCTCAGCACCTCCATGCCGCCCCACGCCGCGGTCCGGCCCGGCCCCCACACCACCCCACCGCTCCCCGTCCACGCCTGGCCATCCCCGACCGAGGACTCCATGCGTCTGCGCAGCAGCTCGATCCGCGCGAAGATCATCGCGCTGCTCCTGGTGCCCATCATCGCGCTCGCCGCCCTGTGGGCGTACGCGACGATCGCCACCACCGGGGACGTCTGGAGCCAGCTCGGCATCAGCCGTACGTACAAGGAGTTCGAGGGCCCGGTCGACCAGTACACCGGCGACCTGCAGAACGAGCGCCGCGCCGCCGTCCAGCGGCTGGCGGACCCGCGCTCGCCGGTCGCCAGGGAGGCCTACGAACAGGCCAAGGCCGCCACCGACCGCAGCCTGGCGGTGCTGCGGCAGAAGAAGGACGGCTCCGCGGGCAAGCTCTCCGCCCCCCAGCGCGGCCGCTTCGTGCAGATCATCGCCGCCGCCGACCAGCTCGGACCGCTGCGCGCCCAGGTCGGCCGCTCCGCGCTGAACTGGGAGTTCGCGCTGGGCCAGTACAGCGACCTGGTCAAGCCGGTGTTCGGCTTCCGGTCCGCCTACGTCGCCCGGCAGAGCGGCCAGCTCCCCCGCCAGGGCACCATCCTGATCGAGCTGGTGCGCGCCCGCGAGTACCTGTCGCAGGAGGACGCGGCGATGGAGGGCCTGCGCACCGGAGCCGCCAAGCCCACCGCCGAGCAGTACCAGGCCGCCCTGGACGCCCTGCACAACCAGCAGGCGCTGTTCACCGTCTACGTCGCCGAGCTGGACCCCGCCGACCAGTCCGACTACATCGCGCTGCGCGGCGGCGAGGCCTGGGGCGCGCTCGCCCGCGCCGAGGCGGACTTCGTCGGCGCCGGCGGCCCCGACCGGGTGGCGCAGGCGCTCAACAGCGACTCCTGGCGGGAGACCGCCGACCGGGCGCTCGGCGACCTCGCCTCGATCAACAGCCGGATCTCCGCCGGGCTGGACGAGCGCGCGCGGTCCGCCTCGATCGGACTGCTGTGGCGCGGCGGCATCGCCGGCGCCATCGGCCTGGTCGCCGTGGTGCTGTCGATCATGATCTCGTTCCGGATCGGCCGGGGCCTGGCCCGGCAGCTGATCGGCCTGCGCAACGCGGCCGACGAGCTGGCCGGCACCCGGCTGCCGTCCGTCATGCTGCGGCTGCGCCGCGGCGAGCCGGTGGACGTGGCCACCGAAGCCCCCGAGCTGCACTTCGGGGACTCCGAGATCGGCCAGGTCGGCCAGGCCTTCAACGCGGTGCAGCGGGCCGCCGTCGAGGCCGCCGTCGAACAGGCCGAACTGCGGCGCGGGGTCTCGGCGGTGTTCGTCAACCTGGCCCGGCGCAGCCAGGTGCTGCTGCACCGCCAGCTCACCCTGCTCGACACCATGGAGCGTCGCACCGAGAACCCGGCGGAGCTGGAGGACCTCTTCAAGGTCGACCACCTCACCACCCGCATGCGCCGGCACGCCGAGGGCCTGATCATCCTCGCCGGCGGCTCGCCCGGGCGCGCCTGGCGCAAGCCGGTCCGGATGGTGGACGTGGTCCGGGCGGCGGTCGGCGAGGTCGAGGACTACGCCCGGGTGATCGTCCGGCCGTTCCCCGGCACCGGCCTGCTCGGCAGCGCCGTCGCGGACGTCACCCACCTGGTCGCCGAACTCGTCGAGAACGCCGCGGTGTTCTCCCCGCCGAGCACCCAGGTCACCGTCCAGGGCGAGGTGGTGGCGCACGGCTTCGCGCTGGAGATCGACGACCGCGGCCTCGGGCTGAGCGAGCAGCTGCTCGCCGAGATCAACGAACGCCTCGCCGTGGAGCAGGAGTTCGACCTCGCCGACACCGACCGGCTGGGCCTGTTCGTGGTCAGCCGGCTGGCCCGGCGGCACGGCATCCGGGTGCACCTGCGGCCGTCCCCGTACGGCGGGACGACGGCGGTGGTGCTGATCCCGCGCGAGCTGCTCGCGGAGGCTCCGGACGGGATGCCGGAGCCGGGTGCGGCCGGACAGCGGTCCGCGGCGGGCGGCCGGCGCGGGCAGCGGGACCTGGTCGCGGTGCCGGGGTCGGGGGGAACCACCCCGTCGGCGGCCACGCTCGGGTCCGGCGGTGCCGGGGCCGGTACGGCTGCCGGAGGCCGCACGGGAGCCGGCGCCGACGGCGGCGCGGATGGCCTGGCCGGCAAGCACCGCGGGACGACGGGCGGGCCGAGGCCCTCCGCGCCCGACGCGGGCCGTACGCCGGGCGGGCTGCCGCGCCGGGCCTCCCGGAGCAGGGGCGGGCCGGTGCTGGTCCCCGCCCTCGCGGCGGACACCGAGGACGCACCGGGGACGGGGCGTCACCGGCGGGAGGACGTCGTGGTGGCCGCGGCCGAGGCGGCCGTCGCGGCTGCCGGTGCTGCCGGTGCGGCCGGGGCTGCCGGTGCGGCCGGTGCGGCCGGGGTCGGTCCGGCGGTGGACGCGGACGGCGACGGGGCCACCGGCCCCGTCGGGCGGACCGACGACGCTCCCGCTCCCGCTCCCGCTCCCGTCGCGGACGCCGCTCCGCTCCGGACGGCGGGTGGCCTGCCCCGGCGGGTCCGGCAGGCGAACCTGGCGCCGCAGCTCAGGGACCAGCTCACGGAACAGCTGAAGGAACGGTTCCGCAACGGGGCCGAAACCGACGGTGGGGAGACCCGCGAGGCCAGGGAGCGCTCGCCCGAGGAGGCCCGGGCCACCTTCGCCTCGTTCCAGCGCGGCTTCACCAAGGGGCGGGGCACGACGGCTCCGGCGGACCGCACGGGTGCGTCCACCGGCGCGTCCACGGGCCGCACCGGTGCGCCGACGGACCGCCCCGGTGCTCCGTTGACGGATCGTCCCGGCACGCCCGACGATCGTCCCGGACGGACGGAGGGACGGTCCACCGCCGTTCCGGTCCGGCAGCCGCCGGACCGGTCCCGGCGGGCGATCGGCCCGGCGCCCGCCCCGGCGGCGCTGCCCGCGCTCCAGGACACCGGCCGGGCGCCGCTCGCGCGTCGGGTGCCGCCCGGGCAGCCGGTCCGCCGGAGCCCGGACACCGGTGCGCCCGCGCCACCCGCCGTACCCGAACCACCTGTCGTACCTGCTCCACCCGCACCACCCGCTCCACCTGCTCAACCCGCACCACCTGCTCAACCCGCTCCACACGCACCACCCGCTCCAGCGGAAGGAACTGATTCATGACCACGTCGATGCAGTCGTCCGGGGACCTCAACTGGCTCCTGGACGACCTGGTGGGGCGCGTCGCGGCCCTGCGGCACGCGGTGATCCTCTCCAACGACGGCCTGGCCACCGGTGCCTCCCGCGACCTCGGCCGCGAGGACGCCGAGCACCTGGCCGCCGTCGCCGCCGGGTTCCACAGCCTGGCGAAGGGCGCCGGGGGGCACTTCAAGGTCGGTGGCGTCCGGCAGACCATGATCGAGCTGGACGAGGCCTTCCTCTTCATCACGGCCGCCGGCGACGGCAGCTGCCTGGCCGTGCTGAGCGAGGCCGAGGCGGACATCGGCCAGATCGCGTACGAGATGGCGCTGCTGGTCAAGCGGGTCGGCGAGCACATGGCCGCCGAACCGCGCACCGAAACCGCCCCGCCGGTGAGATGAGCGGTCCGATGGCGGATCCGAACGCGGATGTGCCGGACGGCCCCGAGACGCCGGACGGCCCCCAGGTGCCGGTGGGCACGGCCGGGCCGTCCGGCGTCGGCGGTTCTGCCGGTGCCGACGATCCGGGCGGCTCGGGGGGTTCGGGGGGTCCGGCCGGTCCTGGCGGTCCGGAGGGCGTGGCGGGGGACGGGCAGGCGGACCCGGACGGGCCCGACGTCGACCTGTTCCGGCCGCGAACCCCGGTCGACGACCGCTGGTTCGACGACGAGGCCGGCCCGGTGGTGCGGCTCTACTCGATGACCCGCGGCCGCACCCGGCCGGTCGAGGAGGGGCTGTTCGACCTGATCTCGCTGGTCACCGCCGTCGATCCCGGGCCGGTCGCGGGGGCCGTGCCCGCGCACGTCCTCGACCCGGAGCACCAGACGCTGCTCACCCTGTGCCGCCGCGAGCCGCTCTCCGTCGCCGAGCTCGGCTCCTACACCGACCTGCCGGTCAGTGTGGTGCGGGTACTGCTCGGCGACCTCTACGACGCCGAACTGATCAGCGTCACCCGACCCGTTCCGCTCGCCGAGCTGCCGGACGAGCGCCTGCTGCGAGACGTGATCAATGGACTCCGTGCGCTCTGACCCCCACCCCCAGCCGGTCGCCACCGAGCCGTACCGGGACGACACCGCTCCCCATCCGGCGAACGTCAACGACCCGCGCTGGCGCGGCGGTCCGGCCGTCGCGGTGAAGATCCTCGTCGCGGGCGGCTTCGGCGCCGGCAAGACGACCCTGGTCGGCTCGGTCAGCGAGATCCGGCCGCTGCGCACCGAGGAGGAGCTCAGCGAGCTGGGCCGCCCGGTGGACGACACCTCGGGGGTGGAGACGAAGCGCACCACCACCGTGGCGATGGACTTCGGCCGGATCGACCTGCGGCCGGGGCTCGCGCTCTACCTGTTCGGCACGCCCGGGCAGGACCGGTTCTGGTTCGTCTGGGACGAGTTGGCCCGCGGCGCGCTCGGCGCCCTGGTGCTCGCGGACACCCGGCGGCTGGCCGACTGCTTCCCGTCGGTGGACTTCTTCGAGCAGCGCGGCATCCCGTTCCTGGTCGCGGTGAACTGCTTCGAGGGCACCGAACGGTTCGCGCCGGACGAGGTCCGCGAGGCGCTCGACCTCGACCGGGACGTTCCGGTGCTGCTCTGCGACGCGCGGGTGCGGCAGGACGGCAAGGACCTCCTCGTCGCGCTGGTCGAGCACGTCGCGTCCCTCAGACACCGCCGCGCCACGGTCGGCGCCTGAGGGCGGCTCGGCGCCGGTCCGGATCCTGACCCGCCCGGCCCGGCTCCTCTATGGCCCGCTCGGTTCTTGGTTCGATTCGGTTCGGCTCCGGTACGGCCCGGCGCGGTTCGGTACCGACCCGACGAAGGCCGCGAGCCGGCCGTCGTTCCGCCGTGCGACGACTCGGCAGGTGGACGCGCCGACCTGCGCGTTCCGCGCGCCGTCTCATTCAACCGTCCACATCCCGGACGATCACTGTGCGGAAGGTTGCCTAGACCGGCCCGGCCGTGGAAGGCTCTGTGGACGAGGGCCGCCCGGCCGTGCTGTCGGGAGTGCCGGAAACGCCACGTTCACACGGGCGTTGCGACCGGCGGACGGCCTTCGACGAACCGGCGAGGCATCGTCGGCGGGCACCGGCAGCGGTGCGCGCCGCCGGGTGGAGAACGAAGGGGGAGGGCAGCAGGATGACCGTCGGCCGACGACGCATCATCACCGCCGCGCCCGGCTCCCCGATGTCCGGCACCCTCATGCCCGGCTTCCTCATGCCCGGTGCCTCCGTGTCCGGCACCGCCGTGCCCGGTCCCGCCGATCCGGCGCTCACCGTCCGCCGCTACATCGACCACGCGCTGATCTGCAGCGCGTGTTGTCGCTGACCGGCCTGACCTTCCCGGTACGTCCCCGGCGCTGACGGCCCATCCGGCCCACCGCCCGACGCACCGCCGAAACCGTCGACCAGGCCGTAGCGGACCGCCCGTCCGGCGTGCCCGCGGCCGACCAACCGGACCCGCCCAGCGGAGAGAGCACCAGTGAACATCGTCTGCCCCAGCACCGCCCCCGGCCTCGTCGGCCGTACCCGAACGACCGGGTCGGCCCCCGCGATGCGCGCGGGAGGACGGACCGGGCGGTGGAACCGGTGCGGGAGCCGTGCCGCGGACGGCCGACGGGGTCGCCCCGACCTCGAGCCGTTCTGGCCGTCCCGGCAGCCGCACCTGTTCGATCAGACGTGTCCCGGCTCGCCCAGCGCGTCCCGGCCCGCCGCCCGCTGACCCGGTTCGACCCGGTCCAGCCCAGGTAGTACGCCCGGTCGACGCGCAGACGACTCCACCCCGTCCGTCACGCGCGAAATGAGCGGCACACCATGTCTTCTTCCTCCACGGCCACCCTGCCCCTGCCCACCGCGACCCCGCACCTGCGCGCGGTCCGCTCCGTCCCTCCGGTCTCCGCCGTTCCCGTTCCCGCCACCGTTCCCGTCACCGTGCCGGTCGGTCCCGGCGTGTCCGGGGCGGCGGGGCCGTCCGTCTCCCCGGCGCCGGTGTCCGACCGCTGGCCCGGGGCGGCGGCCCGTGTGCCCCATGTCGGTCCGGCCCGTGCGCCCCACGCCGGGCCGACCCATGCCGGTCCGGTTCGTCCGGCGGCCGTCCCGGCCCCCGCTGCCGCCCAGCCGGGCGCGGTGGCCCCGCAGGTGCCCCAGGCGCTGCTCGCCGCGCTGCCGGAGGGGGCGGCCGTCGTCGCCACCCTGCCGCAGGGCGTGCTGCCGCAGGGACTGCTGGCGCAGTACGGCACGCAGACCGGCGGCGCGAACGGCAGCCCGCTGGTCGGCTACCTGGTGCTGGTGCCGGCCGAGAGCCTGACGGCGGGGGCCGCAGGCCCGGGGACGGCCGGCCTGCCGGGCGGTCCTGCCGCTGCCGGGATCACCGCCTCCGGGGGCCACGGTGCCCCCGGGGCCCACGCGGGTTCCGTCGCCTACACCGCCTCGGGGGTCCGTCAGGTCCGCCCGGCGGGTCGCGGTATCGCCGTCGACACCGAGCGGCGCAACGCCTACGTCGACGGGCGGCTGCTCGACCTCACGTACCTGGAGTTCGAGCTGCTGGCCCACCTCACCGAGCACCCGCAGCGGGTGCACACCCGGGACCACCTGGTCTCCGCGGTCTGGGGCTACGGCCACGTCGGGGACGGGCGGACGGTCGACGTGCACGTCGCCCGGCTGCGCCGCAAGCTCGGACCGGCCTACCGGGACACCATCGTGACGGTCCGCCGGGTCGGCTACAAGTACACCCCGGCCGCGGTCTGACGGCGGGCGGCCACCGTTCGGTCCGGCAGCGGACCGCTCGTCCCGGACGTGGACGGGCGGTCCGCTGCTTCTCCGTGTTCCGGTTCTCCGCGTTCCGGGTTGTCGTGTTCCGGGTTGTCGTGTGGTTCGTCGTGCTTCGGCCCGTCGTGTTCCGGCGGACCGTCAGGGGCGTTGGTCCGGCGGCAGGAGGAGGACGGCGAGGGCGTCGGCGCAGCCGCGGGCGTGGCCGAGGAACCAGTCCAGCCGGTCGTCGGTGAGGTGCGCGGGCGTCGAGCGGACCGCCAGGGCGAACCGCGCCTGTCCGGCGCGGTCCAGGACGGGTACGGCCACGGTTCGCACCCCGGCCGCCGACTCGCCGTCGTTGAGCGCGTGGCCGGCCGTCCGCACCTTCGCCAACTCCTCGCTCAGGGCGGCTGGTTCGGTGATCGTTCGGTCGGTGAAGGAGGGCAGCGGGCCGAGTGGCGACGGTGCCGTCTCACCCGGGCGGGGCCAGGCCAGCAGGACCTTGCCGAGCGCCGTGGAGTGCAGCGGGCGGCGCAGGCCCAGTCCGGTGTCCGGGCGGACCGAGCCGCCGACCAGGATCACCGCGTGGGCGCCGCTGCGGATGGCCAGGTCGGCCGTCGCCTTGGTGCGCCTGGACAGCAGTTCCAGCTCGGGTCCGGCGAGGTGCAGCCCGCGCTGGTGGAAGGTGAGCTGGCCGAGTTCGGCGACGGCCGGACCGAGCCGGTAGCGGACGGTCTGCTCGTCCTGCTCCAGGAACCCGGCGCTGACCAGCGTGCGGGCCAGCCGGTGCGCGGTGGAGACCGACAGGCCCATCCGGCGGGCCAGGTCCGAGGCACTCAGAGGGCGTTCGATAGGGGATTCCCCCCAACTGTCCGGCTTTGACTCACGTGAGACGGACTCGGTTCCAGGATCTCGTGGCGGCCGGGTCCGTGTCCGCGATATTCATCAACCGTGACGGAACGACGCCGGTATCCCTCGGACCTGAAAGACGATCAGTGGGAGCTCATCGAGCCCATGCTGCTGGAGTGGCGACGCACCCGCGCCGAAGGCCGTGAGCCCACGACCGGGCTGCGGGAGGTGGTGAACGCGATCCTCTACGTCGCGCGGACCGGGATCGCGTGGCGCTACCTGCCGCACGACTTCCCGCCCCACACCACCGTCTACGGCTACTTCAAGGAGTGGGAACGCGACGGCACCACCGAGCAGATCCACGACACGCTCCGTGACCAGCTGCGGGCGAAGAAAGGCCGCCGGATCCTGCCGACAGCGGCGATCATCGACGCCCAGTCGGTGAAGGCCTCACCCAACGCACCGGCCGACAGCCAGGGATACGACGGCGGCAAGCGAGTCAAGGGCCGCAAGCGCCACATCGCCACCGACACCCTCGGCCTGCTCCTGGTCCTGATCGTCACCGCCGCCGGCGTCCAGGACTCCGCCGGCGGCAAGCAGATCCTGGACGCCCTCGCCGTCCAGTGGCCCACGGTGACCAAGGCATGGGTGGACGCCGGCTACAACAACGCCGTCGTCAAGCACGGCGCCGCACTCGCCATCGACGTCGAGGTCGTCACCCGGGACAAGGAGCAGAAGGGCTTCGTCGTCCAGCCGATCCGCTGGCGCGTGGAGCAGACCTTCGGGATCATGTCCCGGTACCGGCGGCTCCACCGAGACTACGAGGAACTGCCGGACCGGTCACGCTCGATGATCCACTGGGCCATGGTGAACTCCATGACCAGCCGCCTGACCGCCAGCCCGGACAGAACCGGGCAATACCTCCGCCCGAAACCGCGCGCGGCAGCCTAAAACGGTATCGAACACCCTCTCAGGTCGGGGCCGTTGTCGTGGAAGCAGTGCAGCAGTCCGAGCGCGCGCTGGACGGCCTGCGCACCGGCCGGCGGACTCGGGACGGCGGTGGCGGCCGCGGCCATGGCACCTCGCGTTTCGGTAGGAACTCCGGACGGGCGGCCGGAGGCGGGGTCTCAGCGTAGGGCAGCCAGTGCTGCGGGAATGTGTCGATGACGTTGCAATGGAATGGCATTGATGAACAACTGATCCCACCATGTGGCAAAAGCTTGCTTCCGGCTCGCCCGCCGTGGAACGCTCCTCGTGTCGCGCCGGACGGCCACTCGGCCCGGGCGGCGCCCACCCCGACTCCACGGAAGGAGAAGCACCGTGACGTCCCACCGGTGTCTCCCCTCCCGTGCGTGTTGTCGCTGACCGACCTCTCAACGCCCGGCCCGTCCTGCATCGCGGCGTACAACTCCACTGCGCACCAGGCCTCCTGGGTCATCGTGCGGTGATCGATCCCGACCTCCTCCGGCCGTCGCCGGAGCCCCCGTAGAGGACCAACTCCGTTGTCCAGTCGTATCCAGAACCCATCCGCGCTACCCGACACCCTCTGGTTCACCCGGTGCCCGGTGCCCACCGCGACCGGGATCGCCGCCGACCAGGGCTGGCTCGCCCGCGAGTTCGCCGCCGACGGCATCGCCGTCCGCTCGCTGCAGGACGCTCCGCCCGAGGTGGCCGCAGACCACCACTACACCCACGCGCTGACCGGACTGTTCCGGGAGGGCGGCAACGTCCCCGCGCTGTGGGCCCGTTCGCGCGGCGAGGCGACCAGGCTGATCGGCCTCACCTGGATCGAGGAGCGCCAGGTCGTGCTGGTCCGGGCCGGCAGCGGCATCACCGGGCCGGAGCAGCTGCGCGGGCTGCGGCTGGCGGTCCCACATCATGACATCGGCATCGACTTCTGGCGGGCCATGGCGCTGGCCGGCTTCCGCGGCGCCCTCGGGCTCGCGGGCCTCACCCTGGCGGACGCCGAACCGGTGGACGTCCCCGGGATCCCCGGCGGCGGGCAGTGGTCCGCCGAACTGGCCGCACTGCGGGACGGCACGGTGGACGCCGTGTACGTGAAGGGGGCGCTCGCCGTCGAGGCGGCCCGCCGGATCGGTGCGGAGGTGGCCGTGGAACTGGACGCGGCGCCCGACCGCCGGAGCCGGGTCAACAACGGTACGCCCCGGCCGATCACCGTCCACCAGCGGCTGCTGGACGAACAGCCCGAACTGGTCGCCCGCTTCCTCGCGGTGCTGCTGGAGTCCGCCGACTGGGCGGCGGAGCACCCGGAGGAGGTGGTCCGGATCCTGCGGGCCGAGACCGGCGCGGGGACCGAGGGCGTCGCCGGGGCCTATGCGCCGGGCAGCCACCGGACCTTGCACCTGGACCTGTCGGGGGAGCGGCTGGAGCTGCTGGCGCTGCAGGAACGATTCCTCAGGGAGCAGGGGTTCCTCGCCGCGCCGGTGGACGTGCAGGCATGGGTCGACCCGGAGCCGCTCCGCGCGGCCCGCGAGCTGCTGCGGGTGCGACGTTCGGGAGCGGGAGCGGGAGCGGGCGGGGGCGGGGGCAGGGGCAGGGGCGCGGGCGGGGGTGCCGGCGAGGGTGCCGGTGTCGGTGTCGGCGGCGTCCAGATCACAGACTTCAGCTGACAGCGTTCAGCTAACAGATTTCGAAAGTTGTCAGCTGTCATCTGTCCGCTGCCATCTGTCACTCACCTGGAGAATCCCCGTGAAGACCCCCCGCCTCGCCCTCGCCGCTACCGCGCTGCTCGCCTCCACCGCCCTGGCCGCCTGCGGCTCGTCCGCCGACGGGGCCAAGGCCTCCGCCGGGGGCGGGACCGACGGCAGCGCCGACGTCGTGCTCCGGCTGCCCGACCCCGGCAACAACGGCTTCCTCGCCCGCGGCAAGAAGGACGGCTCGCTGGACCAGGCCCTGGCCGCCGTCCATGCCAAGGTCGCCTGGACGGGCAGTGCCGGCCCCTTCGCCCCCGCCGCCCAGGCCCTCTCCGCCGACCAACTGGACGTCGCCCAGGGCTCGATCACCTCGGCCCTCGCCGCACTCGCCCAGAAGCCCGGCTTCAAGCTGTTCGCCCAGACCGCGCCCGACGGCGTCGGCGAGGGGATCCTGGTGAAGAACGACTCGCCCGTCAAGACCGTCCAGGACCTGGTCGGCAGGAAGGTCGCCGTCTCCCAGGGCGGCACCAGCGAGTACCTGCTGCTCAAGGCGCTCGCGAAGAACGGCGTCCCGGCCGACAAGGTGGAACGGGTCTACCTGCGCGCCGACCAGACCTCCGGCGTCTTCAACTCCGGCCAGGTGGACGCCTGGGCGACCTGGAACACCTTCTCGACACCCGCCATCGCCAACACCGGAGCCCACTTCCTCGTCAACGGCCAGGAGGTCGGCTCCGACAACTACGCCGTCTGGGCGGTGCGCAACGGCTTCGCCGACAAGCACCCCGAGGTGGTGAAGGCCTTCTACGACTACCTGCACGAGAACGGCGAGAAGGAGAAGGCCGACCCGGCCGGCTACCTCAACGTGTTCACCGACGCCGGCCCGACCGCCGTCACCCCCGCCGAGAAGGACGTCGCCGTGAACGTCAGCCGGCAGGGCACCCCGGCCGACGCCATCTCCGACGCCGACACCGCCCGCTTCGCCACCGTCGCCCGGTTCTTCGCCGACCAGAAGGTCACCAAGCAGCTGGTGGACGTCAAGCCGTACCTGATCGACGTCAACAAGCTCGGAGGCGGTACCAAGTGACCACCACAACCGAGGAGTTCACACCGGCGGACACCCGGGCGGCGCTGGCTGCCGGCCTGGTCCCCCCGCAGAGCCGGCGCCCCCGCCCCCGCCCGCGTGCGCTCGCCGTGACCCTGCGCACCATCGGTCCGCTCGCCCTGCTCGGCGGCTGGGCGCTCGCCTCCGCCACCGGCGCGCTGACCCAGGACGTGCTCGCCTCACCCGCCCAGGTCGCCCAGGCGGTGGGGGAGTTGTGGGGCAATGGCCAGCTGGCCGACGCCCTGTCCGTCTCCCTCACCCGCGCCGGGCTCGGCCTGTTCTTCGGCGCGACCACCGGACTGGTACTCGGTGTGGTCACCGGATTCACCCGCCTCGGCGAGGAGTTGCTCGACTCCGCGATCCAGATCCTGCGCACCGTCCCGTTCCTGGCCCTCGTCCCGCTGTTCATGGTGTGGTTCGGCATCACCGAGACCGCGAAGGTGGCACTGATCGCGGTCGCCACCAGCTTCCCGATGTACGTGTCCGCCTCGGGCGGAGTCCGCAGCACCGACCGCAAGCTGGTCGAGGCGATGCGCAGCTTCGGCCTCGGCCGCTGGGCGATCGTGCGCACGGTCGTGCTGCCCGGCGCGCTGCCCTCGCTGCTGTCCGGACTGCGCCTGTCGATGACGCTCAGCGTGATCGCCCTGATCGCCGCCGAGGAGATCAACTCCACCGAAGGCATCGGATACCTGATGGCCCAGGCGCAGAACTACTCGCGCACCGACGTCCTCGCCGTCTGCATCCTGATCTACGGGCTGCTCGGCCTCGCCGCCGACGGCATCGTCCGAGTCCTGGAACGCGCGCTCATGCCGTGGCGCCAGGCCGTCCAGGGAGCGGCCCGATGACCACCGACACGACCGGCACCGCCACGCTCGCCCCCTCCACCGCGCCCTCCACCGCGCCCGCCGCCGCGCCCGCGTCCGCCGCAGGGCCCGAGGAGGCCGTCCCGGCCGTCCACCTGCGAGGTCTGCGCCGGGCGTTCGGCACCAGGGCGGTCCTCGACGGCATCGACCTCTCCATCGTCCGCGGCGAGTTCGTCGCCCTGCTGGGCGCCAGCGGCACCGGCAAGACCACGCTGCTGCGCATCCTCGGGGCACTCGACCGGGCCGACGAGGGAACCGTGCTCGTCCCGCCGGCGCGCACGGTGGTGTTCCAGGAGCCTCGACTGGTGCCGTCCAAACGGGTGCTCGCCAACGTCACGGTCGGCCTGCCACGTGGCACCGCGACCCGGGAGACCGGGCTCAAGGCGCTCGCCGAGGTCGGCCTGGAACGGCACGCCGACGCCTGGCCGGCCACCCTCTCGGGCGGTGAGGCGCAGCGCGTCGCACTCGCCCGGGCGCTCGTCCGGGAACCGCGACTCCTGCTCCTCGACGAACCGTTCGCCGCCCTCGACGCGCTCACCCGGCTGCGTATGCAGGACCTCGTCGGCGACCTGGTGCGCCGCCACCGTCCGGCCGTGCTGCTGGTCACCCACGACGTGGACGAGGCCGTACGGCTCGCCGACCGGGTCGTGGTGCTGCGCGACGGCCTGCTCGCCCGGGACGAAGACGTCACCGTCGAGCGCCCGCGCGACCCGGCCGACCCCGCCTTCGCGGACCTCCGGCGCCGGCTGCTCGCCGACCTCGGCGTCCACTGACCTCCACCGACGCCCACCGACGCCCACCGGCATCCACCGGCATCCACCGGCATCCACTGACGTCCGTGCGCCACCGAACTCCCCGGCGATTCCGCCGATTTCTCCGACATCCGACAAACCAAGCCCGCGCCACCGGAGTTGACCAGATGACCGTCACCCTCGGCGTCCACGCCAGCAACCCCTCGCTCTACTACCTCGCCCGACTCCCCTACCTGGACGAGGAACTGGCGCCGCTCGGCGAGACCGGCGCCTTCCACCACTACACGGACGGCACCCGCACCGGAACGCTGCTCGCCGAGGGCGTCATCGACTTCGGCGGCACCGGTTCCACCCCGCCGATCACCGCCCAGGCCGCCGGCCACGACCTGGTCTACGCGGCGGTCTCCGCGCCCCGCCCGGACCACGGCGCCCTGCTGGTGCTGGACTCCGGCCCGGTGCGGACGGTCGCCGACCTCAAGGGCGCCACCGTCGTCCTCGCCGTGGGCTCCTGGCAGACCCACCTGCTCGCCAAGGCCCTGTACGCGCAGGGGCTCTCGTACGGCGACGACGTCACCCCGGTGCGCCCGGCGGCCGGCGAGGACCAGGCCCGGCGGCTGCGCGACGGCGAGATCGCCGGCTGGATCGCCCAGGGCGCCGAACTCGCCGCCGCCCGCCGCACCGGCGAGTTCCGCGAACTGGTCCGCACCGCCGACGTCATCACCGACCGCTCGGTGTTCTTCACCCGCCGGGACTTCGCGACCGGGCGCCCCGAGGTCGTCGCCGCGATCGCGACCGCACTGCGCCGGGCGGACGACTGGGCGGCCGCCCATCCGGCCGAGGCCGCCGCGATCGCCGCCGAGGAGCTGGGCGGCGCGGCCGCCGACTGGCAGGCCGCGCTGGTCGCACTGCCCTGGCGACTGGAGCCCGCCACCGCCGCGTTCGTCGCCGAGCAGCAGGAGGCCGCGGACATCTTCCACGGCGCTGGCTTCGTCGACCGGGCGCTGACCGTCGCCGACGCCCACCTCCCCGAGCTGGAGGCCCCGGTGGCCGCCGCGCTCGCGAAGGCGGTCTGAGCCGTGGCCTCCGAAGTCCTCTGGTACATCATCCCGCGCGAGGGGCACTACCCCTGGGAACCGGCCGGGCGCCGCCCGGTCGACCTCCGCTACCTCCAGCAACTGGCGGGCAGCGTCGAGCGGTTGGGCTACACCGGCGCGCTGCTCGCGACCGACCTGTACGACGTCTGGACGCTCGGCAGCGCACTCGCGGCCGCCACCACCCCGGCCTTCAAGCCGCTGCTGGCCGTCCACCCCGGGCTGGTCTCGCCCACCCTGCTGGCCAAGATGGCGCTCAGCTTCGACCACCTGCACGGCGGTCGGCTGCGCTTCAACGTGGTGAACGGCTCGACCGCGCAGCTGCGCGAGTACGGGCTCGACGTCGAGCACGACGACCGGTACCGGCTCAGCGGAGAGTACTGGTCGATCGTCAAGCGCCTCACGGCTGGCGAAGTATTCGACCACAAGGGAGAGTTCTACGAGCTGAAGGACGCGGGAGCGAGCCTGCGCGAGCTGGCCCCGGTGCAGCCCGGCGGCATCCCGCTCTGGTTCGGCGGCAGTTCGGCGGCCGGCATCGAGATGGCCGCCCGGCACGTGGACGTCTACCTGACCTGGGGCGAGCCGCCGCACCTGCTCAAGGAGAAGCTGGACCTCGTCCGCGAGCGCGCCGCCGCCCACGGCCGGAGCCTGCGGATCGGGCTGCGGCTGCACCTGATCGTCCGCGACACCGAGGACGAGGCCTGGGCGGCCGCCGACCGGCTGCTGGACGTCACCAGCGAGGCCACGTACGCGCGTCAGCTGGGCGGGGCGAAGGGGGAGGACGGGGTCGGCTGGCAGCGGCAGTTCCGCCAGCACGGCGGCAAGGTGCCGGCGCGGGCCCGGGAGCTGGAGGCCTATCCCAACCTCTGGCCGGGGATGAGCCTGTTCCGCCCCGGCCCCGGCACGGCGGTGGTCGGCTCGACGGCCCAGGTGATCGAGCGCCTGCAGGAGTTCGAGGCGCTGGGCGTCGACACCTTCATCCTCTCGGGCAACCCGCTGCTGAAAGAGGCTCACCGGGTTGCAGAAACGGTTCTGCCCGCCCTGGGCATCAAGCGGCCGGTGCCAAACGGTTGATGCCCGACGGCTGACAGGTGACAAGCGACGGATGACAGATGACAGCTGACAGATTTCGAAATCTGTCAGCTGTCATCTGTCGATCGTCAGCCGTCACCTGTCGGCCGCCACCCGCCCACAGGCGCCGCGCCCTCTCAGCGGCTCAGCCGGTCGATCTCCGCCAGCTCCTCCGCCGTCAGCGGCCCGCCGGCCAGCGCGTCGAGGTTCTGGTCCAGCTGGGCCACGCTGCTCGCGCCGATGATCACCGAGACCACCCGCGGGTCCCGCAGCACCCAGCACAGCGCCAGCTGCGCCAGCGTCTGCCCGCGCCGCTCGGCGACCTCGGCCAGCGCCCGCAGCTGCTCCAGCTTCTGCCCGGTCAGCGCCTCCTCGGTGAGGAACTTCCCGACCGACATCCGCGAGCCCGCCGGCACCTCCCCGGACAGGTAGCGGTCGGTCAGCAGCCCCTGCGCCAGCGGCGAGTAGGCGATCAGGCTGGTCCCGGTGTCGCCCACCGCGTCCAGCACGCCGGCGTCCTCCACGTACCGGTTGAGGATCGAGTACGCCGACTGGTTCAGCAGCACCGGCGTCCCCAGCTCGCGCAGGATCGCCACCGCCTCCCGGTGCTGCTCCGCCGGGTAGTTGGAGATCGCGGCGTACAGCGCCTTGCCGGAGCGCACCGCGCTGTCGAGCGCCCCCATCGTCTCCTCGATCGGGGTGTCCGGGTCGTACCGGTGCGAGTAGAAGACGTCCACGTAGTCCAGCCCCATCCGGTCCAGCGACTGGTCGAGGCTGGCCAGCAGGTACTTGCGGCTGCCGCCGTTGCCGTACGGGCCGGGCCACATGTCCCAGCCGGCCTTGGTGGCGATGAACAGCTCGTCCCGGTACGGCCGGAAGTCCTGGGCGAACAGGTAGCCGAAGTTGCGCTCGGCGCTGCCGTACGGCGGGCCGTAGTTGTTCGCCAGGTCGAAGTGGGTGACACCCCGGTCGAAGGCCCGGCGCAGCACCGCCCGCTGCACCTCCAGCGGCTGGGCGTCACCGAAGTTGTGCCAGAGCCCGAGCGAGACGGCGGGCAGCCGGACACCGCTGCGGCCGGCCTTCCGGTAGGTCATCGAGTCATAGCGGTCATCGGCGGCGAGGTAGCTCATGCCGGACATCTTGCCAGCCGACCGTGACGGAGCGGGCCCTTGCCCCCGCTCCCGGCCGGTGCCTATGCTCGCGGCGGATCGTGTGCGGGTGAGGCGAGGGGGAGGCGAGATGGCAGTCCGGACCGTGACCGTCGCCGCAGCCCGCCGCTGTTGTCGCCGCCACCGCAGCACCGACCGCTGACGCCACCCGCGCGCCCTGCCGCCCCGAGCGGCCCGCCGTCCGCCCCGTCAGCCACGCCGCCGGTGCAGCCGTGAGACCGCGGCCCCGGACCACGCACCGGCTTCCCGGCCTCCACACGGCTCACCCCGGCTCCGGCTCCGCCCAACCTGCCCCCGGACCGGCCCGACCCGTGCCCGACCCGAGCCCGACCCGTGCCCGAATGAGCCGGACCCGAGTCCGACCGAGTCCGACCGAGTCCGACCCGAGCGCCCAAGGAGACCCGCCGTGCGGTTCACCGTCTCGTCCCTCGTCGCCAACGCCCCCGACCCGGTCACCGGCGTCCGACGCACCCCACAACAGAAGCTGCGCAACGTCATCGACCAGGCGGTCCTCGCCGAGCAACTCGGCTACGACGGCTACGGCGTGGGGGAGCGGCACGGCGAGCCGTTCCTCTCCCCGGCGCCGCCCCTGCTGCTCGGCGCGATCGCCGCCCGCACCTCCACCATCCGGCTGTTCACCGCGGTGACGGTGCTCAGCGTCCTCGACCCGGTCAGGGTCGCCGAGGACTACGCGATGCTCGACCAACTCTCGGGAGGCCGCCTTGAGCTGATCGTCGGCAAAGGCAACGATCCCCGTCACTTCGGGCTGTTCGGTCTCCCCGAGGAGCGCCAGTGGGAGGCGCTCGCCGAGAACTACGGCCTGCTGCGCAGGCTCTGGCGTGAGGAGGGCGTGACCTGGGAGGGCTCGACCCGCCCGCCGCTCACGGACGCCACCGTCTGGCCGCGCCCGCTCCAGGACCCGATCCCGGTGTGGCACGGCAGCGCGACCAGTACCCGGTCCACCGACCTCGCGGCCCGGCACGGCGACCCGATCTTCTCCGCCAACTCCTTCCACCCGCTGGAGAAGTACCGGGCGCTGGTCGAGCACTACCGCGAGCGCTGGGAGCACTACGGCCACGACCCGGCGCGGGCCAGGGTGGGCGCGGGCTTCGGCGGACTGTACGTCGCCAAGCGCTCGCAGGACGCCGTCGAGGGCTTCCGCCCGTACTGGAACGCGCTGTTCGACTCGGCTGCCGGCCGGCACAACAACTCGCCGTTCACGTCGCTGGAGGACGCCCTGGAGCGCGGTTCGGCGCTCGTCGGCAGCCCGCAGCAGGTGATCGAGAAGATCCACCGCTACCACGAGGCGTTCGGCAACGAGGTGGTCGGCATCGGGGTGGATGCGCTCACCGAGGAGGCTCAGCGCGAGCAACTGGAGCTGTTCGCAAGCGAGGTGGCGCCTGAGGTTCGCCGCGCGCTGTCCTAGCCGCGCGGGTCCGGCGCCCGCCCGCGCATTGCGCCGTGCACCCCCTACGCGGCGTGATGCCGACCACCGTCCGTGACGTGACGCGCGCCACCTGGCGCGCCGGAATGCCGTTCGGCGGTGCGGGGGATGACGAACGGTCGAGGGGCCGTGGCCGCCGGGGGGCGGCGCACGGCCCTCGATCGTCCCGCCTGCGGCGGAGGGTCCCGCGCAGGCCCTGCGGCGGGCCTGGGGATGCCCCGAGGAGACGCCGGCGCGACGTCGGGGAGATCCGTCGAGAGCCCGGGCAGGGTCCGTGCTGGCCTTCTGTACCTACTGGTATGTACAGTGCTCCGCATGAGCACCCAGGACCGCCTCATCGAGAGCACCCAGGACCTCCTCTGGGAGCGCGGCTACGTCGGCACCAGCCCCAAGGCCATCCAGCAGCGCTCCGGGGTCGGCCAGGGCAGCATGTACCACCACTTCGCCGGCAAGCCCGACCTCGCCGCCGCCGCCCTGCGCCGCAGCGCCGAGCAGATGCGGGGCGTCGCCGAGGCCGACCTCGCCGCCCCCGGCACCGCCTACGACCGGATCGCCGCCTATCTGCACCGCGACCGCGACGTCCTGCGCGGCTGCCGGATCGGCCGGATGGCCCAGGATCCGGACGTGGTCGCGGATCCGCACCTGCGCGCGCCCGTCGAGGAGACCTTCGACTGGCTGCGCGGCCGGATCGCCGGACTGATCGCCGAAGGCCAGGCGGCCGGCGAGTTCACCCCCGCCCTCGACCCCGCCGACACCGCCGCCGCCGTGGTCGCCGTCGTCCAGGGCGGCTACGTCCTGGCCCGCGCCGCCGACAGCGCCGAACCGTTCGGCCAGGCCGTCCGCGGCGCCCTCGGCCTGCTCGCGGCACACCGCACGGCCTGACGCCCCGAGCCCGAGCCCGCCAGTCGGACAGCCCGCCTGCGGGGCAACCTGCCCACCGGACAGCCCGTCCGCCGGACAGCCGGTCCGTCGACCCAGAGGAGCCCAGCCGTGCACGCCATGCAGTACGAGATCACCCTCCCCGCCGACTACGACATGGGTGTCATCCGCCGGCGCGTCGCCGACAAGGGCCACCTGCTCGACGCCCATCCGGGCCTCGGCCTCAAGGTCTACCTGGTCCGCGAGCGCGGCCGGCACGGCTCACCCGTGAACCAGTACGCCCCGTTCTACCTCTGGCACACCGCCGAGGGCATGAACGGCTTCCTCGGGGGGCCGGGCTTCCGCGGTCTGAGCGCGGACTTCGGCCGCCCCGCCGTCCGGCACTGGCTCGGCGCGGGCCTGGTACACGGCGCGTCGCCGGCTCCGACGCCAGCGTCCGCGGCGTCGGCGTCGGCGGTGTCGGCAGGACCAGTAGGACCGGTACGACCGGTACGACCGGTACGAGCGGCCGAGACGGCCGGGCTGCCGACCACCGCCACCCGCGAGACCGTACGACTGCCGGAATCCGCCGACCCTGCCGAGGCCGTCGAACGGGCCGTCGCCCGGCTGCCCGCGCACCCGGCCCTGCACACCGCCGCCGTGGCCGTCGACCCGAGCCGCTGGGAACTGCTGAGCTTCGCCCTCTGGTACGGCCGGGCACCCGAGGACGTGCCAGGCATCCGGTACCAGGTGCTGCACCTGTCCCGCCCCGAACGCGACCGGCTGCCGGCCGGCCGCCACTGGTGAAAGGACCCACTGCCCCGATGTCCCCCGCGACTGCTCCCGCCGGCACAGGCGGCACCGATCTCACCAACTGCACCAACCGCACCAACCGCACCGATCTCACCGAGCTCACCAACCTCACCGAGGCTCCGCTCGACCGCGCGGCGGGCCGTGCCCTGCTCGCCGACCTCGCCGGCCCGGGCGCCGTCGCCACCCTCGGTGGCCTGGACACCCTCGCTCCCGGCTTCCCCGACTGGATCGTCACCAGCCTCTTCGGTGGCGTCTACCAGCGCCCCGGCCTCGCCCTGCGCGACCGCCAGATCGCCAACCTGGCCGCCCTCACCGCCCTCGGCGGCGTCGAGCCGCAGCTCGCCGACCACGTCCGCTACAGCCGGCGGATCGGCCTGACGGAAGTGGAGATCACCGAGGTCATGGTGGGCCTCGCCCCGTACGTCGGTCTCCCCAAGGCGCTGGCCGGCCTGCGTGTCGCCGCCGCCACCTTCGCGGAGACCGCCACCACGGACGCCACCACCGCCGAGGCCGCGGCATGAGCCGCACCGTCCGCACGGTCCTCGGCGACCTGGACCCCGCCGCCCTCGGTGTCACCGACTCCCACGACCACCTCTTCATCCGCAGCCCGCTGCTCCCCGGTCAGGAGCTGGACGACCCGGCCGCGGCCGAGGACGTCCTGCGCGCCTACGCCGCCGCCGGTGGCCGCGCCTTCGTCCAGTGGACCCCGCTCGGCCTGGGCCGGGGCGCGGACTCCCTCGCCGCGCTCTCCCGTGCGACCGGCGTACACGTCGTCGCCGCGACCGGCGCGCACCAGGCGGTTCACTACGCCCCGGGCTTCTTCCCGGAATCCGACGAGGCGGAGACGGAAGCGGCGGAGCGCCCCGGCCCGTACGCCGACCTCGCGGAACGTTTCGTCGCCGAACTCACCACCGGTCTGCCCGGCGCGCCCGAGGGGGTCCGAGCCGGATTGATCAAGGTCGCGGCCGACCCGGGGCCCGCCGGCCGGCACACCCGGTGGACGCTGGCCGCGGCCGCCGAAGCCCACCACGCCACCGGCGCGCCGATCGCCGTCCACCTCGAAGCCGACGGCACTCCGCACTGGATCCTGGACCGACTGCACGGTCGGCACGGCGTCCGGCCCGACCGGATCATCCTCGGCCACCTCACCCGGCTGCCCGACCGCGCGCTGCACCGCGCCCTCGCCGCCGAGGGCGTCCACCTCGCCCTCGACAGCCCCTCCCGGACCGGCCACCCCGGTGACCACGGCGCCTTCGAAGTGATCGCCGACCTGGTCGAGGCGGGGCACGCCCACCGCTTGCTGCTCGGCGCCGACACCACCACCCGGAACGCCCGCGCGGCCGGCGGCCCGGTCCGCCTGCTCACCGAGCTTGCCCCGCGCCTCGCCCGCAGCCACGGCCCCGAACTGCTCGACCTGCTCCTCACCGCCAACCCGGCCGCCGCCTTCGCCGCCGACTGGCGCACCCCGTAAGGCATCCGGGCCGCCGCGGCGGAACCGGGCTGACAGTCGTCGGGTGCGCCCTCTACGGTGCCGCGCATGGTGACGCTGACGCTCAGGAACCTGACGACCGCCGACTGGCCGCTCTGGCGGGACCTCCGCCTCGCCGCCCTCACCGACGCGCCGGACGCCTTCAAGGCGGGCCTCGCCGACTGGCACCGGGGCGGCGAGGACCGCTGGCGTGAACGGCTCCGCATCCCGGGCGCCCACCACGTCGCGGCGCTCCTGGACGACGACCCGGTCGGCCTGGTCGGCGGCCTCCCCGGATCGCCGGACGGCGTACGGGAGTTGCGATCGCTCTGGGTGGTCCCGCGGGCGCGCGGCCGGGGTGTCGCCGACCGGCTCGTCGAGGAGGTCGAGCGCTGGGCCCGGGACACCGGCGGCACCATACTGCGCCTCGCCGTCCTCCCCGGCAACGAAGCCGCGCTCGCCCTCTACCGCCGCCACGGCTTCGCCCGGCTCGCGGAGCGCGGTGACCTGCTCGCCGACGGGGTCACCCGGGAAGTGGTCCTGGCGAAGCCCCTGCGGTGACGGCCGCCGCCGCGGCGGCGTGGGGGGAACGCGAAGGCGGGGCCTGTGCCGTACGGGGGACGGCACAGGCCCCGCCGCCCAGCGGAGCGACGCGTCGACCGACGCGTCGACTGTCCGGTCACATGTGGGTGCCGCCGTCGATGCGGAGCTCGGTGCCGGTGACGAAGGCGCCGTCGTCGGAGGCGAGCATGGCGATCACGCCGGCCACCGTCTCCGGGCCGGCGAAGCCCTGGCCGAGGGCGGGGGAGAGCTTGGCCAGCAGGCTGAGGTCGGCGTCGGCGGGCAGGCCCGGGTTGTGGGTCATGCCGCTGTCGATGCTGCCCGGTGCGACGCAGACCGCGCGCAGGCCCTGCTTCGAGTACTCCGAGGCGATGGCGTGGGTGAAGGACTGGATGCCGCCCTTGGTCGCGGCGTACGCGGCCATGTAGGGGTGGGCGAAGCTCGCGGAGGTGGAGCTGAAGTTGACCACCACGCCCTTGCCGCCCGCGAGCAGCGCGGGGAGCGCCTCGCGGGTCATCAGGAAGGTGCCGGTCAGGTTCACCGCGAGGAGCTTGTTCCAGAACTCCAGGCTGGTCTCGTGGGTGTGCGCGGAGCGGAGGATGCCGGCCGCGTTGACCAGCACGTCCAGACCGCCCAGGCCGGAGATCGCCTCGGCGACGCCCGCGACGACGGCCGTCTCGTCCGAGATGTCCAGCACCCGGATGGTCAGGCGGTCCGCGGTGCCCTCGGTGGTGGCGCGGTCCAGGGTCCTCTTCAGGCCGTCCTCGTTGACGTCGACGGCGACGACGTTCCCGCCCTCGGCGAGGATCCGGTGCACGGTGGCCTGGCCGATGCCCGAGCCGCCGCCGGTGATCAGGACGTTCCGTCCGTCGAAGCGCTCCATGGTGGTCTCCGTTCGTTCGTGGTCTCTCGATCTCGATCGACACGGTACGCCTCAGTGGCACGTTGTGCCAAAAAGTCTATTCATGTCGACATGACGTGGCATGTCACCAAGTCGCGACGTGCCTCCTTGGCACCCGCCCGCGTAGGCTGGCCCCGTGACCGGACGCCCGACCCTGACCCAGCGCCGCCGTGAGGCCACTCGGCTGGACATCGCCCGCACCGCCGCCGCGCTCTTCGCCGAGCGGGGAGCGGAGGCGACCACCGCGGAGGAGATCGCCGTCGCCGCGGGCATCTCGCTGCGCACCTTCTACCGGTACTTCTCCGTCAAGGAGGACGCCGTCGCCCCGCTGCTCGCGGCGGGCGGGCAGGAGTGGGTGGAGCTGTTCGTGGCTAGCCCCGCGGACCTGCCGCTGCGGGAGGCGCTGGAGCGCGCGGCGGTCGCCTCGCTGACCCCGGCCGACGAGGCGCGGGTCGAGATGATGCGATGGGCCCGCGGCCTGCTGCGCGACCCGAAGCTGAGCGCCACCTGGCGGCGCGTCCACGCCGACTCGGAGGAGCGGCTGCGGGCCGCCCTCACCGAGCGCTGCCCGGACGGCACCGACCCGCTGGAGATCCGGCTGGCCGCCGCCGCCGCGACCGCGGCGATCCGGGTGGCCCTGGAACAGTGGGCCTCCTCCGACGCGGCCCTCGCCGGCCCCGGCTCCCCGCAGGACCTCGGCGCGCGCTGCATGCGCGAGCTCACGGCGGGGCTGCGGCTCTGGGAGCGGGTGGCGGACGGGGCGGGCGACTGAGCCGGCGGGCGACAGAGGGCCGGTGGCCGGTGGCCGGTGGCCGGCGGCAGAAGACAGGTGACAGATGGCCAGCGACAGATGGCAGCTGACAGAGTTCAGATGACAGCTTTCGAAATCTGTTATCTGACAGTTGTCACCCGTTTGCCCCTCTCCCCGTAACCTCCCAGCCGCGATCAGCTTCCTCCCAGCCGGCGTTAGGGTTGTTCCTCGCGCCCCGGCGGGGGAACCGGGGTGACCTCCTCGGATGTCCCCAGCGGAGGGGGCTGGAGTTCGAGGCGTGGGAGCAAGCAGGACATGGGTCTGACAAGCCACAAGGTGCTGGCGTTGACCGCACTGATCGCGGTCTTGATGATGGTCGGCACGGTCTGGTTGTGGCCCAGGCTCGCGAAGAGGACCTGGCAGGCGGTACTCGGCCGGATCGGCGCCCTGCTCGCCACCCAGCTCGCGGTGCTCGCCGCGCTCGGCCTGGTCGCCAACAACTACTTCGCCTTCTACAGCAGTTGGGACGACCTGCTGGGCACCGGCGACACCGGCCCGGTGGTCATCCACAACAAGGCGGACGCCTCCGGCCGGCTGATGGTGGAGACGATGGGCCAGGCCTCGGTCAAGGGCGGCGGCGCGATGGGCCGCGAGCCCGCCCAGTCCGGCGAGATCCGCAAGGTCCGGATCGACGGCGCGGTCAGCCGGCTGTCCACCGAGGGCTACGTCTACCTGCCCCCGCAGTACTTCCAGCCGGAGTACGCCCAGAAGCAGTTCCCGGCGGTGATCGTCAGCACCGGATTCCCAGGAATCGCCGAGAATCTGATCACCCGCTTCAACTACCCGGGCGCCGCACTCAAGCTGCTGCAGGAAGGGCGGATGCAGCCGACCGTCATGGTCCTGGTGCGTCCCTCGCCCGCGATGCCGCAGGACACCGAGTGCGAGGACGTCCCGAACGGCCCGCAGTCCGACACCTACTTCACCAAGGACGTGCCCTCGGCGATCCAGGCCAGCTTCCGGGTCTCCACCGACCCGCAGGCCTGGGCGTTCATGGGCAACTCGACCGGCGGCTACTGCGCGCTCAAGCTGGCCATGCGCCACCCGGACGTCTTCCCGACCGCCGTCGCCCTCTCCGCCTACTACGACGCGGCCGACGACCCGACCACGGGCGACCTCTTCGGTGGCAGCAAGCAGCGCCGCGACGAGGCCAACCTGTTCTGGCGGCTGAAGAACCTGCCGCAGCCGAAGGTGTCCGTGCTGCTGGCCGGTACCAAGAAGGGCGACGGCAACTACCGGCAGGACACCGAGGCCTTCGTCGACGCCGTGCAGAGCCCGATGAAGGTCTCGTACAGCATGCTGGAGAACGGCGGCCACAACTTCGAGACCTGGAGCGCCCTGCTGCCCTCCTCGCTGGAGTGGCTGTCCCAGCACCTCAAGGTGCCGAACCAGGCGGCGTGACCCCGAACGACCGAACCCGAACGACCGAACCCGAACGACCGAACCCCCGGAGCAGCGGCCCCGGGGGTTCGGTCGTTCGGTCGGACCGGGCCGTACGACCCGCTCCGCGGCCGTACGGCTCCGACGGCGCGGCGGTCCCGCCGCTCAGGCCACCCGCTCCAGCGTCCCGGTGTGCAGTTCGCCGACCCGGCCGCCCTCACCCTCGAAGGTCCAGAAGGCGCGGACCGTCAGCTTGCCAAGGTCCATCACGTGGCTGACGGTGATCCCGCTCTGCTCCGTCCAGCTGACGAAGTAGATCTCCGGCGCGACCTCGGCGACGTGCAGCCGCACGTCCTCCCACTGGCCCGCGGACTCGCCGAGGCCCTCCCAGCGCAGCCGCGTGCCGTCGGCCGAGTAGGTGTTGCGGAAGGCCGCGCCGTTGTCGGCCCGGAAGAGGTAGGTGCGGCCGGCGAAGGCGGGCAGGGGCGCGGTCATGGTGAGGCGGGTCCTCGTCTCTGTCAGGTCGTGGCGAGCACCTGGTCGGGCTCGCCGCTCTTGTGCACGGCGGATGATGTCCGACATCCAATTTATCCGACCGGGCGCAGTCGGTCAGGCACTCGCCACGGTACGGTCCGCCACCACACGGTCGCCCGGGTGTGCGACCGGCACATGGGCAGGGCCGCGCGCCGGTCCTACCGTCCGGCCATGAGACCTGCCCCCACACGCCCCGGCCCGACCACACGCCCCGGCGCGACCACGCGCCCCGGCGCGACCACGCGCCCCGGCGCGACCACGCGCCCCGGCGCGACCACGCGCCCCGGCGCGACGAGGCGCGTCCCCACCGCCCTCGCCGCCGTGCTGCTGACCCTGGCCGCCGCCCTCCTCGGCACCCCCACCGCCGCCCAGGCGGGCACGGCCCAGGTCACGGCCACGGCCACGGCCACGGCCCCCCTCACCCTGGAAGCCACCTTCCCCACCCCCGGCAACGGCTGGGCCAAGGTTGAGCGCTACCTCGACACCACCCCCGGCTTCGGCGCCGAGCAGTTCCCCTCCGACGGCCGCGGCGACCAGGACGGAGCCCGCCGGACGTACTTCGGCACCACCCGGCCCTCCTCCGCCCGCTTCCTGCTGTACTCCGGCGCCGGCTGGGACACCGGCAGCCAGGCCACCCCCGTCCTGCTGGTCCACGGCGCCAACGACAACGCCGACCGCGCCTGGGCGAACCCGGGGGAGAGCGGCACCTGCGGCGCCGCGAGCTGCCCGTCGACCGGGCTCGCCCAGTACCTCGCCGGCAACGGCCGCCGGGTCTTCGCGATCGGCTTCGCCCACAAGCACGGCGACAACCTGCTCCAGGCACAGGCGGTCGGCGACGCCGTCGCACTGATCCGGGCCCGGCTCGGGGTCCCCCAGGTCGACGTGGTGGCCTGGAGCAAGGGCGAGGTCGCCGCCCGGGCGTACGTGTCCTCGGTGAAGCCCTCCTGGGGCAGGGCGTACGCGGGCGACGTGCGCCGGCTGATCACCCTCGGCGGTCCGCACGGCGGGCTCGACTACGTGTACGCGCACGGCTGGGACTTCGACCTGGTCACCTGGCCGGCCTGCGGCGGCACCGCCAACGCGCCGTCCCCGCACCTCTACATGACCTGCTACGGCACGTACACCGCGCAGCCCTGCCTCGGGGTGCTGCCGAGCGGCGGCCACGACTGCTACCCGGGCCAGCGCCAGCTGCTCGCCCGCTGGGACGGCACCTACGGCGTGGACACCACCGCGCAGGACTGGTGGACCACCTACTACGGCGGCCAGGGCGTCTACACCTCCGGCCAGGGCATCCAGGCGGCGATCGACGCGGGTTCGCTGATCGCCCCGCTCCGGCAGGCCGGCATCCCGGCCTCGGTACGCACCTACCTGCTGGCGGGCGGATCCGCCGACATCCCGGGCGTGCTCAACGAGGGCCGCGGGCCGAGCGACGGCCTGGTCTTCACCGCGAGCGCGCTGGACACCACCGGCATCGCGACGGTCGGCGGAACCCGGCTGCTCACCGGCTTGAACCACCTGGAACTCGCCTGGGCACCGGACGCGGCGAGCCAGGTCAACGCCTGGCTCGGCTGAACCGGGAAAGCCGATCAACTCGACTGCCGCGCAGCGTCGTTGATAGCCGCCCGTCCACCCCGCGCCGCGCAGGAACCCCCGGTCACCTCCGCCCGGTCGGCAGGGCCACCCCTGCCGACCGGGCCACGTGACTCAGGAACCGGCAGCCGTCTGGACCACCGTGATGTCGAACGGCTGCCGGTTGTTGCCCTCGTTCCGGTCATCCGCGCTGCGCACCGCGACCGAGCCACCGCTCAGCCTGCCCACCGGCAACTCCGGGTCGAGCCGGACCGGGATGAGGGCGGTCGCGCTGCGCCCCTCCCGCAGTCCGGGCCCGAACACGCAGCGCACCACGCGGCCGTGGCCCGTCACCTGGCAGTCGGACGGGAAGTACGGGCCCTGCGGGCTGACCCCCTCCGGCAGGGTGACCAGGACCGTGAACGGGGAGGCGGTGGTCTCCGGGCCCCCGTTACCGACGAGGGCGCGGATCGTCGTGGTGCCGCCGGGTGTCGCCGCGTCCGGGTCCGACCGGACCACCTCCAGGTCGGAGGCGGACGGCCGCGCGACGGCGGGCGCGGGCAGCGTGGAGGCCTCGGACGTTCCGGACCCGACATCGGACCCGACATCGGACCCGGCGTCGGATCCGGAACCCGCTCCTGGTTTCGCGCCCGGCGTCGCCGGCGCCGGCAGGGTGGAGGCCCCGGGAACCACCAGTACGGGCAGGGTGGAGGCCCCCGGCGTCGCCGGCGCCGGCAGAGTGGAGACGCCCGGCGTCGCCGGTGCGGGCAGGGTGGACGGTGCACCCGTCGCGAGGACCTCCACCGCGGGCCGGGGCTCGGGCCGGCGCAGTGCCCAGGACGGGTCGCCGGCCAGCACCGTCACCGCGCACCCCGCCGCCACGGCCGCGACCAGCCCGGCCCCGCCGAACCCCCTGCCGCCCGCGGCGCGCCGTACGCTGCCACCCCGTACGCCGTCACCCCGTACGCTGCCGTCCCGTACGTCCTCACCTCGTACGTCGGCACCGCGTACCCCGCCGTCCGGCGCGGCCTCCCGCACGTCCCGGTGCTGCTGCTCCATCCCCGCTCACCCTGCCCTCGCGTCCCGGCCGCCCGCGCCGTTGCGGGCCGCGTCGGCACCAGGGTGGCGGAGCCGTCGCCGGAGCCCGGTGGCAACCCGCCCGCCGTCCGCTCGAACGGATGACGCGGCGCACCGCCCCGACCGGGTCGGCCGACAAGGCTGGTTGACGGGATGTCAGGGGGCGAGGACCTGCCCCAGCCGGGTCGCGATCTGGTGCATCACCGGCACCAGGGAGGCGGCCCCGTCCTGCTCCTCCAGGGCGCGGATCCGGGCCTCCGGTCCGGAGACCGAGAGCGCGGTGGGCGTCGGCGCGCCCGGGACGGCGAGCGCGATGCAGCGGACGCCGATCTCCTGCTCCTGGTCGTCGACCACGTAGCCGCGTTCGCGGGCCTCGGCGAGCTGGCGCATCAGCTCCTGCGGGTCGGTGACCGTGTACTCGGTGTGCGCGGGCAGCGGGTTGGGGCCGAGGACGGCGCGGGCCTCGTCCTCGGGCAGCTGGGCGAGCAGTGCCTTGCCGACGCCGGTGCAGTGCGGCTGGACCCGTCGGCCGACCTCGGTGAACATCCGCATCGAGCGGCGCGACTGAACCTGCCCGACGTACACCACCTCACCGCCCTCCAGCACCGCCAGGTTGGCGGTCTCGCCGGTGGCCTCCATGAGTTCGGCCAGGTAGGGGCGGGCCCAGCTGCCGAGCAGCCGGCCGGCCGTCTCGCCGAGCCGGATCAGCCGGGGGCCGAGGGTGTAGCGGCGTGCGGTGTCCTGACGGACATAGCCCTGCTGGACGAGGGTACGAACCAGCCGGTGGATGGTCGGCATCGGGAGGCCGGAACTGGTGGAGAGCTCGCTGAGGGTGGCCACGCCGCCGGAGTCGGCCAGCGCCTCCAGGAGCTGGAAGGCGCGCTCGACGGACTGCACGCCGCCGCTCGCGCGGTCCGTGCCGGTCGTCGATGCTGGGTCGGGGGTCGCGACCACCGGTGTTCCCTTCACTGTCGGGGGGAGTGGATTCCCGGGCGATCTCTTCAACAAATCGTTGAAATTCTGTATCGCGGAAACTAGTCTCCACCTTACAGAATCGAACCCGCCGACCGGCGGGCGCCGATCGCGGAAGTTCCCCGAGGAAGTTCCTGCCGGAGCTCCCCTCGCCAGGCTCAACCGTCTTAGGAGTGTCCTGCTCATGGCTGCAGATCAGGGGTCCGTCGGTTCCTCCCCCGCCGCTCCGGTCGTCACCGTCGCCGGTCCTCGTGTCCACCGGTCGGAGGAGGTGCTCACCGCGGAGGCGACCGCCTTCGTCGCCGGGCTCCACCGCGCCTTCGAGGGACGCCGACAGGAGCTGCTGGCCAGGCGGAAGACCCGCCGCACCGAGATCGCCGCCGCCGGGACCCTGGACTTCCTCCCCGAGACCGCCGCCGTCCGGGCCGCGGACTGGAAGGTCGCCGAGGCGCCCCGCGCGCTCCAGGACCGCCGGGTCGAGATCACCGGCCCGACCGACCGCAAGATGGTCGTCAACGCGCTCAACTCCGGGGCGCGGATCTGGCTCGCGGACTTCGAGGACGCCACCTCGCCGACCTGGGAGAACGTGGTCGGCGGCCAGGTCAACCTGATCGACGCCTTCGAGGGCCGGATCGACTTCACCAGCGCCGCGGGCAAGGCCTACACCCTCAAGCCCGCCGCCGAACTCGCCACCGTCGTGGTCCGCCCGCGCGGCTGGCACCTGGACGAGAACCACCTGCTGGTCGACGGCACTCCGGTGGCCGGCGCGTTCGTCGACTTCGGCCTCTACTTCTTCCACAACGCCGCCCGGCTGCTGGCCAAGGGCGCCCAGGACCCCAACTCCGGCCCGTACTTCTACCTGCCGAAGACCGAGAGCCACCTCGAGGCCCGGCTGTGGAACGACGTGTTCACCCATGCCCAGGCCGAACTCGGCATCCCGCACGGCACGATCCGGGCGACCGTCCTGATCGAGACCATCACCGCCGCGTTCGAGATGGACGAGATCCTCCACGAGCTGCGCGACCACGCGGCCGGCCTCAACGCCGGGCGCTGGGACTACCTGTTCTCGATCGTCAAGAACTTCCGCGACGCCGGCGAGCACTACATCCTGCCCGACCGCAACAGCGTCACCATGGCCTCGCCGTTCATGGCCGCCTACACCCGGCTGCTGGTGCAGACCTGCCACCGGCGCGGCGCCCACGCGATCGGCGGCATGGCCGCGTTCATCCCGAGCCGCCGCGACCGGGAGGTCAACGCGGCCGCGCTGGAGAAGGTCACGGCGGACAAGGACCGCGAGGCGGGCAACGGCTTCGACGGCTCCTGGGTCGCCCACCCCGACCTGGTGCCCGTCGCCCGGGCCTGCTTCGACGCGGTGCTCGGCGAGCGGCCCCACCAGAAGGACAACCCCGGCCCGGCCGAACCGGTCACCGCCGCCCAACTGCTCGACATCGCCGGTGCCGGCGGCAGCTGCACCCACGCCGGGCTGCACAACGCCGTCCAGGTCGGCATCCGCTACATCGAGGCCTGGCTGCGCGGACTCGGGGCCGTCGGCATCTTCAACATGATGGAGGACGCCGCCACCGCCGAGATCTCCCGCTCGCAGATCTGGCAGTGGATCCACAACGGGGTCGTGCTGTCCGACACCGGCGAGAAGACCACCGTCGCACTGGTCCGCGCCCTGGTCGCCACCGAGCTCGCCGAACTCCGCGCCGAGCTGGGGGAGGAGGCCTACGGCGCCGGCCGTTGGCACGAGGCCGCCGGGCTCTTCGAACAGGTGGCCCTGGCCGAGGAGTTCGTGGACTTCCTGACCCTCCCCGCGCTCCCCCTGCTGGGCTGAGCCCCCGGCCGGCCCGGCTCCGTTCCGTTTCGTCCCTACGGCACGGCCGCTCTCGTCTTCCCGCGCAGGAGCCGAACCCATGGCACGCATCTTCTTCAACGGCCAGGCGATGGTCGGCGGCCCCTTCCAGGCGAAGGTCGCCGACGCGCTGGTCGGGCCGGCCCGGACCGCGCCCGGCTACCGCTTCTTCTCCATCGACGACGTCAGCCGTCATCTGTCCGCCCCCTCCCCGGACGCCCCCTCCCCGGACGCCCCCTCCCCGGACGTCCCCTCCCCGGACGTCCCCTCCCCGGACGTCCCCTCCCCGGACGTCCCCTCCCCGGACGTCCCCTCCCCGGACGTCCCCTCCCCGGACACCCCCGAGCCCGGTACGGGCGTCAGGCCGGACGAGCCGCCAGCTCTCGGGCGGCCCGCGCACAGTCGCGTGCGATCCGGTCCTCGTCGACGGTGGTCAGCTGCCCCTGCTCGACCACCGCGTTGCCGTTGACGAACAGCACCGACAGCGGCGGCAGCGCGCCGAAGGTGAGCGCGGCGACCGGGTCGGCGATCGACGAGTGCATGATCCCGTCGATCTTCCACAGTGCCAGGTCGGCCAGCTTGCCGGCCTCGACCGAACCGATCTCCTCCTGCCGCCCGAGCACCCGGGCGCCGCCCATGGTGCCCAGGCGCAGCGCCTGCCGCCCGGTGAGCGCCGCGGGCGAGCCGTGCAGCCGGTTGATCAGCAGCGCGTTGCGCAGCTCGGTGCCCAGTTCGCCGGACTCGTTGGAGGCGGCGCCGTCCACCCCGAGCCCGACCGGGACGCCCGCCCGGAGCATGTCGGGCACCCGGGCGATGCCGGCCGCCAGGCGGGCGTTGGAGGACGGGCAGTGGGCGACGCCGGTGCCGGTCCGGGCGAACTTGGCGATGTCGGAGTCGTTCATGTGCACGCAGTGCGCCATCCAGACGTCCTCGCCGAGCCAGCCCACCGACTCGAAGTAGTCGGTCGGCCCCATGCCGAACAGCTCCCTGCAGAACTGTTCCTCCTCGGCCGTCTCCGAGCCGTGGGTGTGCAGCCGGACGCCCTTGCGGCGGGCGAGTTCGGCGGACCGGCGGAGCAACTCGGTGGAGACGGAGAAGGGAGAGCACGGCGCTATCGCGATGTGCAGCATCGAGCCGAAGGAGGAGTCGTGGTACCGGTCCACGGCGGCCTCGGACGCGGCCAGGATGTCGTCCGGCTCCTCGACCGCGTGGTCCGGCGGCAGCCCGCCGTCCTTCCGGGAGCGGTCCATCGAGCCGCGCAGGGCGGTGAAGCGCAGGCCGAGTTCCCGGACGGCCTCGATGGAGGCGCCGAGGACGTCGCCGCCGTCCGTCGGGAAGACGTAGTGGTGGTCGGCGGCGGTGGTGCAGCCGGACTTGAGCAGCGCGGCCGCGGAGCCCTGGCTGGCCGCGTGCACGAGCTTCTCGTCGACCCTCGCCCAGGTCGGGTAGAGGGCGACCAGCCAGTCGAACAGGATGTGGTCCTGGGCCAGGCCGCGGGTGATCCACTGGTAGAAGTGGTGGTGGGTGTTGACCAGGCCCGGGGTGACGAGGTGGCCCTCGCCGTCGATCCGGCGCACCACGTTGTCCAGCTCCGTGGGGGCGGGGCCGTCGCCCACCGCCTCGATGGTGTTGCCGAGGATGACGACGTGGCCGCGGGCGTGCTCGGTGTCCTTCGCGTCCACGGTGGCGATCGCGACGTTCTCGATCACGATCCGCTGGTCGCCGGGCGGGGGCTGGACTGTCATGTGTGACTCCTAGGGGAGGGTCGGAGGGAGCGCGCGCCGCACGGTGCACGCCGCTCCCCGGACCGGTCAGGACGGTCTCGCCGTCGGCACCGTCGGCACCGTCGGCACCGTCGGAACCGCCGGAACCGTCGGAACCGGCGCGCCGGAGCCCGGGCCGGACCCGGGCCGGTGGGCGGCTCCGACGTGGTGGAACAGCAGGTTGAGCAGGACGGCCATCACGCAGCCGGCCGAGATCCCCGAGTGCAGCAGGGTCCGGGCGGACTCCGGGAAGGAGTCGTAGAACGTCGGCGCGGCGATCGGGATGATGCCGACACCGAGCGAGACCGACACCAGGACGGTGTGCGAGTTGGACTCCATGCCCGCCTCCGCGAGTGTGCGGATGCCGCTGGCCGCGACCGTGCCGAAGAGCACGATCCCGGCGCCGCCGAGGACGGGCTGTGGAACCAGCGAGACGACCGAGCCCAGCACGGGGAACAGCCCCAGCAGGACCAGGATGCCTCCACCGGCCGCGACCACGAAGCGGCTGCGGATCCTCGTCAGCGCCACCAGCCCGATGTTCTGGGCGAAGGCGCTGGCGGCGAAGCCGTTGAGGACGGGACTGAGCGCGGTGGCCAGACCGTCCGCCCGCAGGCCGGCGGCGAGCGTGGGTTCGTTCGCCTCGCGATCGACGATCCGGCCGAGGGCGAGCATGTCGGCGGTGGACTCGGTCATCGAGACCACCATGACGATGCACATCGAGACGATCGCGGCGGCGTCGAACAGGGGCGCGCCGAAGTGGAACGGGGAGGGGAGCGCGAAGATCTTCGCGTCCTGGACCGCGCCGAAGTGGGCCAGCCCCAGCGGGAAGGCGATCAGGGTGCCGAGCGCCAGGCCGACGAGCAGTGACAGCTGCTGCCAGAAGCCGCGCAGCAGCCGATTGCAGAGCACCACCGCGACGAGGGTGATCGCGGCGAGGCCGACGGCCCGCATCGAGCCGTACCCGGGGGCGCCCGGCGAGCCGCCGCGTGCCCAGTTGACCGCCACCGGGAGCAGGGACACCCCGATGAGGGTGATCACGGTGCCCTGGACGACCGGGGGGAAGAACCGGATGAGCCTGCAGAAGTACGGTGCCGCGAGGAAGCACAGGAGCCCCGCGACGATCACCGCTCCGAAGATCACCGGGAGGGCGTGCTTCGGTCCCTGCTCCTTCGCTATGGCGATCATGGGCGCGACCCCCGCGAAGGAGACGCCGTTCACGAACGGCAGTCGCGCACCGACCTTCCAGACGCCGAGCGTCTGGAGGAGGGTGGCCAGTCCGGCGGTGAACAGGCTGGCCGAGATGAGCAGGGCGAGTTCGGCGGGGGAGAGCCCGACGCCGGCGCCGACGATGAGCGGGGGTGCGACGACCCCCGCGTACATCGCGGCGACGTGCTGGAGTCCGGTGGAGATCAGCTTCACCGGCGGCAGCAACTCGTCCACGGGATGGGTCCCGGCCCGGGGCGGTCTGCCGGGCAGGTGTGCCGCCGCGCCGTCCGGGCCGCGCGTTCTCGGTGGGGTGGAACCGCCGTCCGTACTGCTGGTGTTGCTGGTTGCCATGTCGAGCCCCTCTTGTGCCCGTGGCTCCCGGCGCGCCCGTGGCGCTGGAGTGCGGCCGGTGCTGCTGTGACCGAGGGCGGGAGAGCGGTGCGGGGTTCCCTCGGCCGGCCCCTCCAGTGCCCCGGGCCGGCCGCCGCGAGGCGGACACGAACTCCGGTGGGTGGGGGTGGGGGTGGAGAAACAGCTGGTGGGGAGGTCAGACGACCGGGATGACCGGGACGACGCCCTCGCGGTGCACGGTGCCCTCGATCAGGCCGTACATGCGGTCCGCGGCGTAGTAGACCTCGTTCTCGTTCCTGAGGCCGAACGGCTCCAGGTCGACCAGGAAGTGGTGCTTGTTCGGCAGTTCGAGGCGGACCTCGTCCACCTCGGCGCGGTTGTCGAGGACCCGGGTGCCCATCGCGTGCAGGGTCTGCTGCAGCGAGTAGGAGTAGGTCTCGGCGAAGGCCTCCAGCAGGTGCCGCTTCACCTGGGTGTAGGAGCGGTTCCAGTCGGGCTGGGCCTCGCCGTCCCGCCCGCTGTGGCCGAACTTCCACCGGGCGGTGACCTGGGTGGCGAGGATGCGGTCGTACGCCTCCTCGAGGGTGGTGTAGCCGTCCTTGATGTAGCCCCAGAACTCCGAGTTGGTGGAGTTCATGACGACCAGGTCCTTCAGGCCCGAGATGACCCGGACGGACTCCCCGTCGTAGACGATCTCGCTGGTACGGACCTCCTGGCCGCTGCGGACGAAGGAGTGGCCCACCTCCTCCTCTTTCTCCTCCTCTTTCTCCTTCTCCGAGCCGATGAAGCGGGCCGAGCCGTCCGGCGTCCGGATCCGCTCCCAGGCGTACTCCTCGATCCGGATCCGGGCGCCGTGCACGACGCCGCGCTCGGTGTCGTCGACGAAGTGGCGGGCCAGGAGGATGCCGAACGCCTCGGCCGACTCGATGCCGTACTCCTTGGCGAAGGCGTAGACGGTGTTCTTGGTGGTGTCGGTGGGCAGGCAGTTGGCGTTGGACCCGGTGAGGTGGACGTCCTGGAACTCGCCGCGCAGCGAGACGGAGACGTTCAGGTCCTTGATCTCGTGCCGGGCGGAGTCGCGGTGGATCCGGACGATGCGGTTCTCCGCCTTGCCGTACTGGTTCTGACCGAGCACATGGGCCATGACGTGGCTCCTAGGCTTTCCAGGTCGGTCCACTAGCTTCCGCGGTAGACCGAGTATCCGAACGGACTGAGCAGCAGCGGCACGTGGTAGTGGTGCTGTTCGGGCGCGACCGTGAAGACGATCGGGACCTCGGGGAAGAACGGAGGCTCGGAGGACGCGGACGCGTGGTACGCGCCGGTGTCGAAGAGCAGCCGGACGACCGAGCCCGCCTCCACGGCCGGCAGGTCCCTGACCCGGCCGTCGGAGTCCGTGGCGGAGGTGCCGAGCACCTGCCAGCCACCCTCGGTGTGCAGTGCGAGCTCGACCGGGACGCCTTCGGCCGGCCGGCCGAGGCTGGTGTCGAGCACGTGGGTGGAGATGCCGGTCATGGGTGAAGTGGCCTTACCGATGGCGTGGATGATGGTTCATCAGGTATCGAACGGGCCGGGCGGAGGCGAATCGGGGTGCCTGGCCGGGATGGTGCGGCCATGAATATGACGGTCAGTCATGGCGGATGTCAGGAGGTGTCGAGCAGGCGGTCGAGCCGGATGTCGTTGATCTTGCGGAGCTCCTCGCGGACGACCTCCGCCTCGGTGGCCGCGTCGTTGGGGTGGCGCTCGCGCAGGGCGGCGAGCAGGTCGACCGCGGAGCGGCCGGTCGCGCAGATCAGGAACACGTGGCCGAACTTGGCCTCGTAGGCGGCGTTGGCCTCCTCCAGTTCGTCGAGGACCGCCCGGTCCACGCCCCGGATTCCGGCCTGTTCGCGCTCGGAGGTGGCGTCGCCCGCCAGGGGCTTGCCGATCCGGGCGTGGCCGGCCATCGCGTCGAGCAGGTCCTCGGCCGTCAGTGACGCGACGGCGGCCGCGTTGGCGGCGAGCAGGGCCTCGCGGTCGGACCAGGGCTTGTCCGCCGCGACCGTGGCGGCCCAACGGGGGCTGGAGCAGACCTCCAGCAGGATCCCTTCCAGCTCCGCGGCATCGGTCGCGGCCAGAGTGTCAAGAGTGTGGGGGTGGTTGGTCACGAGTGGACCTCCTGGAGAGTGGTGCCACCCGGAAAAGCTAGATCGGGCCCACCCGGCCGTCAACACTTTGTTGAACGATTGGTGGTCGCGTTTCGAGCGGGGCCGCGATGCCGGGCCCTTTCGTGTGCGATTCGCCAAGTGTGCCCCGCCGCAAGCCGATCCAGTCCTGTCGGGTCGGCGGGGTCACCCGTTCGGAAGTCCCGCGGCGGGGTCCGGGCGCGCCCCGGAGGGCGCCGAACCGGGCGTCAGGAGGACTTCGCGCTGTCCTGGCGGTTCAGGTAGTTGTACACGGTGAAGCGGCTGACACCCAGGGCCGAGGCGACGGTCTCCACGCCGTGGCGGACGGTGAACGCGCCGCGCTCCTCCAGCAGGGCGACGACCCGCTGCTTCTCCAGCCGGTCGAGCTCGGCCAGCGGGCGGCCGTCGAACTGGCGGGTCATCTCGGTGAGCATCCGGTCCAGCGCGCTGCCCAGGTGCGGCAGCCGGACGGCCAGGGCGGGGACGCCCTCCCACTCCAGGACCACGTCGTCGGGCTTCGCCTCGCCCAGCGGGACGGGCGTCGCGCCGACCGCGGCCAGCAGCGGCTTCACCGCCGCGGCGAGCGGGTGTTCCACGTTCTCGGTCACGGCGTACCGTCCTCCTCGCCCAGCACGCTGACCTGGACCGAGATCCGGGTCGCCCCGGCGTCCAGCGTCTCCTTGAGCAGCTTGGTCACCGCGGCCAGGACCTGCTCGGCCTCGCCCTCCGCGCCGGTGCCGAAGGGGCCGACGGACACGGCCAGGCCGGCCGCGTCGACGACCTCGCGAGCCGCCGCGGCGTGCTCAGGGAACGTGTCCAGTTCGAACGGTTCTGTCGTGAACTCCACCATCAATCGCACGGGGTCACTGTAGCGAGCGGGGGTGTGGACGGGGCAGGGGCCGGGTGATCGAACAGTCCGGCCTCCGGGGGAGGCGGCGGTCCGCCCGCGAGCCCTGAGGTGGTTTCAACAAAGTGTTGCACCTTCGTTGGACGTACACACAAGGAGCTCGACGCGATGAGCCGCAGGATCGCCTTCATCGGCCTCGGCATCATGGGCGGCCCGATGGCCGCCAATCTGGTCAGGGCCGGCCACCACGTCACCGGCTTCGACCTCACCCGGCCCCCGATCGACGCCCTGGTCGCGGTCGGTGGCCACGGCGCCACCGGCATCGCGGACGCGGTGCGGGACGCCGACGTCGTCATCACCATGGTCCCGGCCGACCCGCAGGTCGAGCAGGTGGTTCTGGGCGAGGGCGGCGTGCTGGAGAACGCCGGGCCCGGCACCCTGCTGATCGACATGTCCTCGATCACCCCGCGGACCTCGACCAAGGTCGACGCCGCGGCCAGGGAGAAGGGCGTCCGCACCCTGGATGCTCCGGTCTCCGGCGGCGAGGCGGGCGCCGTCGAGGCCGTCCTGTCGATCATGGTCGGCGGGGCCGCCGAGGACTTCGCCGAGGCCGAGCCGCTGTTCGGCGCGCTGGGGACCACGGTCGTCCACGTCGGCCCGTCCGGTGCCGGCCAGACCGTCAAGGCCGCCAACCAGCTGATCGTCGCGGCCAACCTCCAGGTGCTCGCCGAGGCCGTGGTGTTCCTGGAGAACGCCGGCGTCGACCTCGCCTCCGCGCTGGACGTGCTCGGCGGCGGCCTGGCCGGCTCCACCGTGCTCGACCGCAAGAAGGCGAACATGCTGAACCGCGAGTTCGCGCCCGGCTTCCGGATCGACCTGCATCACAAGGACATGGGCATCGTCACCGACGCCGCCCGCGCCGTGGGCGCCGCGCTGCCGGTCGGCGCCGTGGTGGCCCAACTGGTCGCCTCCGCCCGCGCCAACGGCGACGGCTCGCTCGACCACTCGGCGCTGCTGCGCGGCGTCGAGCGGCTCTCCGGCCGCGCGGTCGGCTGACACCCCGGGAGCTCCCGAGCGGAGCCCCCGGCTCCCGAACTCCTCCTGGCGGTGTGTACCCGCTCCGGTCGTGCCCGCGCCGCCAGGAGGCCGCACTCGACCGGCGGGCGGGCCGGGGCTCATCCGCCCGCCCGCCGGTCGATCCAGGCCGGGCGACGCGTACGTCCCGCTGGGGGCACCTCGGTCGCGCCCGGTACGCGTCGCCCGGTATGTCGCCCGGCGCCTCCCCGCCGAGGGAGTCTCCGGTACGTCCGGCCACACCGACCGAGGGGCTCGCACCCCGGGGCCACCCGGGCCCATGCTGGACGCACGCCCGTCGGACGCACGTCTGTCGGACGTACACCAGTCGGACGAACGTCTGCCGGACGCACGCCGCAGGACCACCGTCAGACCCGTACGGAAACGAGGACCGCGCCATGCCACCCACCCCCCACCAGGGCCATGTGGTCGTCGCCCCCGACAAGTTCAAGGGCAGCCTGGAGGGCGCCGAGGCGGCGGCCCGGATCGCCGCCGGCATCCGGCGTGCCGCGCCCGGCACCGAGGTGCGCGAACTGCCCGTCGCCGACGGCGGCGAGGGCACCGTGGCCGCCGCGCTCGCGGCCGGCTTCAGCAGGGTCCCGGCCGAGGTGGCCGGCCCGACCGGACTGCCGGTGGACGCCGTGCTGGCCGTCCGGGACGACACCGCCGTGGTCGAGCTGGCGCAGGCCGCGGGCCTGGCCCGGCTGCCCGGCGGCCGGGCGGCCCCGCTCACGGCCGGGTCCTACGGGGTCGGTCAGCTGATCGCCAAGGCGGTCTCGCTCGGCGTCAAGCGGATCGTCCTGGGGCTGGGCGGCAGCGCCTGTACGGACGGCGGCGCCGGCATGGTGCAGGCCCTCGGGGCGCGGCTGCGCGATGCCGACGGCGCCGAACTGCCGCCCGGTGGCGCCGCGTTGCGCCGGCTCGCGGTGATCGACCCCGGCCCGCTCGCCGACACCCTGGGCGGGGTCGAGGTCGTGGTGGCCTGCGACGTGGACAACCCGCTGCTCGGGCCGCGCGGCGCCGCCGCCGTCTACGGCCCGCAGAAGGGCGCCGACGGTGCGGACCTGGTGGTGCTGGAAGCGGGGCTGACCCGGTTCGCCGACCTGGTCGCCGAGGCCACCGGGCGGGACGTCCGGGAGGCGCCCGGCGCGGGCGCGGCGGGCGGGGTGGGCTTCGGTGCCCTGGCCCTGCTGGGCGCGACCGTACGGCCCGGCATCGAGCTGCTGCTCGACCTGTTGGACTTCGACGGGGCCGTGCGCGGGGCAAGCCTCGTCGTGACCGGCGAGGGCTGCCTGGACGCGCAGACGCTGCACGGCAAGGCCCCCGCCGGAGTCGCCGCGGCCGCCGCCCGGGCCGGGGTCCGGGTGGCCGCCGTGGCGGGCCGGCTGGAGCTCGCCGAACCCGAGTGGCGGGCCGCCGGCTTCACCGCCGTGATCGCCCTGACCGACCTGATCGCCTCGACCGCCTCGACCGATTCGACCGACCCGGCCGACCCGACCGACCCGACCACCCTGGCCGAGCGGCCGGGGGAGAGCATGGCCAGGGCCGCGGAGCTGGCCGAACTCGCGGGGGAGCGGCTGGCCGAGCGCCTGTTGCCGGGCTGACCCCCGTGCGCGCGGAGCCGTCGGACGCCCCCGACCCGCCAACGCCCATCCATTGACGTTTTGTTGAAGGCAGGCCTAGGCTCCCGGCAATCCTTCGCCTCCACCCGTGTTCGCGCACCCCCGACTCCCAGGTTCCGGAGGTCTCCTGTGCCCTTCAGCCAGCCGACGGTGATCCGCTCCCGACGGGCGGTCCTGCCCGACGGCGAGCACCCCGCGGACGTGCTGATCCGGGACGGGAGGATCGTCCGGACGGCCCCGCACGGCTCGCTCACGGCCGGCGACGGCGAACTCGTCGACCTCGGCGACACCGCGCTGCTGCCGGGCCTGGTCGACACCCACGTGCACGTCAACGAGCCCGGCCGCACCGAGTGGGAGGGCTTCGCCACCGCCACCCGGGCCGCCGCGGCCGGCGGCGTCACCACGATCGTCGACATGCCGCTCAACTCGATCCCGCCCACCACCACGGTGGCCGGGCTGGCGGCCAAGCGGAAGGCCGCCGAGGGCCAGGCCTGGGTCGACCTCGGCTTCTGGGGCGGCGCCGTCCCCGGCAACCTGGCGGACCTCGAACCCCTGTACCGGGAGGGCGTGTTCGGCTTCAAGAGCTTCCTCGCCCCCTCCGGGGTGGAGGAGTTCCCGCATCTCGAGGCCGCCGACCTGACGGCGGCGCTGGCCGAGCAGGCCCGGATCGGGGCGCTGGCGATCATCCACGCCGAGGACCCGGCCGTGCTCGCCGCCGCCCCGCGGCAACCCGGCGTCCACTACCGGGACTTCCTGGCCTCGCGGCCCGCCGACGCGGAGACCGCCGCCGTCGCCCACCTGCTCGCGGCGCTGTACCGGACCGGCGCCCACCGCACCGGCGCCCGGGTGCACGTCCTGCACGTCTCCTCCGCCGCCGTGCTGCCGCTGCTGCGGCGGGCCCGCGAGGACGGCGTACGGGTGACCGCCGAGACCTGTCCGCACTACCTGACCCTCGCCGCCGAGCAGGTGCCGGACGGCGGCACCGCCTTCAAGTGCTGTCCGCCGATCCGCGACGAGTCCAACCGGGACGCGCTCTGGCAGGCCCTGGCGAACGGCGAGTTCACCGCCGTCGTCTCCGACCACTCACCGTCCACCCCCGACCTCAAGCTGCTGCCCGAGTACGGCGGCAGCGGCGACTTCTCGGCCGCCTGGGGCGGCATCGCCTCGCTCCAGCTCGGCCTGCCGGCCGTCTGGACCGAGGCCCGCCGGCGCGGCCACACCCTGGCCGACGTGGTGCGCTGGATGTCCGCCGGACCGGCCGACCTGGTCGGCCTCACCGGCACCAAGGGCGCCATCGCCGCCGGCCACGACGCGGACCTGGTCGCCTTCGACCCCGACGGTGGGTTCGCCGTGCGGGCGAGCGGGCTGCACCACCGCAACCCGGTCACCCCGTACGTGGGCCGGACCCTCACCGGCGCGGTGCGCACCACCTGGCTGCGCGGCCGCGCGGTGGATCCAGCCGCCCGCCCCTTCGGCCGTCAGCTCGTCCGGCCGCACTCCCGCCCCGGTCCCACCCCACCACCACCACCCCGTCCGAACGCGCCCAAGGAGAGCCAGTGACCACTGCCGACACCCCGAGTGCTCCCTTCACCGAGCTGGTCGACCTGGCCTCCCGACCGCTCGGCGCGGGCGTCGTCGCCACCAACGAGGACACCTTCGCGGACGCCGAGAACCTGCTGGTCGCCGCGCCGGCCGAGTTCCGCCCGCACACCTTCGGCCACAAGGGCCAGATCATGGACGGCTGGGAGTCCAAGCGCCGCCGCGGTGCCTCCGCCGAGCAGCCGCACCCCACCGACACGGACCACGACTGGGCGATCGTCCGGCTCGGCGCCGCCGGGGTGATCCGCGGCGTGATCGTGGACACCGCCCACTTCACCGGCAACCACCCGGAGTCCGCCTCGGTCGAGGCCGCGTCCGTCCCCGGCCACCCCTCGCCCGAGGAACTCCGGGCCGCCGAGTGGACCACGATCGTGCCGCGCACCGGGCTCAGGGGAGACACCGCCCACGAGTTCGCCGTCGCGGACGGCACCCGCTACACCCACGTGCGGCTGAACATCTTCCCGGACGGCGGCGTCGCCCGGCTGCGGGTGCACGGTGAGGTGCTGCCCGACCCGCGCGAACTCGAAGGCCTCACCTTCGACTTGGCCGCCCAGGAGTACGGCGGCGTGGCCGAGGCGGCGTCCGACCGCTACTTCTCCTCCCCGCACAACCTGAACGCTCCCGGCCGCGCCCGCGTCATGGGCGACGGGTGGGAGACCCGGCGCCGGCGCGACAAGGCCAACGACTGGGTGCGGATCGCCCTGGCCGGGGGCGGTGAGGTCCTGGCCGCCGAAGTGGACACCTCCTGCTTCGTCGCCAACGCCCCCGGCTGGGCCGACCTGATCGGCTTCGACGCCTCGACCGGGGCCGACCCGGCCGACGGCGAGTGGTTCGAACTCCTGCCCCGCACCCGGCTCCAGCCCGACACCCGGCACCGCTTCCGGCTCGACGCCGGCCGCCCGGTGACCCACGTGCGCATCAACGTCTACCCGGACGGCGGACTGGCCCGCCTCCGGCTCACCGGCCGCCTCACCGAGGCCGGTCGCACGGCCCTCGCGCTGCGCTGGTTCGACGCCCTCCCGGCCGCCGAGGCCCGTGCCGCCCTCACCGCGGCCGGTGCCGCCGCCGGCGAGGCCGCCGCACTGACCGCCGCCCGCCCGGTCGTCGACCCGACCGGGGCCGCGACCGTCGTCCGGATCCTGCTCGGCTAGCCCCGGACTTCGCAGATGGGGTTTTAGGTTTCCAGCCAGCGGGGTCGGGTTTCGTCGATGCCGAGGAGTTCGAGCAGGTGTGCTTGGACTCCTCGGTTGATGAGGACGGC
>NZ_JBIWFT010000014.1:0-147108 GCF_044763205.1 Kitasatospora sp. NPDC096204
ACATTCCGAACCCGGAAGCTAAGCCTCACAGCGCCGATGGTACTGCAGGGGGGACCCTGTGGGAGAGTAGGACGCCGCCGAACAATTCTTCTGAAAAGCCCCTGATCCATTCGGATCAGGGGCTTTTCGCATTTCCGGACCGGGCCGAACCGGCCCGCGCAGACGGCTGAAAAGATCTTGGCCGGCCATGTCGAGAATCCGTGCCCAGCACCGTCCCCGGGGTGCGAGCGGCCCACAATGGGGCGCACCGGCTCCGAGGACCGAGGAGAAGACGATGGCCAAGTACCTGCTGCTGAAGCACTACCGGGGTGCCCCGGACGCGGTGAACTGCGTGCCGATGGACCAGTGGACGCCGGAGGAGGTCACGGCGCACATCACGTACATGCAGGACTTCGCGGACCGGCTGGAGAAGACCGGCGAGTTCGTCGACGGTCAGGCGCTCGCGCCCGAGGGGACGTGGGTCCGGTACGACGGTGAGGGGCGGCCGCCGGTCACCGACGGTCCGTTCGCCGAGACCAAGGACCTCATCGCCGGCTGGATGGTGATCGACGTGGACAGCTACGAGCGCGCCGTCGAGCTGGCCGGGGAGCTGTCGGCCGCTCCGGGAGCCGGCGGCAAGCCGATCCACGAGTGGCTGGAACTGCGGCCGTTCCTGGCCATGCCGCCGACCATCACGGAGTGACCGCTCCGATGGACGAGGCCCTGCTGAGGAGCCTCACCCCGAGCGTCATCGGCCTCCTTGGCCGCCGCGGAGCAGACTTCGCGGCGGCCGAGGACGCCGTGCAGGAGGCGCTGGTCGAGGCGGTCCGGCTCTGGCCGGCCGAGCAGCCGCGCGATCCCAAGGGTTGGCTGGTCACCGTGGCCTGGCGCAAGTTCCTGGACGCGACCCGATCGGATGCCGCCCGCCGACGCCGGGAGGACCTGGTGGACCGGGAGCCGGAGCCCGGGCCCACGGCCGCCGTGGACGACACGCTGCAGCTCTACTTCCTGTGCGCCCACCCGTCGTTGACGCCCTCCTCGGCGGTGGCGCTGACCCTGCGGGCGGTGGGAGGGCTGACCACCCGCCAGATCGCCCGGGCCTACCTGGTGCCCGAGGCGACCATGGCGCAGCGGATCAGCCGCGCGAAGCGCACCGTCTCCGGCGTCCGGTTCGATCAGCCGGGGGACGTCGCCACCGTGCTCCGGGTCCTCTACCTGGTCTTCAACGAGGGCTACTCCGGGGACGTCGACCTGGCGGCCGAGGCCATCCGGCTCACCCGGCAGCTCGCGGCGGTGATCGACCACCCCGAGGTGGCCGGACTGCTGGCACTGATGCTGCTGCACCATGCCCGGCGGGCGGGCCGGACGGCGCCCGACGGTGCGCTGGTGCCGCTGGCCGCGCAGGACCGCGGCCGGTGGGACACCGGGCTGATCGCCGAGGGCATCGGGATCCTCCAGGCGGCGCTGGCCCGGGACCGGCTGGGCGAGTTCCAGGCCCAGGCGGCCATCGCGGCGCTGCACGCCGACGCGCCGACCGCCGAGGAGACGGACTGGGTGCAGATCGTCGAGTGGTACGACGAGCTCGTCCGGTTGACCGGGAGTCCGGTGGTTCGGCTCAACCGTGTGGTGGCGGTCGGCGAGGCGGACGGGCCGCGCGCCGGGCTGAGGGAGCTCGGGGAGCTGGACGAGACGCTGCCGAGGTACGCGGCGGTGGCGGCGTACCTCCACGAGCGCGACGGGGACCTGGCAGCGGCGGCCCGGTTGTACGCGGAGGCGGCGCACAAGGCGCCCACCCTCGCCGAGCGTGACCATCTGACCCGTCAGGCCGCCCGGCTCAACACGGATCTGAAGGGGCGCCGGACGGGCTGACGGGTGTCGCGGCGGTCAGAGCCGGCCGGCGGCCTTCAGCGCGAGGTAGGTGTCGGCCAGGGCCGGGGCGATCCGGGCCGGCGGGGCGTCGAGCACGGTGACGCCGTGGCGGGTGAGGCGCTCGGCGGTGGCCCGGCGGTCGGCGCGGGTCTGCTCGGCGGCCGCTGCGCCGTAGACCGCCTCCAGGGTGCCCCGCCCGGCGGCGAGGACGTCCAGCTGGGGGTCGGCGACGGAGGCGAGAACGACCTCGTGGCGCTTGGTGAGCATCGGCAGCAGCGGGCGCAGGCCGTCCTCGACGGGGGCCGCGTCGAGGCCGGTGAGCAGCACGATGAGCGAGCGGTGCGGCGCCATCTTGAGTGCGGTGGCGACCAGCGAGCGCATGTCGGTCTCGTGGAGTGCGGGTTCCAGGCCGGCCATCGCGTTGGTGAAGGCGGGCAGCACCTCGTGGGCCGAGCTGCCGGCCACCGCGACGCGCTTGCGGGAGTCGTGGGCGAGCAGGTCGACCCGGTCGCCGGCCCGGGTGGCGAGGGCGGTGAGCAGCAGGGCGGCGTCGAGGGCGGCGTCCAGGCGGGGGGCGTCGCCGACCCGGCCGGCGGAGGTGCGGCCGGTGTCGAGGACGACGAGGATGTGCCGGTCGCGTTCGGGGCGCCAGGTGCGGACGGCGACGGTGTTGCGGCGGGCGCTGGCCCGCCAGTCGATGGAGCGGACGTCGTCGCCGGGCAGGTACTCGCGCAGGGAGTCGAACTCGGTGCCCTGGCCGCGGGTCAGCACCGAGGTGCGGCCGTCGAGTTCGCGCAGCCGGGCGAGCCGGGAGGGCAGGTGCTTGCGGCTGGCGAACGGGGGCAGGGCGCGGACCGTCCAGGGGACGAGGTGCGAGCCCTGGCGGCCGGCCAGGCCGAGCGGGCCGAGCGAGCGGACCGTCACCCGGTGGGCGTGGTGGTCGCCGCGGCGGGTGGGGGTGAGCACGGTGGCGATCCGGCGCCGTTCGCCGCCGGGGAGGGCCAGGGTGTGCCGGGAGGCGGTCTCGGCGGTGCCGGGGCGCCAGGCCGACGGGGCCCAGGCGTCGCGCACCAGGCCCCGGAGCAGCCGGCCGGAGGGGTTGGTGACGGTCAGTTCGACGGTGGCGGGTTCGCCGAGCCGGACGGTGGTGTCGCCGTCCCGCCCGAACCGCAGGCCGCGGACGGGGGCGGCGAGCACCAGGTCGACCGCGACGGCGATCAGCACCGCCCCGGTGACCAGGCCGATCCCGGTCCAGGACGGCAGCAGCAGGCCCACGACGAGCGCGCCGAGTGCGGCGAGCAGGGCGGTTCGCCCGGTGAGGGCCATGCGGTGCGCTCCTTCGGAAGCCCGTGGGTCTGGGACCGGTGAGTCGAAAGTCCGTCGGCCGGAGGGCCGGAACGGGGGCGGTGGTGCGGTGCGGTGGGGTGTGCCCGGGTCAGCGCGGCGCAGGCGTCTGGGCGAGGACGGCCTGGATGACGGAGTCGGCGGTGACGCCCTCCATCTCGGCCTCGGCGCGCAGCGCGACCCGGTGCCGCAGGGTGGGCAGGGCGAGGGCCTTGACGTCGTCCGGGGTGACGTAGTCGCGGCCGGCCAGCCAGGCCCAGGCGCGGGAGGCGGCGAGCAGGGCGGTGGCGCCGCGCGGGGAGACGCCGATGGACAGCGACGGGGACTGCCGGGTGGCCCGGCAGAGGTCGACGATGTAGGCGAGGATCTCGGGGGAGACGGTCAGCCGGGCGATCTGCTCGCGGGCCGCGGTGAGGTGCTCGGGCCCGGCGACCGGGCGGACGCCGGCCGCGCCGAGGTCGCGCGGGTCGAAGCCGGCGGCGTGCCGGGAGAGCACCTGGAACTCCTGGTCGCGGTCGGGCAGCGGCAGGATCAGCTTGAGCAGGAAGCGGTCCAGCTGGGCCTCGGGCAGCGGGTAGGTGCCCTCGTACTCGACCGGGTTCTGGGTCGCGGCGACCAGGAACGGGACGGGCAGCGCGCGCGGTACGCCGTCCACGGTGACCTGGCGTTCCTCCATGGCCTCCAGCAGGGCGGCCTGGGTCTTCGGCGGGGTGCGGTTGATCTCGTCCGCGAGCAGCAGGTTGGTGAAGACCGGGCCGGGCTGGAAGGAGAACTCGGCGGTGCGGGCGTCGTAGACGAGCGAGCCGGTGACGTCGCCGGGCATCAGGTCGGGGGTGAACTGGATGCGCTTGGTCTCCAGGCTGAGCGCGGTGGACAGGGTGCGCACCAGCAGCGTCTTGGCGACGCCGGGGACGCCTTCCAGCAGCACGTGGCCGCCGCAGAGCAGGGCGACGACCAGGCCGGTGACGGCGGCGTCCTGGCCGACCACGGCCTTGCCGATCTCGGCGCGCAGGGCGGTCAGCGCGGCGCGCGGGTCGGTGGCGGGGGTGGCGGGTGCCGTGCCGGGGACGGAGCGCAGCTGGGCGGTTGCCTGGTCGGTCACGGGTTCCGTACCTGCCTTTCGAGGGCGTCGAGGTCGTCGGCGAGCCGCAGCAGCGCGGCGTCGTCGGTCGGGGGCGGGCCGTACAGCAGGGCCCGGACGTCCCCGGCGGGCCGGTCGGGCAGCCGGTCGGCCACGGCGACGCAGAGCGCGTCGGGGTCGGGGGCGCCGGCCCGGAGCGGGACGCCCAGGGCGGGGGCGAGGCGGTGGGCGGTGGCGCAGCGCAGGGCCTCGGCGGCGCGGCCGCGGGCCTTGGCCCGGCGGTACAGGCGGGCGCGGCCCTCGGTGGTCTCGGCGGCGCGGACCACCACGGGCAGGTTCTCGCTGACCACCGGGCCGAGCCGGCGGCCGCGCCAGAGGGCGGCGAGCACGGCGGCGACGGCGAGCTGGCGGGTGGCCCAGCCCCAGCCGCTCGGCAGGTAGTCCTCGAAGGTCCTGGTGCGGGCGCCGTCGGGGACGGGGGCGGAGTAGTCGGGCAGGTGCCAGGTGAGGCGGGGCTGGGAGCCGAGCAGGCCGAGTGCGAGGGAGGCGTCGCCGTCCTTGGCCAGTTCGCTGTTGTGCAGGAAGCTGCCGCTGCCGAGCACGATGACGTCGCGGTCGCCGTCGGCGGCCGGGAGGCTGACCAGCGGGTAGCCGTGGCCGCGCGGGTAGCAGCCCTCGCCGCGGCTGCCGCTGGTGTAGAGCATGCCGCCCTGCTGGGCGCTGCCGGCCCGGACGGCCTCGGTGAGCGAGCACTCCGCGGGGGTGGAGCGGACGGCGGCGTACGGCGGTCCGCCCGCGTCGTCGGACAGCCGGATGCCGGGGGCGAGCGTGGTGAGCGCGGCCGGGCCGGGGGCGACCAGCACCAGCCGCCGGTGCCGGGCGGCGGCGACGGCGCGCAGCTGGGCGGGGCTGAGCAGGTCGGGCTCGGGCAGGACCAGGGTGTCCTGGCCGGCCGGGGCGGTGGTCGGGTCGGCGGTGAGTTCGGTCGTGAGGCCCTGGCGTTCGAGCAGGGCGACGGCGGCGTGGGCGCCGTCGCGGTCGTACGAGCGCGGGTCCAGCGGCGGGTAGCGGCGGTCCTCGCCGAGGCTGGACACGGCGGCGGCGCCGATCAGCAGGGCGGCGAGGACGGCCAGGTACCAGCGGGAGCGGCGCCACAGGCCGCGCGCGGTGGGGGCGAGGCTGGTCGGGGCGTCGGCGGGCGCTCCGGGGGCGGCGGTTCCGGGGGCGGGTGGTGCGGCGGGGACGGTGCCGGTCATGCCGCTCCTCCCGGGGTCGAGACCGGGGCCGGGGCCGGGGCCGGGGTCGACGCGGAGCCGGGGGCGCCGGCGGCGTCGGGGGTGAGGACCGGGCGGGTGCGCTCCAGCGTCCGGTCGAGTTCGTGCAGCAGCCGGTACGCGGCCTGGTCGGCGGTGCGCTCGCCGTACGCGATGTCGTCGAAGGTCCGGGCGGCCGCGGCCAGCGCGGCGGCGTGCTCGGGCAGTGCCCGGCCGGCCTCGGCGGCGGCCTCGTCGGCGGTGCGGCCGGGGCGGGTGTCGAGCAGGGTGCGCTCCTCCAGGGCGCGCACCAGGGCGCGCATCTGCTCGCGGACGGCCTCGGTCCAGCGTCCGGCGGCGGCGTGTGCGGCGGCGTCGGCCCGGTACTGGTCGGCGCTGCGCGGGCCGTCGGTGCCGTACACGTCCTGGACGGTGCGGGCGGCGCGGCGGGGCGCGCCGAGGCGCCACCAGAGCGCGGCGCCGATCAGCACCGCGACGATCAGGAAGAGGACCAGTCCGGTGGTGCCGGTGGCGCCGCCGCCGGAGATGCTGTCGAGCGCCCTGGCGATGTGGTCGTAGAACCAGTCCGTGATCCGCTTCAGTACGGACGGGTCGTGCTTGTGGTACTCCGCGTCGAGCAGCTCGTCGCGGGCGGCCTCGCGCGCCGGGTCCCGTGGCACGGTGACCGGTGCGCCGCCCGCGGCGAGGAGCCCTTCCCCCCAGTCAGGCATCCGGCTCAGCGCCTCGCCAGGCTCGGGTCGCCCGGTCCGCCCCGGCCGGTGCCGTCGTGCTCGGGCAGGCCGGCCGCGCGGGCGAGCTCGATGTCCAGGGCCTCGCGGCGGATCCGCTGGTCGATGTAGACCAGCACGCCGACGGCGGCGATGAACGGGGTGGTGAAGGTGCCGGCGATGATCCCGGCGACCGCGAGCAGCAGCACCATGGCGATGCTGCGGTCGGCGCTGTCGGGCAGGCCCTGGTCGTTGAGGCTCTCGAAGCCCAGCGCCAGGCCGAGGAACTGGAACGGGACCACGACGACCATCGCGACGACGAGCGCCAGCACGTGGCCCAGCAGGTTGATGCCGAGGACCCGCCACCAGGCGCCGCGGACCAGGCGCCACGAGCGCGACAGCGCCGTCAGCACGCCCTGCTTCTCCAGCATCAGGGCGGGGGCGGCGAGGCTGAAGCGCATGTAGAGCCAGACGGCGACCGGCACGGTCAGCAGGCCGACCAGGGTGAGCAGGCCGACGATCGCGGGGGTGTCCTGGCCGGCGGCGAGGTAGCCGAGCAGCGGGGTGAAGCCGAGCAGCGCCACGCCGGGGCCGATCAGCGCGGTCAGCACGGTCAGCCCGAGCAGCTGCAGGATCCGGGGACGGGCGTCGCTCCAGGCCTCCCCGGCGGTCACCGACCGGCCGAGGACGGCGCGGCTGACCACGATGGTGAGCAGCGCGGTGGCGATCACGTTGAGCAGCAGTTCCAGCGGCAGGCCGGCCAGCAGTCGCAGGCTCTGGGTGGCCTCGCCGGTCTTGCCCTTGACCAGCAGGTTGACCAGGACGTTGCCGGCCTGGGCGACCACGGCGAGGCCGAGCGAGAGCGCGAGCGCGGTGCGCCAGTGCCGGCGCACGGTGGTGACGGCACCGTCCAGCAGCTCGCCGAAGCTCAGCGGGCGCAGCGGGATGACGCCGGGCTTGGGGCTGGCCGGGGCGCCCCAGCCGTACGGGCGGTGGCCGCCGGGAGGCTGCTGCCCCCACTGCTGCCCCCACTGCGGTCCTGGGGTGCCGGCCGGGCCGGTCCAGCCGGGGGTGGCCTGCGGTGGTGCCGACGGCCCGGGCACGGCGGCGGGCGCGTCGGCCGGGGGCCGGGCGTCGTCGCGGGGCGGCTCGGACGAGCTGGGCGAGGCCCAGCCCGGGGTGTCGGTCATCACTGCTCCTCGGAGGGCGTCACGGGCGCGACTGCGAACGGATCTTCCGCCCGCGCGCAGCGCCCATCGTGCCATGGGGCCGGAATCCGGCCCCATGGCGATCCGGTTGCTGATCGGCAACGGTCCTCCGGGCCGTGCCGGGTGGGGGGCCGTGGCGGTCCCGGCGAGGGGCCACGGGCGGTCCCGGCGGGCACATTCGCCCGGTATGGCCGGAATGCACCGGTGGGGGAGTTGGCCGTTCTGGAGCATTGGTACTGCTGTGCGGCAGGTCACAATCCGGTAATGAGAAGATGGACGCATGAAGGGACGCGTCCTCGTCGTTGATGACGACTCCGCACTGGCCGAGATGCTCGGTATCGTGCTGCGTGGTGAGGGTTTTGAGCCGTTTTTCGTCGCGGATGGGGACAGGGCGCTGGCAGCGTTCAGGGAGACCAAGCCCGACCTCGTCCTGCTCGACCTGATGCTGCCCGGCCGGGACGGCATCGACGTGTGCCGACAGATCCGGGCGGAGTCCGGCATCCCGATCGTGATGCTGACCGCGAAGACCGACACGGTCGACGTCGTGGTGGGTCTGGAGTCGGGCGCCGACGACTACGTCACCAAGCCGTTCAAGCCCAAGGAGCTGGTGGCCCGGGTTCGCGCCCGGCTGCGCCGCGCCGAGGAGCCCACGCCCGAGCAGCTGACCATCGGCGACCTGGTGATCGACGTGGCCGGCCACTCGGTGAAGCGGGACGGCCGGGGCATCCCGCTGACCCCGCTGGAGTTCGACCTGCTGGTCGCGCTGGCCCGCAAGCCCTGGCAGGTGTTCACCCGCGAGGTGCTGCTGGAGCAGGTCTGGGGCTACCGCCACGCGGCGGACACCCGCCTGGTCAACGTCCACGTGCAGCGACTGCGGTCCAAGATCGAGAAGGACCCGGAGCGCCCCGAGATCGTGGTGACCGTCCGCGGCGTCGGCTACAAGGCCGGACCCAGCTGACGTGACGGACCGGGCAGACGACACCCCGTCGGGTTCCGCGACCGACGGGGCCGGGGCCGTGCGCGGTGACGTGCTGAGTTCGACCACCCGCCGCCGAGGCGGTCCTTCCGCGGTGGCCGCACTGGTGAAGCGTCAGCTGCGCCGCCCCACGCACCGGGTGGCCGCGCTGTACCGCCGGTCGATCCAGCTGCGCGTGGTCGCGGTGTCCCTGCTGGCGTCCATCGCGGTCGTCGTGGTGCTCGGCGTGGTCGTGGTGGCGCAGGTGCGCAACGGACTGCTCGGCACCAAGACGGACGCCGCCCGCGCGCAGGCCCGGATCGGCTTCCAGGTCGAGCAGAAGAAGATCGACGAGGCCAACGACCAGAAGCTGCGGGGCACCGCGGACCCGACGGTCGGCGAGGTCGGCACCTGGCTGCTGCGGCAGGTCAACGACCTGGCCGGGAGCGGGCAGACGGTCTACTCGGTGATCGCGATGGCCCCCGGCACCGGCGCCGTCGTCCCCGATACCGCGGGCTTCGCGCCGCGCTACTCGGGCGACATCCAGCCCAGCAGCATCCCGGACTCCCTGCGGGCCAAGCTGCTCGCCGAGCCCAACCAGATGTTCGACCAGCCGACCCGGATCTACCGATCGCCCGGGAGCGACGTCAAGTCCGAGCCCGGGCTGGCCCTCGGCATGCAGTTCGACGGCCCGGCCGGGACGCCGTACCAGATGTTCTACGTGTTCTCCTTCGGCCAGGAGACCGACACCCTCAACCTGGTCACCGGCACCCTGGCCACCGCCGGGGTGTTCGTGGTGATCCTGATGGGCGGCATCGCCTGGGTCGTGGTGCGCCAGGTGGTCACCCCGGTCCGGATGGCCGCAGGGATCTCCGAGCGGCTCGCCGACGGCCACCTGGAAGAGCGGATGAAGGTCACCGGGACGGACGACATCGCCCGCCTCGGGGAGTCCTTCAACCGGATGGCCAACGCCCTCCAGGCGCAGATCCGCCAGCTGGAGGAACTGTCCCGGGTGCAGCGGCGGTTCGTCTCGGACGTCTCGCACGAGCTGCGCACCCCGCTGACCACGGTCCGGATGGCCGCGGACCTCATCTACGACAGCCGCGAGGACCTGGACCCGATGGCGGCCCGCTCGGCGGAGCTGCTGCAGGGCCAGCTGGACCGCTTCGAGTCGCTGCTCGCCGACCTGCTGGAGATCAGCCGCTTCGACGCCGGCGCCGCGATCCTGGACGCCGAGCCGGTCGACCTGCGCGAGATCGTCGCCCGGGTGGTCGAGGCCGCCGACCCGCTGGCGCAGGCCAAGGGCAGCGCCGTGGTGATCCGCGGCGACGGCGAGCCGGTGCTGGCCGAGGTGGACTCCCGCCGGATCGAGCGGATCCTGCGCAACCTGGTGGTCAACGCCCTGGAGCACGGCGAGGGCCGCGACGTGGTGGTCCGGCTGGGTTCGGCGGACGGCGCGGTCGCGGTCGGCGTGCGCGACTACGGCATCGGCCTCAAGCCGGGCGAGGCGTCCCGGGTGTTCCACCGCTTCTGGCGGGCCGACCCGTCCCGGGTGCGGACCACCGGCGGCACCGGCCTCGGCCTGTCCATCGCCGTCGAGGACGCCCACCTGCACGGCGGCTGGCTCCAGGCCTGGGGCGAGCCCGGTGGCGGCTCGCACTTCCGGCTCACCCTGCCGCGCACCCGCGGCGGCGAGATCACCCGGGCGCCGTTCCGGCTGGAGCCGGAGGACTCCCGCAACAACCGGGGGCTGGGCGCGCAGGGCACGCCGTACCGGCGGGCGATCAGCCCGTCCGGCGCCACGGCGTCGGCCGCCGTCGACGAGCAGGCGGAGACGCCGGAGAGCGCCGGCAGCGGCCTCGGCAGCGGGCTCGGCGGGGTGCTGAACATCGGCCCCGGGCTGGGCCGGCGCCGGCTGCCCGAGGGGCCGCGTTCGGACCCCTCGGACGTGCGGACGGCCGCCGGGTACGGGGCCACCGGCGCCCAGGTCATGGTGGACCCGACGGCCGGGCGGCCGTCGGTGGCGCAGCGGACGGCGGAGCCGGACGTGACGGGCGGGACGACGGACGCGGAGGGGTCGCAGCGTGCGAAGGACGAGCAACAGGACTGAGCCGCGGCTCATCGCGGCGGTCGGCGGGCTGCTCGGCGCCCTGGTGGCGAGCGGCTGCGCGGCGATGCCGGATTCCGGCGGCATCACCAAGGTGGAGCTGTCCCAGGGCTCGGCGGACAAGAACCTCCAGGCCCGGGTCTACCCGGTGGCGCCCGGGAAGGGCGCCAAGCCGCGCGAGCTGCTGACCGGGTTCCTGGACGCGGTGACCGCCGACGAGGGGTACGACACCGCGCGCAAGTACCTCACCGAGAGCGCCGCCGCGGAGTGGAAGCCGGAGGCGGAGCTCCGGGTGCTCTCGTCCACGACCATCCCGGACTTCCCCGACGTCACCGACGCGGACACGGTCTCGGTGTCGGTGACCGGGCTGTTGGTCGCCGGCGTCGACGAGAAGCACTCGTTCGATCTGGTCACCGGGCAGAACAACGTCTCGTCGCCCTTCACCTTCGTCCGGAAGGACGGCGAGTGGCGGATCGACAAGCTGCCGCCCGGCGTGATCATGAACGAGACCAATTTCCGGAACAGCTTCCGGCAGGTCGAGCGGTTCTTCTACACCACGCCCGATCCGTCGGCGGTGGCCTCCGGGAACGCCGGCCAGGAGGTGCTGGTCGCCGACCCGATCTACCTGCGGCGCCGTACGGACCCGCTGACCTCGGCGGCCCAGGCGGTGGCCGACGGGCCCTCGACGTGGCTCTCGCAGGCGGTCCGGACGGCGTTCCCGAGCGGTGTCCGGGTCGAGCGGGTGACCATCGACGACAGCAAGACCGCCCATGTGCAGCTCGGCTCGACCGACCTCGGCGAGACGGCGGCCTGCCGGCGGATGGCGAACCAGCTCTTCTACACCCTCGCCGACCAGGGCAAGGGCCTCGACAAGCTGGAGCTGAAGGGGCAGCGCGGTTCCTGCACCGTCCGCCGTGGCGAGGAGCCGCTCGTCGGCCCCGGTGCCCTGGTCGGGCCGTCGTCCGCGACGCAGTACTACCAGCGTGCCGACGGCGCCCTGGTGGCGACCGACGAGGGACGCCCCGGAGACCCGGTCCGCGGGATCCTCGGCAAGCCTCAGTCGAACACCAAGCCGCCGCTCGGCGCCTTCGCGGTCAGCCGCAGCGGCACCCAGGCGGCGGCGATCAGCGAGGACGGCCACCAGGTCTACTCGCTGCCGCTGTCGGACAGCACGGTGGCCATGGGCGAGCCGGTGCTCACCTCGCCGGCCAAGGGCGGCGACAAGGAGGACGGCTTCGCCTCGCCCAGCTGGGACGGCCGCGGCGACCTCTGGGTGGTGGACCGCAACAAGCAGGGGCCCCGGGTGGTGATGGTGCGCGGCGCCAAGTCGTACACCGTGCCGGTCGAGGGGCTGCTGACCGGGCAGACCGTGCAGGGGATGAAGATCGCCTCGGACGGTGTCCGGGTCGCCCTGGTGGTCAAGACCCCGGGGGTGACCAGCCGCTCGCTGCGGTTCGGACTCGTGGTGCACGGCGGCACCCCGCAGGCGCCCACCGTGAAGATCACCGGGCTGCGCCAGGCCGCTCTCACGCTCACCGACGTCGCCTCGGTGTCCTGGGCGGAGGCCGACCAGCTGGTGGTGCTCGGCAAGGAGGCCGACCGGACCCAGCAGCTGTACTACATCAGCACCGACGGCTCGCAGAGCACGGACGCCCAGCTGCAGAGCGCCGAGACCATGCTGAGCGTCGCGGCCTCGGAGTCCCGGGCGGACAGCCTGACCCAGACGCCGCCGGTGCTCGCGATGGGCGAGGTCAAGCAGACGGACGGCAAGCCGAGCGAGCTCAAGGCGTTCCGCCTGGTCAACCACCAGTGGCGGGAAGCCTCGCTGATCGACAAGCCCCGGTCCTTCCTCTACGCGGGCTGACGGCGCGCGCGGGCCGATGACGCGCCCTGCCGATGACGCGCCCTGCTGACGGCGCGTCCGGGAGGGGCCGCCGGCTCGCCCGGGCGCGCCGCGGCGGCGGTGGCGGTCAGCCGGCCGGGTGCACGGTGGCCGCGACCGTGGCGCCGGCCCGGGCCGGCAGCCCGGCGTCGGCCAGTGCCCGGGCGGCCTCGGCGAGGCTGGCGCCGGTGGTCACCAGGTCGTCCACCAGCACCGGGTGACGGCCGGCCAGGCCCGTCGGTCCGGTCCGGGCGCGCGGCAGCACGGTGAGCGCGCCGTGCAGGTTGCGGCGCCGCTCGGCCGCGTTCAGCCCGGTCTGGTCGGCCACCGGCCGGGCGTGCCGCAGCAGCGGGGCGGCCCGGACGTCCAGGCCGGCCCGGCGCAGCGAGCGGGCGGCCGCCCCGGCCAGCCGCAGTGTCGGATCGTGCCCGCGGGCGCGGACGGCCGAGCGCGCCGAGGGCATCGGGACAAGCAGCAGCGGAGCGGCCCCGGCCCGCGCGCCCAGGGCGGAGCGCACCGCCCGGCCGAGGGCCTCGCCGAGCGGCCCGGCCAGCCGTAGCGCGCCGCGCTCCTTGTGGGCGAGCAGCAACTGACGGACCGGGTCGGTGTACGGCGCGGCCGCGTGCGCCCAGGGCAGCAGGGTGGGGGCGGGCCGGGCGGTGGCCAGCGCGAACCGGCAGGCCGGGCAGAGCTGGGTGCGTTCGCTGCCGCAGCCGGCGCAGTCCGCGGGCAGCAGGACGTCCAGCAGCCCGGCCAGTGCGTGACCGAACGGCCCTTGGGCGGACGGCGGACGGGTGGGGGCGGGGGGCGGCGGCACGGCTGCTCCTGGCGGCGGCAGACACGGAGAGTCAGCACACAATGCGCCGTATGGGGGGCGTTGTCCAGGTATTTACCCATACTTCATCCGCCAGAGGGTAGACAGGGTGCACCAGCTTGACCGCCCGACCGCATTATCGGGTCATACCCTCCTTATCGGCTGAGGAGGCGAAAAACCCGTGTGAGGTGTTCGATAAGGCCCAGGGGGTTTCAACCGTCCCTGGTGGGGAGGAAGTGAGGTGAGGGCCAGTCGTTTCCCGCCGCTGGCGGCGGGGGGCGGGGGGCCGGCAGTGGATGGGCTGGTCCAGCTGGGTCTCAGTCCGGTCCGGTAGCACCCGGATCGGCGTCAGCACGAGGGATCGGAGTTCTGCGTGGACATCGTCGTCAAGGGCCGCAAGACCGAGGTGCCCAAGAGGTTCCGCGAGCACGTGGCCGAGAAGCTGGAGAAGGTCCAGAAGTTCGACGCCAAGGCCATCAGCCTCGACGTCGAGGTGTCCAAGGAGCACAACCCGCGGCAGGCCGACCGCTCCGATCGGGTGGAGATCACTCTCCGCAGCCGCGGCCCCGTGATCCGGGCCGAAGCCGCCGCCGGTGACCCGTACGCGGCGCTCGACCTGGCCTCGGCGAAGCTCGACGCGCAGCTGCGCAAGTCCGCGGACCGGCGTCGGGTGCACAAGGGCGGCGCGAACGGCCGCACCCCGATCAGCGTCGCCGAGGCGACCGCGGCCCTGGCCGCGCTGCCGGACACGACGGCGCCGGAGGGCGAGACGAACGGCGCCGTCCGCAAGACCATGATGGGATCCCTGGAAGTGGAGGGCGAAGGCCCGCTGGTGGTCCGGGAGAAGACGCACCCGGCCGCCCCCATGGCGCTGGACCAGGCGCTCTACGAGATGGAGCTGGTCGGCCACGACTTCTACCTCTTCGTGGAGAAGGACAGCGGCCTGCCGAGCGTGGTCTACCGCCGGCACGGTTACCACTACGGCGTCATCCACCTGCAGACCGACCTCGCGGCCGGGCCGGGCGGCGGGGCGGGCGGGGCGATCGGCGGGTCCGACGAGGAGGACTGACCATCCGGGAAGCGATGGAGGGGTGACCCCGGCGGCCATGGCCGCCGGGGTCACCGGCGTTCTGGGGGTGGGTGGTTCGGGCGTCCGGGGAGGGGCGTCGCGAACGGGGCCGCGTCCCCGGACGCGGGGGTCACCCGATGCGGGGGAATCGGCATCGGAGGGTGACCGTGGCGGTGTCGGAGCGTGGAATGATTGGCGCACTACGACCCGCGAAGGGGGAGGAGCGGATGGGGGATCACTTCGGGCTGGGGCCCGGGGCCGGGCCAGGGCTGCCGTCGGGGGTGGAGGACGAGCCCGCGTACGAGCCGCACCGGGGTGAGCCGATCCGCGTGCTGGTGGTGGACGACCACGCGCTGTTCCGCCGGGGGCTGGAGATCGTTCTCGCGGAGGAGCCGGACATCAAGGTCGTCGGCGAGGCGGGGGACGGTGCGGAGGCCGTGCTGAAGGCCGCCGACCTGCTGCCCGACATCATCCTCATGGACGTCCGGATGCCGCGCCGCAGCGGGATCGAGGCCTGTACGGCGATCAAGGACGTGGCGCCCAGCACCAAGATCATCATGTTGACGATAAGCGACGAGGAGGCCGACCTCTACGAGGCGATCAAGGCCGGGGCCACCGGTTACCTGCTCAAGGAGATCTCCACCGACGAGGTCGCCACCGCGATCCGCGCGGTCGCCGACGGGCAGTCGCAGATCAGCCCCTCGATGGCCTCCAAGCTGCTCACCGAGTTCAAGTCGATGATCCAGCGCCGCTCCGACGACCGGGATCTGGTGCCCGCGCCCCGGCTCACCGATCGCGAGCTGGAGGTGCTCAAGCTGGTGGCCACCGGCATGAACAACCGGGAGATCGCCAAGGAGCTGTTCATCAGCGAGAACACCGTGAAGAACCACGTCCGCAACATCCTGGAGAAGCTCCAGCTGCACTCCCGGATGGAGGCCGTGGTGTACGCGATGCGGGAGAAGATCCTCGAAATAGGGTGAAGCGGGCGGGACTTGGGGGCTGCCCGGCGGTCCCGGCAGTCCCGGCGGTCCTAGCGGTCCGCCAGCAGTTTCTCCAGGGCGGGGCGCAGCCGTTCGTCGTGCAGCGCCCCGACCCGCACCTCGTCGCAGCCGACCCAGGAGGCCGCCTCGCGCAGGGCCGTCGCGAGTGCCTCGAGGTGCCGGGCGCCGCTACCCCGGCCGTCCAGCGAGACCTGCCGGGCGACCAGGGTGCGCCCCTCGCGGGCCGGGTCGACCCGGCCGACCAGCCGGCCGCCGGTCAGCAGCGGCATCGCGAAGTAGCCGTGCACCCGCTTGTGCTTGGGCGTGTAGGCCTCCAGCCGGTGTGTCATGCCGAAGATCCGCTCGGTGCGGGGGCGGTCCCAGACCAGCGAGTCGAACGGCGAGAGCAGCGTGGTGCGGTGGCGCCCGCGCGGGGCGGTGGCGAGGGCGGTTGGGTCGGCCCAGGCCGGGGCCGGGGCGCCGTCCGGGCCCCAGCCGGCCACCTCGACCGGGACGAGCCCGCAGTCGGCGAGCACCGGGTCCAACTGCTCGGCGCGCAGCCGGTGGTAGTCCAGCAGATCGGCCCGGGTGGCCACGCCGAGGGCGGCGCCGGCCTGGGCGGCCAGGGTGCGCACGCACTCCTCGTCGGACCGGTCCTGGCCGAACAGGGCGTCCGGGACGGCCTGTTCGGCCAGTGCGTAGACCCGCTTCCAGCTCCGGCGCTCGGTGCAGACCACCTCGCCGAAGGCCAGCGCCCGCTCGACCGCGATCTTGGTGTCGGACCAGTCCCACCACTCGGCCGTCTTCTTGGCCCCGCCCAGCTCGGTGGAGGTCAACGGCCCCTCGGCCCGCAGCTTGTCGAGCACGGCGCGGTACGTCCCGGGCTCGACCCGGCCGCCCCAGAGGTGGCCGCGGTCGCGGTAGCGGCGGCGCCGGAAGGCGAACAGCGGCCACTCCTCGACCGGCAGGATGCAGGCCGCGTGCGACCAGTACTCGAAGGTCGTGCCGCCGCCCCAGTACGCCGCCTCGACGGCCGGGCGGCCGACCGCGCCGAGCCGGGCGTACGGCACCAGCTCGTGCGAGCGGGCCAGCACCGAGATGGTGTCCAGCTGGACGGCGCCCAGGTGCCGCAGCACCCCGCGCACCCCGCTGCGGCGGTCGGGCGCGCCCAGCAGGCCCTGGGCGCGCAGGGCGATCCGGCGGGCGTCGTCCGCGCTGAGCACGGCGACGGGGGCGGGGCGGGGGGCTGCGGCGGTCATGCCGGCGAGCGTAGCCCGGGGTACTGACAGCGCGGACCCGGATCGGGCCGAGGGGCGTGGGCCGCGGGCAGCGGGCTCAGCCCAGGTCGGAGGGCAGCAGGGAGGCGATCCAGGAGTCGTGGAAGACGCCGCGCTGCTCCGCGTACGAGCGCAGGGTGCCCTCGAAGCGGTAGCCGGCCTTCCCGGCGACCGCGCGGGAGCCCTCGTTGCCGACGTAGGCCATCCACTCCAGGCGGCGCAGGCCGAGCTCCCGCAGGCCGAAGCGGGAGACGGCGCGGGCGGCCTCGGTGGTGTAGCCGCGGCCGCGGAACTCCTTCACGGCCCACCAGCCGATCTCGGCGCAGCCCGGGTCCTGGGGGCGCAGGACGAGGCCCTGGGAGCCGACCAGAGCGCCGGACTCGCGCTCGAACACGCACCAGATCCGGTTCGCTCCGGTGCGCCAGCCGTCGATCGCGAGATCGCGCACGAAGAACTCCGCGTCCTCGCGCCGGTACGGCGACGGGACGACCGTCCAGCGCTGGATCTCGGGATCCTGGCAGGCGGCGAAGACCGCGTCGATGTCGGATTCCCGCGGGGCCCGCAGGATGAGCCGCTCGGTGGTGAGGGTGACCGCTCCGGTACTGGTTTCTTCCATGAACGGATTATTCTCCGGTGCCGGAAAGCGGGCATCCGAATATCCGGCCGGTTCCGCGGGCGGCCAACTCTCCGGCCCATCGACCGTTTTGTCCCGGTGAACGGTGCTATCTGGCCATGTGCTCGCGAGGGTGACACGGGAATACCGTGCTGACGCACCTCCCGGGGGGTTGGACTCCTCGCATACGATGGCCCGTGCGGTGGGGTGGACCCGCCGTGCAGTCGTCCAGTGCCAATACAGGCAAGGAGCCCGCTCACGTGTCCGTCTTCGACAAGATCCTGCGCGCCGGCGAGGGCAAGATCCTTCGCAAGCTGCAGCGGATTGCCGCCCAGGTCAACTCCATCGAAGAGGACTTCGTCAACCTCACCGACGCCGAGCTGCGCGCCCTGACCGACGAGTACAGGCAGCGGCTCGCGGACGGCGAGAGCCTGGACGACATCCTCCCCGAGGCGTTCGCCACCGTCCGTGAGGCCGCCAAGCGCGTGCTCGGCCAGCGCCATTACGACGTCCAGCTGATGGGCGGCGCCGCCCTGCACTACGGGTACGTCGCCGAGATGCGCACCGGTGAGGGCAAGACCCTCGTCGGCACCCTGCCCGCGTACCTGAACGCGCTGACCGGCAAGGGCGTCCACCTGATCACCGTCAACGACTACCTCGCCGAGCGCGACTCGGAGTGGATGGGCCGGGTGCACCGCTTCCTGGGCCTCGAAGTCGGCGTGATCCTGGGCAGCATGACGCCCGCCGAGCGCAAGCGCCAGTACGGGATGGACATCACGTACGGCACCAACAACGAGTTCGGCTTCGACTACCTGCGCGACAACATGGCCTGGTCGCAGGACGAACTCGTCCAGCGCGGCCACAACTTCGCGGTCGTCGACGAGGTCGACTCGATCCTGATCGACGAGGCCCGCACCCCGCTGATCATCTCCGGCCCGGCGGACCAGGCGACCAAGTGGTACGCCGACTTCGCCAAGCTGGTGATGCGCCTGAAGATCGAGCGCGACTACGAGGTCGACGAGAAGAAGCGCACCGTCGGCATCCTCGAAGAGGGCGTCACCCGGGTCGAGGACTACCTGGGCATCGACAACCTCTACGAGTCGGTGAACACCCCGCTGGTCGGCTTCCTGAACAACGCCATCAAGGCGAAGGAGCTGTACAAGCGGGACAAGGACTACGTCGTGATGAACGGCGAGGTCATGATCGTCGACGAGCACACCGGCCGCATCCTGGCCGGGCGCCGCTACAACGAGGGCATGCACCAGGCGATCGAGGCCAAGGAGGGGGTGGAGGTCCAGAACGAGAACCAGACCCTGGCCACCATCACCCTGCAGAACTTCTTCCGCCTGTACGACAAGCTCGCGGGCATGACCGGTACCGGTACCACCGAGGCCGCCGAGTTCCACCAGATCTACAAGCTCGGCGTGGTGCCGATCCCGACCAACAAGACGCCGCTGCGCATCGACCAGCCCGACCTGATCTACAAGTCGGAGCCGGCCAAGTTCGCCGCCGTGGTCGAGGACATCGCCGAGAAGCACGAGAAGGGCCAGCCGGTGCTGGTCGGCACCGTGTCGGTCGAGAAGTCCGAGTACCTGTCGCAGGAGCTGCGCAAGCGCGGCATCCCGCACGAGGTGCTGAACGCCAAGCACCACGAGCGCGAGGCGCAGATCGTCGCGCAGGCCGGCCGCAAGGGCGCCGTCACCGTCGCCACCAACATGGCCGGCCGTGGCACCGACATCATGCTGGGCGGCAACGCCGACCACCTGGCCGCCGCCGAGCTGGCACAGCGCGGGCTGACCCCGACGGACACCCCGGAGGAGTACGAGGCCGCCTTCCCGGCCGCGCTGGAGAAGGCCAAGGCCTCGGTGAAGGCCGAGCAGGACGAGGTCAAGGAGGCCGGCGGCCTCTACGTCCTCGGCACCGAGCGGCACGAGTCCCGCCGGATCGACAACCAGCTGCGCGGCCGTTCCGGCCGTCAGGGCGACCCGGGCGAGTCCCGCTTCTACCTGTCGCTGGGCGACGACCTGATGCGCCTGTTCAAGGCCGGCATGGTCGAGCGCGTGCTCTCGATGGCGAACGTGCCCGAGGACGTGCCGATCGAGTCCAAGATGGTCACCCGCGCCATCGCCTCCGCGCAGACCCAGGTCGAGCAGCAGAACTTCGAGATCCGCAAGAACGTCCTCAAGTACGACGAGGTGCTCAACCGCCAGCGCGAGGTTATCTACGGCGAGCGCCGCCGGGTGCTGGAGGGCGAGGACCTCCAGGAGCAGGTCGGCCACTTCATGGACGACACCGTCGAGGCGTACGTCCGCGCGGCCACCGGCGAGGGCTACGAGGACGACTGGGACCTGGACAAGCTCTGGACGGCGCTCAAGCAGCTCTACCCGGTCACCCTGGACCTGGAGGAGCTGGAGGACGAGGCCGGCGGCCGGGCCGGGCTGACCCCCGAGCTCCTGATCAAGTCCATCCAGGAGGACATCCAGGCGCAGTACGGCGCCCGCGAGGACCAGCTGGGCGAGGAGATCATGCGCGAGCTGGAGCGCCGGGTCGTGCTGTCGGTGCTGGACCGCCGCTGGCGCGAGCACCTCTACGAGATGGACTACCTCCAGGAGGGCATCGGCCTGCGGGCCATGGCGCAGCGCGACCCGCTGGTCGAGTACCAGCGCGAGGGCTTCGACATGTTCACCGCGATGATGGAGGGCATCAAGGAGGAGTCCGTCGGCTACCTGTTCAACCTGGAGGTCCAGGTCGAGCAGCAGGTCGAGGAGGTCCCGGTCGAGGACGCCCAGGTGGTGCTCGACAAGCTGGAGAAGGACGCCGCCCGCCCGGAGATCAAGGCCAAGGGCCTGGAGGCCCCGAAGCCGCAGCGGCTGCACTACACGGCCCCCTCGGACGAGGTCGGCGGCGGTGTCATCGAGGGCGACTTCGAGGACCTCGCGCCGGAGGACGAGGGTGACGGGCTGACCCGCGCCGAGCGCCGCAAGGCCGCCAAGTCGGCCAAGGGCCGCCGCCGCAAGGGCTGAGCCGGCCGCCGGACACCCGTCAGGACGCCACGCAGGGCGCCGTTCCCGGACCGGGACGGCGCCCTGCGCCGTTCCGTACCGACGGTGGTGCGACGGCGTGCTCACCGGGCCTCCACGGCGGTGCACTGCCACTGCCCGGCCGGGCCGCGCTGCTCCAGCCGGAAGGCCACCATGTGGTGCCGCCGGCCGAGGTCGACCCGCACGCAGGCCTCGACCGCGTCCGGTGAGGGCGAGCGGTCGTGCACCGGCCCGAGCCGGGGCCGGTCGGCGGGGCCGCCGCGGCGCAGAGCGCCGGCCCGGACCAGCGAGGCGAGCTGCCCGTAGCCGGCCAGGCTGGTGTGCCGCATCAGCTGGCCGGAGGGCCGGGCGCCGGTGAGCACCTCGACCAGCCGGTGGGCGAAGCGGGCGGCCAGCGCGCCGGGGTCGGGCCCGGGCGCGCCGGTGCAGGCGGCGCGCGGGTGGCGCGGCCGACGGCCGGCCGGGTCGCAGCCGGCGGCGCCGCGCGGTCGGCGGTGCGGGCGGGCGGTGAGCCGGGCGTCGAGGCCGGAGCCGGGGTGGGAGGTGGGCTGGGCGCTGGGCTGGGCGGTGCAGCGGACGGTCACGGTGGTGGCTCCTCGACTGGGTGGTGCGGGTACGGACGGGATCAGGCTGGGGGCGTCCCGGGCGCCGCGGCAACGGGTTTCCGGGCCGGTGGGGCGGGCTTTCGAATTCACCTATCCGGGTGAGGCGGCCAGTGCGGCGACGGGGCGGACCGGGCGTCCGCGGGCGCCCGGTTGACGTGCGGGAACGGCCCGTACGGTCCTAAAGGGGACGCTCCGGCTGGGCGGACCGGGTGGCGGCGCCCGGCCGCCGCATTGCGCCGTACCGGCCCGGCGCGCACCATCGGAGCCTGACCGGGAGCGGACGGCCGGACTCCCACGACGAGGGGCGGCCGGTATGACGACACGGGTGACGCCGGCCCCGGCGGCCGCGGGCACCGTCCCGCCCGCCGCGGGGGCTCCCCGGTACGGCCTGGTGCTGGGCGGCGGCGGGATGCTCGGCGCGGCCTGGACGGTCGGCGCGCTGTGCGCCGTCGAGGAGGCCACCGGGCGGCAGCCCGGCGGGGCCGAGGTCCTGCTCGGCACCTCGGCGGGCGCGGTCCTCGCCGCGATGCTGGCCGGCGGTGTCCGGCCCGAGCAGCTGCGCGACCACCAGCACGGCCTGCCGATCACCGAGGGCCCGCTGGCCGGGGCGGCCTTCGACTACGACACCGCCGTCGGCGGCGCGCTGCCGCCCCGCCCCCGGGCCGGGATCGGCTCGCCCGGCCTGCTGTGCGACGCCGTCCGGCACCCGCGCGAGTACCCGCTGCTGACCATGGTCTCGGCCGTCGCGCCGCACGGCCGCGGCTCGCTGGCGTCGGTCGGCGAGCTGGTGCGCGGCCTGGTCGGCCCCGACGGCGCGCCCGGCGGGGACGGGCCCCCGGAGTCCGGCGACGGGGGGTCGCCACTGCGGGCGGTGGCCGTGGACTACCGCCGCGGTCGCCGGGTGGTCTTCGGCGATCCGGGCGCCCCGGCCGTCCCGATGCCCGACGCCGTGATGGCCTCCTGCGCGATCCCCGGCTGGTTCGCGCCGGTGCGGCTGGACGGCTCGGCGTACGTGGACGGCGGCTGCTGGTCCGCCACCAACGCCGACCTGATGCTCGGCCGGGGGCTGGACGAGGTGTACGTGCTCGCCCCGATGGCCCTGCGGCTGGACCGCGGGGCGGGGCGGGCCGCCCGGCAGGAGCAGGAGCAGGAGCGGAGCCAGGGCCGGGGGCCGGGCGGGGAGGGACGGCTCGGGCCCGGCCGCGACACCCTGGCCGCCCTGCGCGAGTGGCGCGCCCGGGACCGCCCGCGCGGTGTGCTCGCCCAGCTGGTGAGCCGCTACCGCCACGCCGTCACCCGCCAGCTGCTGCGCGAGGCCGCGCTGCTGCGGGCCGAGGGCGTCCGGGTGCGGCTGCTCGCGCCGACCCTGGCGGACCTCGCGGTGATGGGCCCGAACATGATGGACCCGGCCCGCCGCGGGGCCGTCCTGGAGAGCGCCCTGAGCAGCAGCCGGGAGGCGCTCCGGGCCTGAGGGCCTGTCTCCTGGACCCCGGCCGGGGCCGCGACGAAATCCGAGAGGCAGACCCGGCAGTGAGCGTCCGCCCCGGACCGGAGGTGATCACGGGCGTCCCGGCGGCGCTTATTCTTGGGGCGCTGGAGAATCTGTGCCCGCTGGACGAACCCCGCTGGACGAACCGGAGAGTGCCACCGATGCGCGTGTACGTGCCCACCACCCTGACCGGCCTGGCGGCGGCGCACGAGGGCGGCGCCCTGGAGCAGACCGCCGCGTACGCGGTGACGCCCGCGCTGCGCGAGTGGTACGTCAGCGACGACCTGGAGGAGCTGGAGTACGCGGCACTGAACCGGGCCGCGCAGTCCTCGCTGCGGCTGCTGGCCGCCGACCCGCAGGCCCCGTGCCGCCGGGTCGTGGTGGCGCTGGACGTGGCCGACGCGTCGGTGCGGCCCTTCCCGGGTGACGAGTACCGGGACCAGGCCTCGCTCGGCCGGGTGGTGCTGGCCGGCCCGGTGCGGCTGGCCAAGGCGGCCGCGGTGCACGCCGACGTGGCCGACGACGAGGTGGTCACGGACGTCGCCGCGGCGGTGGCCGCGGTGGCCGCGGCCGACGCGGGCGACCAGGACGCCCAGTTCACCGTGGACGGCGCCGAGGACCACGACCTGCTCTGGTACGCGACCCAGGAGATCCCCGCCCTGCTCGCGTGAGTTCCGCCCTACCGGCGTGTCGCCCGTCCGGGTTACTGTTTCACTCCGTGCACACTCACATCGTTTGGGACTGGAACGGCACGCTCTTCCACGACATGGAGGCCGTGCTCGGGGCGAGCAACGCCGCGTTCGCGACCATCGGCATCGGGCCGATGAGCCTCCAGGAGTACCGCGAGCAGTACGAGATCCCGATCCCCCGCTTCTACCAGCGCCTGCTCGGCCGGATGCCGTCCACGGAGGAGTGGCTGCGGCTCGACGACGCGTTCCACGACTGCTACCGGGAGCTCAGCCGGGCCTGCGGGCTGACCGAGGGCGTGCGCGAGCTGCTGGACGGCTGGCGGGACGCGGGCAACAGCCAGTCGCTGCTGTCGATGTACGAGCACGAGAGGCTGGTGCCGCTGGTCGACACCTTCGGCCTGAGCGGCGGGTTCCTGCGGGTGGACGGCCGCAGCGGCCCGTCCGGCGGCCAGAAGGCGGAGCACCTGACCCGGCACCTGGCCGCGCTCGGCGAGCGGGTGGACCCGGCCCGTACGGTGCTGATCGGCGACGCCGCGGACGACGCCCTGGCGGCGCTGGCCGCGGGCGCCCACGCGGTGCTCTACACCGGCGGTTCGCACACCAGGGAGAAGCTGGAGCCGGTCGGCGTCCCGGTGGTGGACAGCCTGGCCGAGGCCGTGGAGCTGGCCGGCCGGATCAGCGGCTGAGCGCGCGGGGCGTGCCCGGGGACGGCGGACGTGGCGGGCGCCACGTCCGCCGTCCGCGTGTCTGAGCGGGCGGATCGGGCCCCGGCTGGTCAGGCTGGTGTCACACCCGACCAGCCGCCAGGACGGAGCCGCCATGCCCATCGACGCAGTCACCGAGGTACCGGTCCCGGTCAACGAGCCGGTGCGGGCGTACGCGCCCGGCAGTCCGGCGCGGGACCGGCTGGTGCGACGGCTGGACGAGCTGTCCGCCGAGCAGGTCCCGCTGCCGATGACCATCGGCGGCGAGCAGCGCTTCGGCGGCGGCGAGCGGATCGACGTCGTCCAGCCGCACCACCACGCCGCCAAGCTGGGCGTGCTCGGCAACGCCACCCGGGAGGACGCCCGGGCGGCGGTGGACGCGGCGCTGGCCGCCGGGCGGCAGTGGCGCTCGCTCTCCTTCGACGACCGCGCGGCGGTCTTCCTGCGCGCCGCCGACCTGCTGGCCGGCCCGTGGCGGGAGACGCTCAACGCGGCCACCATGCTCGGCCAGTCCAAGACCGCGCAGCAGGCCGAGATCGACTCCGCCTGCGAGCTGATCGACTTCTGGCGGTTCAACGTCCACTTCGCCCGGCAGATCCTGGCCGACCAGCCGATCTCCTCGCCCGGCGTGTGGAACCGCACCGACCACCGCCCGCTGGAAGGTTTCGTCTACGCGATCACCCCGTTCAACTTCACCGCGATCGCCGGCAACCTGCCCACCGCCCCCGCGCTGCTGGGCAACACCGTGGTCTGGAAGCCCGCGCCGACCCAGACCCTGGCCGCGTACCACCTGATGCGGCTGCTGGAGGCGGCCGGGCTGCCGCCCGGGGTGATCAACATGGTGACCGGCGACGGCCTCCAGGTCTCCCCGGTCGCGCTGGCCGACCCGGCGTTCGCCGGACTGCACTTCACGGGTTCCACGGCCACCTTCCGGTCCCTGTGGCAGACCATCGGCGCCAACATCGGCGGCTACCGCGCGTACCCGAGGATCGTCGGCGAGACCGGCGGCAAGGACTTCCTGCTGGCCCACCGCTCGGCCGACCCGGAGATCCTCAGGACCGCGCTGATCCGCGGCGCCTTCGAGTACCAGGGCCAGAAGTGCTCGGCGCTCTCCCGGGCCTACCTGCCGCGCAGCCTCTGGCAGAGGATCAAGGACGACTTCCTGGCCGAGGTGGACGCGCTCGCGGTGGGCGACGTGACCGACCTGTCCAACTTCATGGGCGCCCTGATCGACCGCCGCGCCTTCGAGAAGAACCGGGACGCCATCGAGCGGGCGAAGGCCGATCCGACGATCGAACTGGCGGCCGGCGGGCAGTACGACGACGCGATCGGCTGGTTCGTCCGGCCGACCGTGCTGGTCTCCTCCGACCACCGCGGCGAGATCTTCCGGACCGAGTACTTCGGCCCGATCCTCGCCGTGCACGTCTACGAGGACTCCCGCTGGGACGACGTGCTCCGCCGGGTCGACGCCGGAGCCCCGTACGGGCTGACCGGCTCGGTGATCGCGCAGGATCGTTACGCCATCGCCCAGGCCGTCGAGGAGCTGCGCTTCACCGCGGGGAACTTCTACATCAACGACAAGCCCACCGGGGCCGTCGTCGGCCAGCAGCCCTTCGGCGGCGGCCGGGCCTCCGGCACCAACGACAAGGCGGGCGCCGCGCAGAACCTGCTGCGCTGGACCTCGGCGAGGTCGATCAAGGAGACCTTCGTGCCTCCCACCCACCACGGACACCCCCACATGGGCTGAGAGTGAACATCAGGCTCCGGTTTGGACATGCTGTCCAGGACGGACGCGACTTCCTGTGGGTTTGCGCCTACCTGTCCCTGTCCACCTTCGATTGATTTGGTTAGGCTGGCTGGCGTCGTCGGGTGGCTTGCAAGGCGAATGAGTCGTCTTACCCGCTGGGCGGGCGTTTCATGCGTGCCATGAGCCCCTTTCAGTCGGATGGTGCGGCAGGATTGCGGTGACCCGTCGGTGTACATCCACACACCACCGAGTCACGCAACGGCGCGCGACAGGAGCCAAGAAGTCATGCAGACCAAGCTGGACGCAGCCAAGGCCGAACTGCTCAAGAAGGCAGTCGCAGCCGCTGAGAACAGCCAGGTGGGGGGAGCGGCGCCGGGGGAGGGTCTGAGCAACGGCGCTCTGACCGCGTACCTGCACCACTACTACCTCCACACCGCGCCGGAGGACCTGGTCGACCGCGACCCGGTCGACGTGTACGGCGCGGCCGCCTCCCACTACCGCCTGGGCCTCAAGCGCCCGCAGGGCACCGCCGAGGTGCGGGTGCACACCCCCTCGGTCGAGGAGAACGGCTGGTCCTGCGGCCACACCGTGGTCGAGGTCGTCACCGACGACATGCCCTTCCTGGTCGACTCCGTCACCAACGAGCTGTCCCGCCAGGACCGCGCGATCCACATCGTGATCCACCCCCAGCTGGTCGTCCGCCGTGACATCACCGGCAAGCTGCTGGAGATCCTGGACGTCGACGCCTGCTCCCGTAGCCAGGCCGCCGGCACCGAGTGGCCGGCCGACGCGAGCGTCGAGTCGTGGATGCACATCGAGATCGACCGCGAGACCGACCGCGAGGACCTGCGTTCCATCGAGGCCGACCTGCGCCGCGTGCTCGGCGACGTCCGCGAGGTCGTCGAGGACTGGGGCAAGATGCGCGAGAGCGCCCTGCGCCTGGCCGACGAGCTGGCCGAGGAGCCCCCGGCCGGCCTGCCCGAGCAGGAGGTCGGCGAGGCCTGGGAGCTGATGCGCTGGCTCGCCGACGACCACTTCACCTTCCTCGGCTACCGCGAGTACGACCTGGTCGAGCACGAGGGCGAGGAGGTCCTCAAGGCCGTCGCCGGGACCGGCCTCGGCATCCTGCGCTCCGACCCGCACAGCCACGACGACGCCCACCACGCGGTCAGCGAGGCCTTCGGCCGGCTCTCCGCGCCGGTGCGCGCCAAGGCCCACGAGAAGAAGCTGCTCGTCCTGACCAAGGCCAACAGCCGTGCCACCGTGCACCGCCCGGCCTACCTGGACTACGTCGGCGTGAAGAAGTTCAACGCCGCCGGCGAGCCGATCGGCGAGCGCCGCTTCCTCGGCCTGTTCTCCTCCGCCGCCTACACCGAGTCGGTCACCCGCATCCCGGTCGTGCGCCGCAAGGTCCAGGCGGTCCTGGAGGAGTCCGGCTTCTCCAGCGAGAGCCACGACGGCCGCGACCTGCTCCAGATCATGGAGACCTTCCCGCGGGACGAGATCTTCCAGACCCCGGCCTCCGAGCTGCTCTCCATCGCGACGAGCGTGCTCTACCTCCAGGAGCGCCGCAAGCTGCGGCTCTTCCTGCGCCAGGACGAGTACGGGCGCTACTTCTCGGCCTTCATCTACCTGCCGCGCGACCGCTACACCACGCGCATCCGGCTGCTGATCACCGACATCCTCAAGGCGGAGCTGAACGGCGCCACCATCGACTACACGGTGTACGCCACCGAGTCGGTGCTGACCCGTCTGCACTTCGTGGTCCGGGTCGCCCCGGGCACCGAGCTGCCGCAGCTCACCGAGACGGACATCGAGCGCATCGAGAACCGCCTGGCCGAGGCCGCCCGGTTCTGGATGGACGGCTTCCACGACCAGCTGCACATCGAGCTGGGCGAGGAGAAGGCCGCCGAGCTCGGCCACAAGTACGCCAACGCCTTCCCCGACGGCTACCGCGCCGACTTCCCGCCGCGCACCGCCGTCGCCGACATCAAGCAGATCGAGTCGCTGCACGGCGAGGGCGACTTCCGACTGAACCTGTACCAGCCGGTCGGCGCCGGCGACGACGAGCGCCGCTTCAAGATCTACCGGGTCGGCGGCCCGATCTCGCTCACCGAGGTCCTGCCGGTGCTCCAGCGCCTGGGCGTCGAGGTGCTGGACGAGCACCCGTACGCGCTGCGCCGCTCCGACGGCACCACCGCGTGGGTCTACGACTTCGGCCTGAAGCTGCGCGAGGCCACCGGGCTCACCGACGAGGCCCGCGAGCGCTTCCAGGAGACCTTCGCCGCCACCTGGACCGGCAAGGCCGAGAACGACGGCTTCAACGAGCTGGTGCTGACCGCCGGGCTGACCTGGCGCCAGGCGATGATGCTGCGCGCGTACGCCAAGTACCTGCGCCAGGCGGGCTCCACGTTCTCCCAGGACTACATGGAGGACGCGCTCCGCAACAACACCCACACCACCCGCCTGCTGGTCAACCTGTTCGAGGCCCGGCTGAGCCCGAGCCACCGTTCGGGTGCCCTGGAGCTGACCGAGGGCATCCTGGAGGAGCTGTCCGGCGCCCTCGACGAGGTCGTCTCGCTGGACGAGGACCGCATCCTGCGCTCCTTCCTGCACCTCATCAAGGCCACCCTGCGGACCAACTTCTTCCAGCGCGCGGCCTCCGGCGACTGGCACTCCTACGTGTCGATGAAGTTCGACCCGAAGGCCATCCCGGACCTGCCGGCCCCGCGTCCGGCGTTCGAGATCTGGGTCTACTCGCCCCAGGTCGAGGGCGTCCACCTGCGCTTCGGCAAGGTCGCCCGCGGCGGTCTGCGCTGGTCCGACCGGCGCGAGGACTTCCGCACCGAGATCCTGGGCCTGGTCAAGGCGCAGATGGTCAAGAACACCGTCATCGTCCCGGTCGGCGCCAAGGGCGGCTTCGTCGCCAAGCAGCTGCCGGACCCGTCGGTCGACCGCGACGCGTGGCTGGCCGAGGGCGTCTCCTCGTACAAGACCTTCATCTCGGCGCTGCTCGACATCACCGACAACCTGGTCGGCGGCGAGGTCGTGCACCCGGCCGACGTGGTCCGCCACGACGAGGACGACACCTACCTGGTCGTCGCCGCCGACAAGGGCACCGCGACCTTCTCGGACATCGCCAACGGCGTCGCCGAGTCCTACGGCTTCTGGCTGGGCGACGCGTTCGCCTCCGGCGGCTCGGCCGGCTACGACCACAAGGGCATGGGCATCACCGCCCGCGGCGCCTGGGAGTCGGTCAAGCGCAACTTCCGCGAGCTCGGCGTCGACACCCAGTCCGAGGACTTCACCGTCATCGGCATCGGCGACATGTCCGGCGACGTCTTCGGCAACGGCATGCTGCTCAGCGAGCACATCCGCCTGGTCGCCGCCTTCGACCACCGCCACATCTTCCTCGACCCGAACCCGGACGCGGCCGTCTCGTACGCCGAGCGCCGCCGTCTGTTCGACCTGCCGCGCAGCTCCTGGGACGACTACGACAGGTCGCTGATCTCGGCCGGCGGCGGGGTGTACCCCCGCTCCGCGAAGTCGATCCAGCTGACCCCGCAGGTCCGGGCGGCCCTGGGCGTCGAGGCGACCAAGCTGACCCCGGCCGAGCTGATGCGGGCGGTGCTCCAGGCCCCGGTCGACCTGTTCTGGAACGGCGGCATCGGCACCTACGTCAAGGCCTCCACCGAGACCAACGCCGAGGTCGGTGACAAGTCCAACGACGCCATCCGCGTCAACGGCGAGCAGGTCCGGGCCCGGGTCATCGGCGAGGGCGGCAACCTCGGCTGCACCCAGCTCGGCCGCATCGAGTACGCGGCCACCGGCGGCCCCGAGGGCGCCGGCGGCTGGATCGACACCGACGCGATCGACAACTCCGCCGGTGTGGACACCTCGGACCACGAGGTCAACATCAAGATCCTGCTCAACCAGGTCGTCGCCGAGGGCGACATGACGGTCAAGCAGCGCAACGCCCTGCTGGCCGAGATGACCGACGAGGTCGGCCACCTGGTGCTGCGCAACAACTACGCGCAGAACGTGGTGCTGGCCAACGCCGTCTCCCAGGCGCACAGCATGGTCAACGTGCACGCCCGGATGATCAACCGCTTCGAGTCGGCCGGCCAGCTGGACCGCGCGCTGGAGTTCCTGCCCACCGAGCGCCAGATCCGTGAGCGCCAGCAGAACGGCCGCGGCCTCTCGCAGCCCGAGATGTCCGTCCTGCTCGCCTACACCAAGATCATCCTGGCCGAGGAGCTGCTCGCCACCGAGCTGCCGGACGACCCGTTCTTCCGCGCCTCGCTGCACGAGTACTTCCCGAGCGCGCTGCGGGCGACGTTCGCCGACGCGATCGACAACCACGCGCTGCGCCGCGAGATCGTCACCACGCTGATCGTCAACGATACGATCAACCGCGGTGGTTGCACCTTCGCCTTCCGCCTGAAGGAGGAGACCGGCGCGACCTACGAGGAGATCGCCCGGACGCACACCGCCGCGCGGGCCGTCTTCGACCTGGAGCAGATCTGGGCCGAGATCGAGGACCTGGACAACAAGGTCCCGGCCCGGGTCCAGACCAAGATGCGGCTGCACTCGCGGCGCCTGGTCGAGCGCGCCACCCGGTGGATGCTCAACAACCGCCGCCAGCCGCTCGACATCGCCGGCACCATCGAGTTCTTCCACGACCGGGTCAACCAGGTCTGGGCCTCGCTGCCCAAGCCGCTGCGCGGCGAGGACCTGGCCTGGTTCGAGTCGGTGTACGACGAGCTCGCCGGGGCCGGGGTGCCGGAGGAGCTGGCCACCCGGATCGCCGGCCTCTCCTCGGTCTTCCCGACCCTGGACATCGCCGAGGTCGCGGACCGCTCCGGCAAGGACGTCGCCGAGGTCGCGGACCTCTACTACGACCTGGGCGACCGGCTCCAGATCTCGCACCTGCTCGACCGCATCATCGAGCTGCCCCGCACCGACCGCTGGTCGTCGATGGCCCGGGCCGCGATCCGCGAGGACCTCTTCGCGGCGCACGCGGCGCTGACCGCCGACATCCTGGCCTGCGGCGCCGAGGGTGCCACCCCGGAGGAGCGGTACAACGCCTGGGCCGAGCTCAACGCGACCCTGCTGAACCGCGCCCGGACCACCCTCGACGACATAAGGGGTTCGGACAACTACGAGCTGTCCAGCCTCTCGGTCGCGATGCGCGTCATCCGCACCCTGCTGCGCACCGGTTCGATGCGCTGACGAACGGCTGCACCGAAGGGGCCCGCGTCCACGGACGCGGGCCCCTTCCGCATGTGCGGCTCCGGAAAGCGGGCGCGGCCGGAAAGGCCAGGACCGGCCCCTGGATTCCACAGGGTGACGAACGAATCACTCTGCGCGTGAACCGGGCTGTGCGGAGGATGTGTCCCTGTGGTTAACGCGGCATCACAAACTCCACCAATTGGCAGCAGAGTTCCCAGGGGATAGTGGAATTTCGCCCCAACTGCCCTTTTTGACATCTGTTCTGACAGGGCATGAGTTGCAGTAGGCTGACTCCGCGATAGGCGTTGCCGCAGGTCTCGTGCCGGACCGCACTTCGATGTGACGTGACATCAGGTGCCTTTCGGGGAGGTTCCGGCCGCCAGTCCCATTCGCGCTTCGGGGCCCGGACCGGCTCCACGCGATGCCACCTGAAGAGAGTTTCATGACGTCATTTGTGCAGGAACCCTTTTTCTGGGTCTTCATCGTGGTGATGCTCGCAGCCGTCGGAGCTGCCCTCCAGGCACGCAGGACGAACATCGCCCTGCGACGGCAGAACGCCTCCCTGGAGGAGGCGAGCGCCGCGGCCCAGCGGCAGCGCGACGAACTCGCCGTGCTGCACGACCGCCTGCAGGGCCGGCACGCGTCCGAGCTGTCGGCCGTCCGCCGGGACGCCGAGGAGGACACCAAGGCCGTCCTCAAGGCGGCGATGCGGACGCTGCAGGGCCTGGCCGACGAGCAGCAGGTCGTCATCGACAAGGTGCAGCGGAAGTACGGCGACAGCCCGCAGATCCTCGCCGACCTGATGACGATCGACCACACCAACAGCCAGTTCGGCCGGCGCGCCCAGGGCATCGCGGTGCTCTGCGGCGGCTGGCTCGGCCGCCGCGAGAGCGTCGCCTCGGTCTACGACGTGGTCCGCAGCGCCCAGGGCCGGATCCGGCACTTCGACCGGGTGCGGATCCACTCCCGGGTCAGCGTCTCGCTCGCCAGCAAGGTCGTCGAGCCGGTCGCCGTCGTGCTGTCCGAGCTGCTCGCCAACGCGACCAACTACTCCGCCCCGGACACCCCGGTGGAGGTCAGCGTCCAGGCCGTCCCCACCGGCGTCTGCCTGATCATCGACGACGCCGGCCTCGGCATGGGCCAGGAGGAGAAGGACCGCGCCTCGCTGCTCCTGAACCCGGGCGCGCCGATCAGCCTCACCAGCCTGGGCAACCCGCCGAAGTTCGGCTTCGCCGTCTCCGGCATGCTGGCCGCCCGCTACGGCTTCCGCGTCTCCGTCGACTCGGTCTCCCCGTACGGGGGCGTGCGGGCCGTGGTGCTGCTGCCGGCCGAACTGCTCAGCAGCGAGGTCGCGGCCCCGCCCTTCGCCGAGCACACCGACTACCAGGCGGCGCCGGTGGAGCAGCCCGCGCAGACCTGGGCGCAGGCCCCCGGCCAGCGGCTCGTGTCGCTGGCCGAGCCGACGGCTCCGCTGGCCCCGGTGCCGGCGCCGCACGCGGCGACGGCCGGACCGGAGACCACCGCGGACGGCCTGCTGCCGCGGCGCCGCCGCCAGCGTCCGGTGTCGGTCGTCCCCACCCCGCAGGACCCGGGCAGGCCCGAGGAGCTGCGGAGCACCGGCCAGCACACGCCGTCCCGCCTCGGCGCGTTCCAGCGCGGCACGCTGTCCGGGCGTAACACCATGACCACGGAAGGAACCGAGATCCAGTGAGCCGTGATCTTTCCTGGGTGCTCAACGACGTACTCCAGGTACCCGGCGCCCGGCACGCCATCCTCGTCTCCGCCGACGGCCTCCTGCTCGAGCGCTCCAGCGAGATAGGCCGTGACGAGGCGGAGACCAACGCCGCCGCGATGAGCTCGATGCAGTCGCTGAGCCGCGCGGTCGCCCCGTTCGTCGGCGGCGGCGGCGGGACCTGGCGCCAGACCCTGCTGGAGTACGACCACGGCTGGATCTTCCTGATCGCGGCCGGCAGCGGTGCGTACCTGGCCGCCTCCACCGCCCCCGACGTCGACATGGAGGCGATGTCCTTCCGGATGCAGCAGCAGGTGGGCGCACTCGGACGGGCGATGTCGGCGGCACCGCGCCAGAGCACATACAGCGGCTCATGACGGCCGGCGGCGAGGAACAGAGGGTCACGGGCGGGTTCATCCGCTCCTACGTCATCACCGGCGGGCGCGACTTACCGAACGCGGACGACCTGTCTCTGATCACCCTGGTCACCGTCGGGCCCGGGCAGGACCTCCCCGGCCTGCCGAGCCCGGAGACCCGGGCGATCTGGGAGCTGTGCTCCGGCGGCTACCTCTCGGTGGCCGAGGTCGCGGCCCGGCTGGAGCTGCCGGTCGGGGTCGTGAGGCTGTTGCTGACGGACCTGATCCGTGAGGGACGGCTGCTGCGCCGGTCGGCCCCGCCCCCGGCCCAGGCCCCGGACCCGAGACTTCTAGAGAAGGTACTGCATGGACTTCAACGCCGGTTCGCCTGAGGACATCTACGTCCCGGGCGCGGTGACGACCGCTGTCAAGATCCTGGTCGTCGGGCACTTCGCGGTCGGCAAGACGACGCTCATCGGGGCCCTGTCGGAGATCGCGCCGCTGAGCACCGAGGAGAGCATGACGCAGGCGTCCGTCAGCGTCGACGACCTCCGCGGCGCACCGGACAAGAAGACCACGACCGTCGCCCTGGACTTCGGCCGGCTGACGCTCGGCGACGACCTCGTGCTGTACCTGTTCGGCACGCCGGGACAGCAGCGGTTCATGCAGCTCTGGGAGGACATGGCGCGGGGAGCGCTGGGAGCGCTGCTGCTGGCCGACCCGACCCGCCTCGCGGACACCTTCCCCGTCATCGACCTGATCGAGCAGTACGGCCTGGAGTACGCGGTGGCGGTCAACAGCTTCGACCGGCAGAGCGAGTACACCGAGGACCAGCTGCGCGAGGCGCTCGACCTGCTGCCGCACACCCCGGTGGTGTTCTGTGACGCGCGGGACCAGCGCTCCTCGGCCAACGCGCTGCTGACGCTCGTCCGGCACCTGCTCGACCGGGCCTCCTGACTTCCCCCACGCCTCCCCCCTCACCCCTCCCGGGTCCGCACCCGCCCGGGGCCACCTCCAAGGAACGACCCATGGAATCTCTGCAGCGACCCGTCCCGCAGTCGCCTCCGCCGGGCTGCCCGATGCACGCCGGCGTGAGCACGCCGCTCTACGGGGAGATGTTCTCGGCCGACCCCGGCGCGGTCTACGACCGGTTGCGCGCCAACGGTCCGGCCGCGCCGGTGGAGTTGGCGCCGGGGGTGGACGCCACCCTGGTCACCTCGCACGAGGCCGCGCTGCGGGTGCTGCAGAACCCGGGGATGTTCGCCCGGGACTCGCGGCGCTGGGCGGCGCTGAACGAGGGCCGGGTGCCGATGGACAGCCCCGTCCTGCCGATGATGTTCTACCGGCCCAACTGCCTCTTCACGGACGGCGCCGAGCACCTGCGGCTGCGCAAGGCCGTCACCGAGAGCCTGGAGCGGCTCAACGACAGCCGGCTCAACCGGCACGTCGAGCGGATCGCCGGCTACCTGATCGACCAGTTCAGTGCGCTGGGCCGGGCCGACCTGCTCAACGACTACGCCAAGCTGCTGCCGTTGCTGCTGTTCAACCAGCTGTTCGGCTGCCCGGCCGACATCGGCGACCGGCTGACCCGCAGCATGTCCGCGCTCTTCGACGGCCTCGACGTCATCCAGGCCAACGAGGAGCTGACCTCCTGCCTGATGGACCTGGTCGCGCTGAAGCGCCGCCAGCCGGGCGACGACATCACCTCCTGGCTCATCCAGCACCCGGCCGGCCTGCGGGACGAGGAGCTCAAGGACCAGCTGGTCATGCTGATGGGCGCCGGCGTCGAGCCCGAGCGCAACCTGATAGGCAACGCGCTGCTCCTGCTGCTGTCCGGCGAGGGCGGCTCCGGGCTGCGCATCGAGGACGCCCTCGACGACGTGCTGTGGAACAACCCGCCGATCGCCAACTACGCGACGCACTACCCGATGCAGGACCTCAACCTGGGCGGCGTCCCGATGGACGCCGGCAGCCCGGTGGTGATCAGCTTCGCCGCCGCCAACAGCGACCCGGCGCTGACCGACGCCCGGCTGACCCTCAGCAAGGGGGCCCACCTGGCCTGGGGCGCGGGACCGCACGCCTGCCCGGCCAAGTCCCCGGCCCAGCTGATCGCCCTGAGCGCCATCGAGTGCCTGCTCAACGCGCTCCCGGACGTCACGCTCGCGGTGCCGGTGGACAGCGTGGAGTGGCGCCCGGGCCCGTTCCAGCGCGGCCTGGTCTCGCTTCCGGTGCGGTTCAGCCCGGTGGCCGCCCGCACCGTGGGGACGGCCCCGGCCGCGGACACCGTCCCGGTCCAGGCGTCGGCGCCGGTCGGCTCCGAGCAGCCGCAGGCGTACCAGCAGGCCGTCGCGCCGTCCCGGTCCCCGCAGAAGAAGGGGTGGTGGAGCTCCTTCCTGGACGTCTTCCGGCTCTGAGGCGTCGCCGGGGTTCGAGTAGGGGTTCCGGTGCTGCGCCCAGGGGTTCCGGCGCGCCCGCGCGGGGCCCCGGCCCGCCGCGCCGCCGTAAGGCGTCCGGTCACCGCGGGGTGAACGGCGTGCGAAGGCGGTGCAGTACGTGACGGGGGCAACACGGATCGACGCTTGAGCGCGCTGTTGCTGGGTAGTACGCCGCCGTACTGCCCGCCCGCGCGTTGAGGAGCCCCGTGTGACCGCCATGTTGGAAGCCCGCCCCGCGGAACGGGAGTGCCCTGACACAAGGGTCGACCGCCGTGCCGCCGTACCGCTGCTGCGCAGGCTGCGGTCGGCCGATGGCCTCGCCGATCCGAGCCCGGTCTACGACGAGCTGAGGGCGCTGGGCGACCTCGTCCCGGCGCCCTGGGGCGGCTATCTGGTCACCGGCTACGAGGCGTGCGACCAGGTCCTGCGTGGCAGGACCTGGCTCGTCCCCGACTTCGCCTGGCAGGAGCGGCAGACCGGGACGGAGCGCTGGGAGGCCGTCGCCACCCGGGAGATGAGCCGGACGCTCTCCCGGCTCAACGCCCCCGAGCACACCCGGCAGCGGCGCAGCCTCGGCAGCCTCTTCGACCGGAACACCCTGCGGGCCATGGCGGCGGACATCGAGGACGACGCCGCCGGGCTGCTCGACCGCCTGGCCGAGCGAATACGGACCGACGGCGAGGCGGACTTCGCCTCCGTGGTCAGCGAGCAGCTGCCGATCGGCACCGTCGGGCGCTGGCTGGACATCGCGCCGGCGGACTACCCGCACATCCTGACGATGACCCACAACCAGGTGCACGCCCAGGAACTGCTGCCCACCAAGAGCCAGCTGGCGATCTCCGAGCAGGCCACCATGGAGCTGCGCGAGTACTTCACCCGGCTCGTCCGGGAGCGTCGCGAGAAGGACGGCGACGACGTGATCGCCGGCTGGATCCGCACCTGGGACGCGCTGGAGTCCGACCGCGAGGCCACCGACCGGATGGTCTACCAGCTCACCATGTTCGTCACCATCGCCTCGCTGGAGACCACGGCGACGCTGCTCTCCTCGCTGGTGTGGCAGCTGCTGCGCACGCCCGGCCGGTGGGAGTGGCTGCGGGCGAACCCGGAGCACATCGACGAGGTGATCGACGAGGCGCTGCGCTACGACCCGCCGATCCGCGTCAACAGCCGCGTCGCGGGCGAGGACACCGAACTGGCCGGGGTGTTCCTCCCCAAGGACACCATGGTCCACGTGATGTACGGCGCGGCCAACCGCGATCCGCGCCGCAACCCGGACCCGCACACCTTCGACCCGCTGCGCCGGGGCACCCACCTCACCTTCGGCGGCGGCGCCCACTACTGCCTCGGCGCGGGCCTGGCCCGGCTGGAGTCGCGGGCCCTGCTCGGGCAGCTGCTGGAGCGCTTCCCGACGCTGCGGGCGGTGAGCCCGCCCGAGCACGCGCCCCGGATGGTGTTCCACCGGGTGACGTCCCTGAGAGTCGCCGCGTGAACGTCTCCCCGCAGGCTCCCCAGTACCCCCCGTACGCGACGCAGCCCCCGTACGCGACGCAGCCCCCGTACGCGACGCAGCCCCCGTACCCCGCGCAACCCCCGGCGACGCCGGCCGACTGGTGCCACTCCCTTCCCGAGCCCGCGCCCGAGCCCGCGCCCGAGCCCGCGCCCGCTCCGGCCCGTACGGTCCGTTCCGAGCTCCGGGGCGCGGTGCTCCACGTCGAGCTGGACAGCCCGGAGACGGGCAACGCCGTCACCTCGGCCATGCTGGACGAGCTCCTCGCCGTCCTCGCCGCACCCGACCCGGCGGTACGGGTGATCGTGCTGTCCGCGGCCGGCCGGGACTTCTGCCTCGGCGGCGACCGCGACGAGCTCTTCGCGGGCCTGGACGAGGACCCGACCGGCGGCCGGATACGCAGCTACGGGGACCGGGCCCGCCGGGTCTGCGAGGCCCTCACCAGCAGCCCCGCCGTCACCGTCGCCCGGGTCCAGGGCCGGGCGACCGGCGCAGGCTTCGCCCTGGCGCTCGCCTGCGACCTGCGGGTCGGCGCCGACAACGCCGTCTTCCGGCTGCCCGAGCTGGCCCTGGGACTGCCCGTCGCCTGGGGCGGTCTGCTGCCCCGGCTGCTGCACGAGGTCGGCGCGGCCCGGGTCCGCGAGATCATCCTCACCGGCCGCCCGGTCGGCGCGGTGGAGGCGCGGGAGCTCGACATCCTGCAGCGGGTCGTCCCCGAGGAGGAGCTGGACGCGGCGGTGGAGGAGTTGGCCAGGCCCGTCACGCGCCGCTCCGAGGCCGCCCTGCGGGTCACCAAGACGCTGCTCGTCTCGCACGCCTCGGCCACCCGGATGGCCGACGCCTCGGTCCTGGACTCCGAGCTGATGGCCTCGGTCATCGCCGCCGCCCACTACACCCGCAGTCTCGGCGCTCGGCCTCCGGTCGGCTGACCGGTCGTCGGACGAACGGGAGGGAGGGCGGGCCCGCGCCACCGGTGCGGGCCCGCCCTCCCTTTCGGTAACCCGTTGTGAATTCTTCCCGACTGTTCGCTACTGTGTGCGAACAACGAAGGGGAGGGATCGCGGTGGGGAAGACGCACAACACCCGTGCGGCTATGGCAGTTCTGACGATGGCTCTGGTCGTGGCCGGGGCGGCGGCCTGCGACGGCGACAAGGGCGGCGCCGCCGCGGCGAGCACGCCGCCGCAGCCGTTCGGCGCGGGCGGCTACCGGGGGCTGCAGCTGTCGATGACCAAGGAGGAGGCGCTCGCCTCCGGCGCACTGGAGAGCGCGCCGGTCTCCGTGCTCAACGGCTGCACCGACTACGCGTACAAGGGCGGCCCGGCTCCGGACCAGGCCCGGATGGCGACCGAGGCGGACGTCCACGCGAAGGCCGACAAGGCGCTGGCCAGGATCGACGAGATCAGGGCGAAGCGGAAGACGATTCCGCCGCTGGCGCCGGGGGCCTCGCTGAAGGAGATGCAGGAGCACAGCGCCCGCCTCCAGGAGCAGCTCCAGCAGGACGCCGCCGACCAGGCGGAGATCACCGCGCTCGACAAGGACCTGGACCTCGTCGGGCCCGCCCGCAAGGCCCGGGACGAGGCGTTCCGGGCCACCGGCCGGGTCAACTTCGGCACCAAGGGCCTGCGCCAGCTGGTCGCCCCGGCGGAGGCGCGGACGGCCGAGGGCGTCGGCGCGGGCTCGACGGAGGAGCAGCTCAAGCAGGCCTACGCGGGCAAGGAGCTGAAGCCGGCCGAGGGCGGCACGTACGAACTCCCGGCCGAGAGCGGCAGCGGCGGCCCGGACTGGTTCTACGAGTTCACCGTGGCCGAGGGCAAGGTCGTCGCCCTGGCCCTGGTCAAGCACGACACCTACTGCTCCTGAGGAACCGGCCGGGGTTCCGGCGGCTCGGCGGGCCGTCGGGAACCGGGCGGGGCCTGCGGACAGGTGGGGGTGTGGAACTGTCACAGCGGGCGCGATTGAGGAGCGGGGACCAGTGGGCCTTCGGGGAGTTGTTCGATGAGACGGTGGACGACCTGTACTCGTACGCGGCGCGGGTGGTGGGGGACCGGGCGGCCGCGGAGGACGTCGTCCAGCTGACGTTCCTCGAAGCGTGGCGCCTGCGCGGCAAGCTGCGGGAGGACGACGGGCCGGTGCGCCCCTGGCTGTTCGGGATTGCCGCCCACGTCCTGCGCAACACGACCCGGGCGGCCCGGCGGCACCGGGCGGCGATGGCCCGGCTGCCCGACCGGGGCGTCCTGCCGGACTTCGCCGAGGAGCTGGCCGGGCGGCTCGACGACGACGCCCGGCTCGCCGCCGTCCGGCGGGCGCTGGGCGGGCTGTGGAACGCCGAGCGCGAGGTGTTCGGGCTGTGCGTCCTGGCGGGTCTGGACTACGCGAGCGCGGCCGAGGCACTCGGGGTGCCGGTCGGCACGGTGCGCTCCCGGCTCTCGCGCGCCCGTACCAAGCTGCGCGCGCTGACGGACGAGGAGCTCCGGGGCGGGCGGGAACTCCCCCCAGGCACCGGACAGGTACGGGGTGGCCGCAGCGGAGCGGCCAGGTCGACGACTCCGGGGAGGACCCGATGAACGAGGACGAACGCGCCCGGCTGCTGCTGGTACCCACGGGGCCGGGACTCTCCGCCGACCGCCGGCGGCAGCTGCGGGGGCACCTGATGAGCGAGTTCGCACGTGGGCCGGTGACCACGTCCCGGCGGATCCGGCTCGGCTGGGTGGCCCTGCCCGCCCTGGCGGGCGGCCTGGCGCTGTCCCTGGTGCTGACCGGCGGGCAGCCGCGGCAGGGCTCCGACTCCAGCCGACCGGTGGCGGCGGTCGTCCTGGACCGCGCGGCGAAGGCCGCCGAACAGGCGCCGGCCCCGGCCGCACGCGGGGACCAGTTCGTCTACGTGAAGAGCCTGGACGAGTGGGCGAGGTCGGAGGGCGAGGCACCGCAGACCCGGGAGGTCTGGAGGTCCGTCGACGGAAGCAAGCGGAACCTGCTGCTCCTGGACGGTCATCTGCCGAATCCCGGAGGAGGGGACGAGCACGGCGAGCCCGAACCCGCGCCGTACTCCGGGATCGGCAGCTACGCCTACGCCGCCGCCCTGCCGACCGACCCGGACGCGCTGCTGGCCAAGATCCAGGCCGATACCGCAGGTCGCGGGCCCGGCCCCGACGAGGAGGCGTTCAGGACCATCGGCGACCTCCTGCGCGAGCAGATCGCCCCATCCGCCGTCAGCGCCGCGCTCTACCGGGCGGCGGCGAAGATCCCCGGCGTCACGGTGATCGACGAGGTGACCGATGCCGTCGGTCGCCCCGGCGTCGCGGTCGCGCGCCGGGACGGCGGTGGGAAGGTCGAGTCCCAGTGGATCTTCGACCGCACCGACTACACCTTCCTCGGCGAGCGAACCGTGGCCCTCACCGACGTCGCGACCTTCAAGAAGGGCGACATCACGGGGCAGATGGCCGTCCTCGCCCGCGCCGTCATCGACCAGCCCGGCACCCGTCCGTAACGGTCTCAGGCCGGCTGAGGCCGCCCACGCAGTGCCGCGCGCGCCCGGGCCACGCCCCTCGGCGTGGCCCGGGCGCCGCTGCCCACGGTGACGGTTCTCGTGCCGAGGCCCGCGCAGGCGCGGCAGATGCCCGGGCGGGGCACCGGGTCGTGGCAGCGGCCGCACTCGGCGTAGGAGGCGGGTGGGGCTTCGGGGCGTTCCGGTGGCAGCTTGCGCTGGAGGCGGTCGCGGAGGATCGCCGCCGGGGAGTGCATCGGCTGCGGCAGTCCGGGGAGTAGGGCGTTCGCCAACTCGGCTTCGCCGCATCCCCGTTCCAGCCACTGGGTGACGAGCGGTGCCAGCGCCTGCGCCTCGGCCTCGCCGAGGCGCAGGCGGGGTTCGGGCCGGATCACCCGGAACAGGGTGGCCACGGCGGCCCGCGTCCGTTCATCCGGGAGGGTGGGTTTTTGTCCCGGGTCTTTTACGGGAGGGGTGACAGCGCCGCCGGTCCCTCGCCCACCGGAAGCCGGGCGGGTGGCAGCCGGTGCGGGGTGCGGGGTGTCGTAGACGTGGGCCTCGGAGCGGACGGTGCCGTCGGCCCTCCGGACGGTGTCGACCCGGTAGTACCCGGCGTCCTTGAGTTCCTTGAGCGCCCGCCGGATGGCGCCCCGCCCCTGCGGACTGCTGTCCGCCATCTGCCGCCCGTCCTCCCGCCACCCGTCGGGGCGGGAGAGGAGGTCGGCGAGGAGGCCGCGGGCGGTGTAGCTGAGCCGACGGTCCTGCAACAGGCCGTTGGGAAGCACGGTGAACGAGCGCGCATGAACGCTACGATGAATCTGCATCTGGAGTGTCTGCTCCTGGTGCCAGACCCCGGGGTGTTCCACCACCGCCGGGGTCTCCTATGTTCTGTTGATGATGCGGAAAGTAGCACACCGGCTACACGGAGTGCGAACCGTTGGGCATGACGGCCCCAGCCGGTAGGGCGGCGTGCGACAGCCCGCAGGCGTGACACGCACTGCCCGCCCACGCTCCGCCGGGATCAGGTGCGAGCCGCGACCACCGCGTCCGTGTACAGCTCCGTTGTCAGGTCGTCCTCGCTGATCCCGAGCTCCGCCAGCACGGCCCGCACGGCGTCCAGCGCCGCTCCGAGGTCGTCCTGGGTGGCCGCAGCGGTCTCGACCTCGATGAATGTCGCGTCGAGTTCCGGCACGCGGACGAGCGTGGCGAGGAAGCGCCGACCGCTGCGTTCGAAGTCGTAGTTGCGGCACCGCTTCTCGAACCGGATGCGTGGGGTGAAGCCGAGGCCCCGGACGATCTCGTCGGCCGCCTCGGCGTCCTCCACGCGGGTCTCGGCCTCCCATTTCGACCCGGACGCCTCGTCCACCCGGGCGCCCTTGTACGTGAGCACGGTGCGAGTGTCGTCGGGCCCGTGAACGGTGCGGATCCGCAGCTCGCGGTCGGCTCCCGTCAGGCTGCCGTCCGGGGCGTCGTAGTACGTGTCGCGGTACACCTCGGCGCGCCCGGCGCCGTACGACTTCTCCAATCGTGCGAGGACGAGTTCGGGGTCGCGTGCGACGGCCTTGAGCTCCGCCTCGATCGCCATGCCGGTTCCTCCTGGGGTGCTACGCCTCCGGCGGCACGCTGTAGCGGCCCAGGACGTCGTCAGCCGTGGACCTGTCCAGCAGACGCAGCTCCCAGGGCCCGGAGTTGACGTCGAACTCCTTGCCGAAGCCGACCCACTTGCCGGCCATCCGGCGCCCGGTCGGATCGACCAGCAGCTGAATGGCGCCGTGGTACCTGGCCCCCTGGTAGTAGCCGTCCTGCGCGGTCTGTTCCACCCACGAGCCCGTCACGACGTTCCGATCGACAGTGAGGTCGAACGACAGCGGTGAATCGGGGTTGGACGACGCGCCGGGTAGAGACCGGCCGGTGATCCGGTTCCCGTGCTGGGACAGTACGACGTGGTGCAGGCCGGTGAACGTGTTCTCCCGGCTGCTGCTGAAGAACTCGTAGTGGCTGATCCAGACTCCCGAGTAGTCCTCGCCCGTAGGGGTGGGCGCGGCCTGGGCGGGAACGCCCGGATCGTCGCTGGTCATGTCATGGCCTCCTGCGCTGTCCACGCTGACCCTCGGTGGCAGCTGTGGTGATTTGAAGCCGAGGCGGTCCACGGAAAGTTTGGTGACAGCCTCAAGGGCTCGAACGTACACCGGGCGGGGAAATCGGACCTCCCCTGACTCCCAGCGCTGTACCAGGCGCTTGCTGGCGTCATTGGGCTCTCCCTGGGTCGCCCCAACTGCCCTCAGGCGTTTCGCGAACTCGTCTTGGCTGAGGCGAAGTCCAAGGCGCACGGCCCTCAGGGTCTCGTTCGGCGTCGTCATGAACCCCGCCATAAGGGTCGACCCTCCCTGAATGACACCGAAATGACGTCTTGTCAGGACGCCGGAGAGGCGCCTGGGCGGCGTCGCAATGGACTGGCCTTCCAGGGCACCATCAAGCCCTCCGGGGACGCAGAGGAGTGGCGATGTCGAAGCGCGAACCGGCTCAAGGGTCGGAGAGGCGGCCCGACAAGTGCCTGTGCGGCACGCTGATTCGTTCGAACCTGCCAACCCCGAGTGCAGCTGACTGCCCGCCATCGGCCGATCGCCAGCAGTGGTGCGACTGGCCCCTCTTCGCTCCCCTTCGAGGTGCTCCCTCATGCTCACGTCCCGCCGTCCCCGCATGTTCGTCGCGCGCCTCGACTCGCGGACCGAATCGACGCCCCTGGCCCGGTACTTGCTCCGGGCCTACCTCTCCGGGCTGCCCTCCGGGGACCGCTACTGCGGCACCGCCGAGCTGCTGCTGTGCGAACTCTTCGCCAACGCCGTCCAGCACTCCGACGCGCCTGACGACCGCCACATCGAGATCCGCTTCGCCCTCACCGGCTCCCGCCTCCGCCTCGAAGTCCACGACGCCAGCACCGCTCTCCCCTCCGTCCGCGCCGCCGCCCCCGATGACGAGCACGGGCGCGGGCTGTTCCTCGTCGACGAACTCGCCGAACGCTGGGGCTGTGCCTCCCGCCCCTGTGGCATCGGCAAGTTCGTCTGGGCCCTCATCGCCCCCGCCGTCTGAAGGGCCATCGCCGTGAACCTCGCCACCCTCGCCCGCCACACCCTCTCCCGTGGCGCCACCCCCGCCGCGACGTATGCCCTCCTCGCCCGACTCGGCCACCGCCCCCTGCCCGTCGCCCGGGCCGTCTGCCTCGCCCTCGACATCCCCCACACCGACATCACCCGTCGCCTGGCCGACTGCTACGACGCCCTGCTCGCCGACCCTTGCCCCAGCTCGGAGAACGACATCGGCGAACTCCTGGAAGCTCTAGGCGTCTTCGACGTTCCCAAGTCCCTCACCGACACCGAACTCGCGGTCGTCGAACACTTCCTGGTCGCCATGGACGCCATGGGCGGCATCCGCCCCGGCCACCGCCACGGCCTCCAGCGCTGGTTCACCACCGGCAACCTCGCCACCGCCTACCTCTCCCTCGCCGCCGCCCGCCCCCTGCCCCGTACCGGTGACCCCGCCCTCTATTGGGCCACCCTCGTCACCGCCAGCGAACTCCTCGCCACCACCGTCCCCTCCGACCGCCGCATCACCTACGCCCTCTCCCACTGCCGCACCCGCGCAACCCGCCCGTGAGCGCAGGAAGTCGGCCCCGCCGACTTCCTGCGCAGCAGACGGTTGGGTCTGTGCTCGGGGGCCCCGGCCATGAGTGGCCGGGGCCGCCCAAGCTCTTTTCCGGGCGGGCTCGTGTGCTTGCACACGAGCCCGCCCGCATTTATCGATCGGTCACCGAACCTGTTCCTGCCATTTCAGCCCACCTCCCTTTCGGGCGGCCTGGCTGTCTCGGCCTTGGCGTAGCTCGTCCACGGTCTGCTCAGGAAGTCGGCCAGTCCGACTTCCTGAGCAGATGGCATGTCGAGCAACTTCGTCGCCGCTTCGGCAAGGCCGAAGCGGCGACGGGACGACAGGACGAAAGGGGGTGCGGAGTGGAGTACGCGGCCCGGGTTCTGCTCCGGTGGCCCCGGCCACCGTCGTCTCGTCGGTTACCGGAAAGGCGGGCCGGAGGGGCCCAGTGTTCGGCCAGCCCGTGTTCTCGGATGCGGACCCCGGCTGCGTGGGAAGTCGGCCTGGCCGACTTCCCACGCAGAGAAGAGAGGCGTACCGGGCAATTCGTCGCTGCTTCGGCCGGGCCGAAGCAGCGACGGGCCGGGAGCCGGTGTGAATGGTGCTTGGCCGCGTTCCTGGGAGGGGTGGGGCAACCAGGGTGTGGGCGGGCCCGTGTGCTTGTGCGCGGGCCCGCCCTCGGCCTTGGCGTGGTGCAGACCGCCGCGCGGCCGGGGGTCAGCGGGCGGCGGCGCGTTGGAGGGCGCTGGCGAGGAGGGCGAGGTCGGTGGGGCCGTTGCCGAGTTCGCGGACCGGGCGGCGGGCCGGCGGGGCGCCGAGCTGCAGCGGGTCTATGGCGACGACGGTGGGCCGCAGGGTGGCGGTGCGCGGGATGCGGCCGCTGATCCTGGCGGTCTGGAAGGCGCTGACCCCGCCGTCCGGCAGGCGGAGGTAGCCGCGGCCGGGGGTGTCCTCGGGCAGGGCGGCCGCGTCGCCGAGGTGGATCAGCAGGTCGGAGTCGGCCGGGTCGTCGGTGCGCAGGGCGATCCGGAGCAGCGCGGCCTCGTCCACCTCGGTGCCGGCGCTGTCCTCCGGGCGGCCGGTGGCGACGGCGAGGTGGACGCCGAGCGGCCCGCCCCGGCGGGCGACGGCGGCCAGCGCGCGGGCGAGCGGGCGGCCGGCGGCGGAGGTGGGGGAGAGCAGCGCCTCGTAGTCGTCGACCACGACGACCAGCCGGGCGGGTGCGGGCGCGGGGCCGGTCGGGCGGGGGCGCTCGGCGCTGCGCGGCGGGAAGACCCGGGGCGTCGTGGCCGCTCCGCCGCCCACACTGACGGGCACCGGTACGGCCGGCACCTCCTGCTCGTCCGGACCCTGCTCGTCCAGGATGCGCGCGGCATGCCAGGAGGCGAAGTCCAGTCCGTCGAACAGCCGCTCCCGCAGGGCGAGTTCGTCCTCCAGCGCCTCGGCCGCGAGCAGCGCGGCGCGCGGGTCGGCGGCGGCGTTGACCCGGCCGGTGACGTGCGGCAGTTCGGTGCAGCCGTCCAGTCCGTCCTGGCCGTCCGAGACGGCCCGGCCCTCGATGATGGTGACGGCCAGCCGCTCGGGCCGTTCGGAGACGGCGAGCGAGGCGACCAGGGTGCGCAGCAGCTCGGTCTTGCCGGAGCCGCGGGCGCCGCCGATCAGCAGGTGCGGGCCGCCCGGGTCGGGGGAGGGGAGGGTGAGTTCCGGGTCGGCCAGGTCGAGCGTGCAGAGCTCGTCCCGGGTGGTGCCGAGCAGGGCGGTGGCGGCGCCGATGCCGCCGGCGTGCGCCTCCCAGCGGGCGGACAGCTTGGCCGGGGTGACGGTGTCGAGCTGGAGCAGGTCGAGCAGCCGCAGGACGTCGGGCAGCGGGCCGCGGACGGCCGGGGCGGCCTCGCGCAGCGGGGCGAGGACCCGGGCCAGCCGTTCGGCCCAGGCGTCCGAGACGGCGTCCAGCGAGACCTCGTGCAGGGTCTCCCGGCCGCGGGCGACCGGGCGGTTCAGCGAGAGCTGGGTGCCGACCTCGCCGGTGATCAGGGCGGTGGCGCCGAGGCCGCGGGGGAGCAGTTCGGGCTGTTCGGCGAGGCAGATCGGGAAGATGCCGACCGCGGGGCCCTGGCGCAGCAGCAGGTCGAGCGCCTGTCGGGCGGCCTCGCCGGCCGGGCGGCCGTCCACCACGACCACGGTGGCGGGGTGGCCGCCGAGGCCGCTGGGGCCGCTGAGCCGGGCGGTGAGTTCGGTCAGCCGGGCGGTGGCCTGCTCGTCGTCGAGGCCGATCAGCAGTCGGCAGTCCTGGCCGTCGACCGGTCGCAGGTGGGGCAGCCACAGGGCCCAGGCCCAGGTGTCGGCGCGTTCCTCGGCGGTGCGGGCCGGGTCGGCGTCGACCACGACGAGGCTGAGCCCGGTCGGTGGGTGCAGTGCGGCGAGCTGGGCGACGACGGCGCGGGTGAGCGCGTCCAGGCGTTCGCGCGGGCCGCTGAGGCCGAGGCTGCCGGCGGTCTGGAGGTCGAGGGTGACGGGGACGGCGGGGAGCATGGTGCCGGGGGTGGTGCCGGGGCCGCCGGGGCGGTCGGCGGTGCCGAGGCGCAGGGTGAGCGCGTCGGGGTGGCCGGGGCCGCGCTCCCAGAGCCGGGGGCCGGGGCCGACGGCGTTGAGCAGCAGGGTGGCGAGGTCGGGCCAGCGTTCGCGCTGGGCGGCGGTCTGGCGCAGCCGCACCGCGGCGTGGTGGCGTTCGGCGCTCTCCTGGGCGGGCGGCTCGGCGGCGCGGCCGGGCAGCAGGGAGAACAGGCCGCGGCTGCGGCCGGGCGCCGGTTCGGGGGCGGCGGGCGGCTCGACCACGGGCGGCGCGGGCCGGACGGGGCCGGGGGCGGCGGCGAGCTGGAGGTGGCCGTGGCCGTCGGGGAGGGCGGCGCGGACGGTTCCGGCGGCCTCGGCCGGGTCGGGGGCGGTCACCTGGAGGGTGGACTCGCCGATCCGCAGCACGGCGCACGGGTCCAGAGGGACGGCGGCCTCGGGCGGGCCGGGCGGGACGAGCCGGCCGTCCAGGGTGGTGCCGTTGGTGGAGCCGAGGTCGCGCACGGAGATCCGGCCGTCCTCGCCGAGGTGCAGGGAGAGGTGCAGCCGGGAGACGTCCGGGTCGTCGAGCGGGACGTCGGCTTCGGTGGAGCGGCCGACCCGGATCTCCCGGCCGTGCAGCCGGTGGACGCCGCCGGCGTCGGGGCCGCCGACCACGCGCAGCTCGGCGGCGGCGGGGGCGTCGTCGGGGTCGTCGGCGGTCGGGTCGGGCTCGTTCAGGCTGAGGACGGCGCCGTCGAGCAGCGGGGGGTGGCCGAGCAGGGTGTGCTCGTCGACCCGGTGCGCCCCGGCGTACAGGTGCACGTGGGTGGCGGCCCGCGGCCCGCGCACGCCCACGGCGCCGGCGAGCGCGCCCGCGATGGCGCCGAGTGCGGTGCCGACGGGCGCGGTGACCAGCACGTCCACGTAGGGGATGGCGGAGCCGGCGGCGGACGGGCCGCTGCGCGGTCGGAGGACGGTCAGCCGGATCTGCATCTCGCCCGCGGGTCCCTTCTGCTGGTGTGAAGCCTGGTACCGCTGCCCGGTGCCGTGGGCACCGTTGGGCCACACGAGTGGCGAGTGTCCATCCTGCCATCCGTCGACGACGGTCCGCGCACCGTACCGGATTTGACGATCTTGCGATCATCGCCGTGACAGGGGCGACGGGGAGTCAGGTCGACCGCCCCCGCGCGCAGTGCCCCGGGGCCTTCCCTAGGGGATCTCCCCCAACCCTTCCCCAGACCGTACGGATGGCCTATCGAGCACCCCGAAATCCCGAACGGACACCGTTAGAGTGGCCGCAGACACGGGCCCGGCAGGCTCACCGCACCGGCGGAGGAGCGCCCCGCGCGGGCGGCACGGCGAGGAGTGCGACAGGTGCGGCCAGTCGGCAGCAAATATCTGCTGGATGAGACCCTCGGGCGGGGTGCGACCGGGACCGTCTGGCGCGGCGTGGTGCGCGAGGACGTCCAGGTGCCGGGCTGCGTGCCCGGGCAGCGGGTCGCGATCAAGGTGCTGCGCGAGGAGCTGGCCGCCGACCCCGACGTGGTGATGCGCTTCCTGCGCGAGCGCTCGCTGCTGCTGCGGCTGACCCACCCCAACATCGTGCGGGTCCGCGACCTGGTCGTCGAGGGTGAGCTGCTGGCCCTGGTGATGGACCTGGTGGAGGGCCCCGACCTGGCCCGCTACCTGCGCGCCAACGGCCCGTTCAGCCCGATCGCGGGCGCCCTGCTGATGGCCCAGGTCGCGGACGCGCTGGCGGCCAGCCATGCGGACGGGATCGTCCACCGCGACCTCAAGCCGGCCAACGTGCTGCTCGCCTCCACCGTGGTGGACGGCGCCGAGCGGATGCACCCGCTGCTGACCGACTTCGGCATCGCCAGGCTCGCCGACTCCCCGGGCGTCACCCGCACCCACGAGTTCGTCGGCACCCCCGCCTACGTCGCGCCGGAGTCCGCCGAGGGCCGTCCGCAGACCTCCGCGGTGGACGTGTACGGCGCCGGGATCATGCTGTACGAGCTGGTCACCGGCCGCCAGCCGTTCCAGGGCGACAGCGCGCTCGCCGTGCTCCAGGCGCACCTGGCCCAGGAGCCGCAGCGGCCCAGCACCATGCCCGAGCCGCTCTGGACGGTGATCGAGCGCTGCCTGCGCAAGGACCCGGCCCAGCGGCCCGGCGCCACCTCGCTGGCCCACGCGCTGCGGGTGGTCGCGGCCGGCGTCGGCGTGCACGCCTCCCCGGCGGCGGTGGACGAGGCGCTGGCGGTCGGCGCCCTGCTGCTGCCGGACCCGCAGCCCACCGCCGTCCCCTCCACCGGATCGCCGCTGCCGCCCGCGACGCTGCCGGGCGCCATGGCCGCCGCGCCGGCGGCCCCGGGCACCGAGGATCACACCCAGGTGCTGCCGTCGACCCCGCCGCAGTACGACCCGGCCGCGGCGACCCGGGTGATGGGCACCCAGCCGCCGCCGGCGCCCCCGCAGGGCGCCCCGGACCGTACCCGGGTGATGCCGCCCGCCGCCGTGCCGCCGCCCCCGCCCGCGGCGCCGCCGCAGGAGGAGGCGCCGCACCCGTGGCAGACCCAGCTGCGCGCGGCGCGGGACCGCAACCAGCAGACCCAGGTCGGCTACTTCGGTCCGGAGGACTACGAGGACCTGCCGCAGCCGCAGGTCGCCCCGCCGCCGTACCAGGCCGGGCAGGGCGGTCACCCCGGCCACCCCGGCCAGGGCGGCCACCCCGGCCAGGGCGCTCCGGGCGGACGCCCCGGGCCGCAGCAGCCCGGCGGCTACCGCCAGTCCCCGCCCCCGCCCGGCTACGCCCAGCGCCCGCCGGTGGCCCCGCCGCCGTACCAGGCCGGGCAGGGCGGTCAGCGTGGCCAGGGCGGCGGCCGGCCCGGCCAGGCCGGCCGTCCGCAGCCGCCCGGCGGCTACCGGCAGGCCCCCGCCGGGTACGGGCAGTCGCAGGGCGGCTACCCGCCGCCGCCCGCGCCCACCCCGGTGCCGCGCCGGGCCGAGCCGCCCGCGCCGCAGTACCGGGAGGCCCCGCCGCAGCGCCGCGAGGAGCCGCCGGCACCGGCCCGCCGCGAGCCCGCGCCGGCCCGCGAGCCGCGCCCGCGCAGCCGCAACCGGATGTACATCCCGGGGCTCGGCTGCCTCAAGGGCTGCCTGATGGTGCTGCTGGTGCTGGCCGTGGCCGGGGTGGCGCTGTGGAACTTCACGCCGCTGCCGCAGTACTGGGACAACGTCGTGGGCTGGTTCGACTCGGCGCGTGACTGGGTGAACAGCGTCTTCGGCAAGTAGCGCCGTCCGGAACGGCGCGAACGCGGATCCGGACCGGGCCCTGAGCCGATCCGGGCTCAGGCCCGGCCCGGACGGCAATATTGACGCTATGTCGACAATCCGGGAGATTTCTCGGCCGGTACTCCCGCTCAGGGCCCCCCGGGCGGCCCCCGCGGGGCCTCCGGACGCGTAGGTTGGTCGCTGTTGTCCCGCCCCACCGAGCGCGCCGGACCCCCGGAGCGCTCCCGCGCCGCCCACGGAGCAGCATTGGCACGCAAGATCGGCAGCCGGTACACCGTCCACCAGGTGATCGGCCGGGGTTCGGCCGGGACGGTCTGGCTCGGTGAGGGGCCCGACGGCCCGGTGGCGGTCAAGCTGCTGCGCGAGGACCTCGCCGCCGACCAGGTGCTGGTCGGCCGCTTCGTCCAGGAGCGCACCGCGCTGACCAGCCTCGACCACCCCCGGGTGGTCGGCGTGCGCGACATGGTGGTGGACGGCAACGACCTCGCCCTGGTGATGGAGCTCGTCCAGGGCACCGACCTGCGGTCCCGGCTGGAGCGGGACGGCGCGCTGCCGCCGCAGACCGCCGCCTCGATCATCGCCGACGTCGCCGACGGCCTGGCCGCCGCGCACGCCGCCGGCATCGTCCACCGCGACGTCAAGCCGGAGAACGTCCTGCTCGACCTCGCCGCCGCCCCCGGACCGGGCGGCGCCCCGCGCGCCAAGCTCACCGACTTCGGCGTGGCCCGCCTGGTCGACGCCCCGCGCCGCACCCGGGCCACCCGGATCATCGGCACCCCCGACTACCTCGCCCCCGAGATCATCGAGGGCCTGGAGCCGCGCGCCGCCGTCGACATCTACGCCCTCGCCACCGTGCTGTACGAGCTGCTGGCCGGCTTCACCCCGTTCGGCGGCGGCCACACCGGCGCGGTGCTGCGCCGGCACGTCACCGAGCAGGTCCCGCCGATCCCGGGCCTGCCGGACGGGCTGTGGCGGATCATCTCGGAGTGCCTGGCCAAGGCCCCCGCGTCCCGGCTGCGCGCCGCCGAGCTGGCCGCCCGGCTGCGCGAGCAGCTGCCCTCGCTGGCCGGCCTGCCGGTGCTCGCCGTGCCCGGCCAGGGCCGCGCCCCCGCCGAGGAGCAGCTGAGCCCCGGCGAGGCCGTCTACGCCGAGATCGACGCCGGCCCCGGCACCCACAAGCGCCGCCGCGGCCCGGCCGTCCCGCTGGTGCCGGGCGCCGCCCCGGACTCCACCAGGGACACCCACACCAGCCTGCGCCGCCCGTCCGCCGACGAGCTGGCCGCGTACGCGCTCGAGTCCCGCGCCCAGCGCGTCGCCCCGGGCCACCGCCGGGACCGCCAGGCCCTGCTGCGCCGCCGCCGGCTGCTGGCCGTGCTGATCGCCACCGTGCTGCTGCTGGCGGGCGCCGCCGCGGCCTGGACGGCCTTCGCGGCCACCGTCCCGGACGGCGGCCACCCGACCCGTCCGGCGGTGTCGGGCACGGCCCCGCGGGCGCCGTAGCCGCGCCCGTGACCGAGCCCGCGGCCGCATCCGTACGACGGCGGTGACCGCGCCCGTGACTCCGGGGAAACCGGGGGTGTCGTCATGACCACTCCCGGAACCATTACCCTGGGGGCGTGGCAGCCGTCGATCCTTCCGAAGAGCTCAAGAACCTCGATACGACCATGGGGTCGATCGAGGCCGTCCTCGACCTGGACAAGATCCGGGCCGACATCGCGGTCCTGGAGGAGGAGGCAGCCGCCCCCACCCTGTGGGACGACGTCGCGAACGCGCAGAAGGTGACCAGCCGGCTCTCCTTCCTCCAGGGTGAACTGCGCCGGGTCGAGGGCCTGCGCGGCCGCATCGACGACCTGGGCGTGCTGTTCGAGCTCGCCGAGGCCGAGGACGACGCGGACACCCGTGCCGAGGCCGAGGTCGAGCTCGTCGCCCTCCAGAAGGCGGTCGAGGAGCTGGAGGTCCGCACCCTCCTGTCCGGCGAGTACGACGCCCGCGAGGCGCTGATCAACATCCGGGCCGAGGCCGGTGGCGTGGACGCCGCCGACTTCGCCGAGCAGCTCATGCGCATGTACCTGCGCTGGGCCGAGCGGCACGGGTACCCCACCGAGGTGTACGACACCTCGTACGCCGAAGAGGCCGGCATCAAGTCCGCGACCTTCACCGTGAAGGCGCCGTACGCCTACGGCACCCTCTCGGTCGAGCAGGGCACCCACCGCCTGGTGCGGATCTCCCCGTTCGACAACCAGGGCCGCCGGCAGACCTCCTTCGCCGGCGTCGAGGTCCTCCCGGTCGTCGAGCAGTCCGACCACGTCGACATCGACGAGGGCGAGCTGCGGGTGGACGTCTACCGCGCCTCCGGCCCCGGCGGCCAGGGCGTCAACACCACCGACTCGGCGGTGCGCATCACCCACCTCCCGACCGGCATCGTGGTCTCCTGCCAGAACGAGCGCTCGCAGATCCAGAACAAGGCGTCCGCGATGAACGTCCTCCAGGCCAAGCTGCTCGAGCGGCGCCGCCAGGAGGAGAAGGCGGCGATGGACGCGCTCAAGGACAGCGGAAGCTCCTGGGGCAACCAGATGCGCTCCTACGTGCTGCACCCGTACCAGATGGTGAAGGACGTCCGCACCGCGTTCGAGGCCGGCAACCCGCAGGCCGTGCTGGACGGCGACATCGACGGGTTCATCGAGGCCGGCATCCGCTGGAGGAAGCAGCGCGAGACCTCGAGCGAGGCGTGAGGACTGCGGCCTCGATGAAGATCAAGCACGGCATCGAGGCCGGCATCCGCCGGCGCAAGCAGCGCGAGACCGGCGCCGAGTAGTCACCGCGTAGTCACCGCACGACGCAGAAGGCCCCCGACCGCAGCGGTCGGGGGCCTTCCCGTGTGTCCGGAAGGGTCAGGCCAGTGCCTGCCGGGCGATCAGCGCCACCGCGAGCAGGCCTGCCAGCAGGGCCAGCAGCGTCGCGGGGGAGAGCGCGGCGAACGGGCTCTGCTGCTCCTGAATCCGGGCCCGGTTGGCCCGGCACACCGGGCAACGCCCGTCGCTGACGCGGCCGTTGCAGTTGGCGCACACCAGATGGTCGCAGGTCATGCGATCTCCTCCTCGCTGCTATTGCCAACGCACCGGACGGGGCTTTGGTTCCATGCGCTGCCCTGTACGGGGGAGCGGCCGTGACACGGCCGCTCCCTCCACTCTGCCAGGTTCCGGCGGTTCCGGCTCCCGGGCTGTGAGATGCCCCCCGATATTCGGGGCATAAGCGGACATTCTCCCCCATGGCCGGTCGTTGTCACGGGCGGTCCCTGCGGGCCGGTCGCCGATTCGCGTATGGTCCGAGTCCGGGAGCGGCCCTCTGCGCTCCTTTCGCCCGCCCCCGGGCCGGGCCTCCGGGGCGGACCGACCGAGGACTGGCGCCGCCTAGGATGGCCTCCGTGATGCAGCCGTGATCAGATTCGACAACGTCTCCAAGACCTATCCCAAGCAGAACCGTCCCGCCCTGGACAACGTCTCGCTGGAGATCGAGAAGGGTGAGTTCGTCTTCCTGGTCGGCTCGTCCGGCTCGGGGAAGTCCACCTTCCTGCGCCTGTGCCTGCGCGAGGAGCGCCCCAGCACCGGTGCGGTGCACGTCCTGGGCAAGGACCTCGGCAAGCTGTCCAACTGGAAGGTGCCGCACATGCGCCGCCAGCTGGGCACCGTCTTCCAGGACTTCCGTCTGCTGCCGAACAAGACGGTCGCGCAGAACGTCGCCTTCGCCCTCGAGGTGATCGGCAAGCCCAAGAGCGCCATCAACAAGGTGGTGCCCGAGGTGCTGGAGCTGGTCGGCCTCGGCGGCAAGGAGGACCGCATGCCGGGCGAGCTCTCCGGTGGTGAGCAGCAGCGCGTGGCGATCGCCCGCGCGTTCGTGAACCGCCCGATGCTGCTCATCGCGGACGAGCCCACGGGCAACCTCGACCCGCAGAACTCGGTCGGCATCATGAAGCTGCTCGACCGCATCAACCGCACCGGCACCACGGTGCTGATGGCCACCCACGACCAGGCCATCGTCGACCAGATGCGCAAGCGCGTCATCGAGCTCGACAAGGGGCTGCTCGTCCGCGACCAGGCCCGCGGCGTCTACGGGTACCAGCACTGACCGACCGGCGCTGACCCGTAGGGCCGTCGGCCCGGCCCGCCAGACCAGAGCAGTACCGACCCTGGAGTTGTTTCCGCATGCGTGCCCAGTTCGTCCTGTCGGAGATCGGTGTGGGTCTCCGACGCAACCTGACCATGACCATCGCGGTCGTGGTCAGTGTCGCGCTCTCCCTCGCCCTCGCCGGTTCCTCGCTCCTGGTCCGCGACCAGGTGAACTCCATGAAGGGGTACTGGTACGACAAGGTCGAGGTGAGCATCTACTTCTGCACCAAGGCGGACGCCCGGAACTCGCCCCAGTGCGACAAGGGCGCGGCCACCGACCAGCAGGTCCAGGACATCAAGGACCAGCTGGACAAGATGACCTCGGTGGTCCAGTCCTCGACCTACGAGAGCTCGGCCGAGGCGTACAAGCACTGGAAGGAGATGAACCCGGACAACCCGCTCATCTCCGTCCTGGGCCCGGACGCCATGCCGCAGTCCTGGCGGGTCAAGCTCAACGACCCGACCAAGTACGACGTGATCCAGAGCGCCTTCGCCGGCAAGCCCGGCGTCAAGTCGGTCGAGGACCAGCGGAAGATCCTGGAGAACCTCTTCGGCCTGCTGAACGGCCTCCAGACGGCGGCGTTCGTGATCATGGTGCTGATGCTGTTCGTCGCCCTGCTGCTGATCGTCAACACCGTCCGGGTGTCGGCGTACAGCCGACGGCGCGAGACCGGGATCATGCGCCTGGTCGGTGCCTCGAACTTCTACGTCCAGATGCCGTTCATCGCCGAGGCGGCCTTCTCGGCGCTGCTCGGCGCGGTGATGGCCTCCGGACTGCTGATCGGCGGGCACTTCTTCGTCCAGAACTGGCTGGCCGACCGGGTGCAGTTCATCCACTTCATCGGGCTCGGCTCGGTGCTCGCGGTGATACCGCTGCTGATCGTGGTGGGTATGGGCATGGCCGGTGTCGCGGCGTTCTTCACGCTGCGCAAGTACCTCAAGGTCTGATTCCCGGACCGCCTCGACGGCCCCGGACGGCACTGCGCCGTCCGGGGCCGTCGGCGTTCCGGGGGCCGTCGTTCCGGTTCGTCCCGCGCGGAGCGGTGTCTACACTCCGGTGCCATGCAGCAAACTCCGCGCAGGGCCCGCCAGGTGGCCGCGCTCAGCCTGGTGTTCGGCGCCGTGCTGCTGGCCGGCGCGGCCACCGGGGCCTGGAGCGACCCGGGCGACCCGCCGCACCGCCCCTCCGCCGACACCGTCCGGGCAGGCGGCGGGCTCCCGGCGGACCCGGCCGGCGCCGCCCTGTCCGAGCAGCAGGCCGAGCACCTGCTGGCGGCCGGCGGCGACCGCTGGGGCGCGTACTACAGCGCCCAGGAGTACGCGGAGTTCAGCCAGGGCTTGGACGGCCGGTACCCGGGCGTCGGCCTCTCGGTCGGCCGCGGCCAGGACGGCGTCACCGAGGTCTCCCAGGTCGCGCCGGACGGCCCGGCCGCCGCGGCCGGGATCACCCCCGGCGACCGGCTCGTGCGGATCGGCCGGGACCAGGCCGACCACCTGCCGGTCACCGAGGTGGTCGCGCGGCTGCGTGGCCAGGGCGAGGAACGCCGGGCGGGCTCCGAGGTCACCCTGGCCGTCCGGCGCGGCGAGGGGCAGGAACGCGAACTGCGGTTGCGGCGCGTACTGCTGGACAGCCGACAGGTCGCCGCGGAGCAGCTGGGCAAGGGCGTGCTGCGGGTGACCGTACGCGCCTTCACCAGTGGCGTGGCCGACCAGGTGCGCGCCGCCCTGCGCGCCCCGCACACCGGCGTGGTGCTCGATCTGCGCGGCAACTCCGGCGGGTTGGTCGACGAGGCGGCCGAGACCGCCGGGATCTTCCTGGACGGCGGAGCGGTCGGCTCGTACCAGGAGCGCGGCGGGACAAGGGAGTTGACCGCCCCGCCCGGCGGCGACCAGCGCACCCCGCTGGTGCTGCTGGTGGACGGCGGCACGATGAGCGCCGCCGAACTGCTGGCCGGCGCCCTCCAGGACCGCAGCCGCGCCGTGGTGGTGGGCTCGCGGACCTTCGGCAAGGGCACCGTCCAGCAGCCCAGCCGGCTCGCCGACGGCGCCGTGCTGGAACTGACCGTCGGCCGCTACTACACCCCGGCCGGCCGCTCCCTGGACGGCACCGGACTCACCCCCGACGTCCCGGCGGGATCGGGCGAGGAGGCCGACGCCCTCGCCCTGCGGGTCCTCTCGGGGCTCGGCACCCGCGCCTGAAGCCCGGCACCCGGGCCTAAACCAGCTGCCCGATCCGGCGCCGAAGTGCGAGAATGGCCGCGCTATGGCAAAGGAAACCGGACAGAAGCTGATCGCGCAGAACAAGAAGGCGCGACACGAGTACACGATCCTCGACACCTACGAGTGCGGCCTCGTACTCACCGGCACCGAGGTCAAGTCACTGCGTGAGGGGCGGGCCAACCTGGTCGACGGCTACGCCTACATCCAGAACCACGAGGCGTGGATCGACAACGTCTTCATCCCCGAGTACACCCAGGGGACGTGGACCAACCACGCGGCCCGGCGCAAGCGCAAGCTGCTGCTGCACAAGCTGGAGATCCGCAAGATCGAGACCAAGGTCCGCGACGCGGGTCACACCCTGGTCCCGCTCTCGCTGTACTTCAAGGACGGCCGGGTGAAGCTCGAACTGGCGCTCGCGGTCGGCAAGAAGCTCTACGACAAGCGCCAGACGCTGCGCGAGAAGCAGGACACCCGTGAGACGGCCCGCGCGGTGGCGGCGGCTCGCCGGCGCCAGGGTTAATCCGCTGGACCCTCGCCCGTCGCCTCGCGTACTATGGCGCAAGCAACACGGACGATGACCGTCCGAGCTGTTTCTCAACAAAACATGGGGATGATCGGTTTCGACAGGGGATGTTGAAACAGGGGAAGCGAGCCGAGGAACGCGGCAATGATCTCGTTAACCACGTGTCGCAAAAAAATAATCGCCAACACTAAGCGCGATTCCCAGCAGTTCGCTCTCGCTGCCTAATAAGCACCGATAGCGCTTGGGTGTCAGACCGGGGGGTTCCCGACCCGGACCCTGGCATAATCTAGGGAACTCAACCGTCCGCCCGGGCTGCGAGGGCGGATGGGAAATCAAACAGCAGCTGGGCCTGTTGGCGGCTTGTCCGTGTGACCGCCAGGGCCGAGAAAAGCACAGCGGACTGCGCTCGGAGAAGCCCTGAATTAACTCCACTGGACCCGGGTTCGATTCCCGGCATCTCCACCACCCCATGTTCACACCGAAGGCCGTTCTCCGCTCCAGCGGAGGGCGGCCTTCGACTTTTGTACGTTCCGGAGCAGCGCGGCCGGGGGGTCGCGGCGTAGGATCATCCGTCCGCTCGTTTTCCGGAGCCGGATTCCGCCGCAACCACCGAGGCCATGCAGAGCAACAAGGACACCACCCCCACGGCCGATCACGAGACCGTCCGCACGCGCGAGATCGCCGGTGAGCAGCAGCACCTCGACACCGTCTACCACCGGTTGGAGGAGAAGCTCGCCGAGGCCGAGTACATCCTGGAGGACGCCGCCAAGCGGGTCCAGGTCGGCACCCCCGGCGCGCTCGCCGAACGCGACGCCCAGGTCTACCGGGCCGGCGCCCACCTCCAGCGCCTGAACAGCGAGTTCGAGGACTTCCTGTTCGGCCGGATCGACCTCCAGCGGGCCGACGCTCCGGAGGAGCACGGCATCCCGTCGAACACCCCGCTCGACCCGGCCGACCCGGCCGTCGCCGAGACCCTCCACATCGGCCGCCTCGGTGTGCTGGACGCCGAGTACGGTCCGCTGGTGATCGACTGGCGCGCGCCCGCCGCCGCCCCGTTCTACCGCGCCACCCCCGTCGAGCCCGGCCGGGTGATCCGCCGCCGGGTGATCCGCTCCAAGGGCCGCAAGGTGATCGGCGTCGAGGACGACCTGCTGCGCCCCGACCTCACCCCGACCCTGGACGGCGAGGAGCTGGCCGTGGTCGGCGACGGCGCGCTGATGGCCTCGCTGGGCCGCGCCCGCAGCCACTCGATGCGCGACATCGTCTCCTCCATCCAGCGGGAGCAGGACGAGGTGATCCGCGCCGCCGCCGCGGGCGCCACCCTGGTCACCGGCGGCCCCGGCACCGGCAAGACCGCCGTCGCCCTGCACCGCGCCGCCTACCTGCTCTACCAGGACCGCCGCCGCTACGCCGGGGGCATCCTGGTGGTCTCGCCGACCCCGCTGCTGGTGTCCTACACCGAGGGCGTGCTGCCCTCGCTGGGTGAGGAGGGCCAGGTCGCCATCCGGGCGATCGGCTCGCTGGTGGACGGCATCGAGGCGGGCACCTACGACACCCCCGAGGCGGCCCGGGTCAAGGGCTCGGCCCGGATGGTGCACCTGCTGCGCCGCGCCGCCCGCGCGGCGCTGGAGCTGGGCGCGCCGCAGGAGCTGAAGGTCGTCGCCCGCGGCGAGGTGCTGAAGCTGGACGCCTCCCGACTGAAGGCCGTGCGCGGCAACGTGGTGGGCTCCGGCGGCACCCCGCTGAACCTGCTGCGCCCGCGCGCCCGCAGGCTGCTGCTGGACGCCCTGTGGCAGCAGGCCACCCGGGACCTGCCGAGGCCCACCGACCACTACGCCCGGGAGCAGCGCCAGGAGGAGAAGGAGTCCTTCGACGAGTACGTCTCGGACGAGGCGTCGTTCCTGGACTTCCTGGACGCCTGGTGGCCGGCGCTGACCCCGCGCGGGGTGCTCGGCACGCTGCGCCAGCACCGGCACATCAACCGGATCGCCCGCCGCGCCGTCACCCCGGACGAGGCCAGGCTGCTGGCCGCCTCCTGGCGCCACCTGTCCTCGCAGGGCGAGGGCGCGCTGTCCGCGCACGACGTCGCGCTGGTCGACGAGCTCCAGGTGCTGCTCGGCGAGCCGGCCCGGCCGAAGGTCCGCGAGGTGGACGCGGTGGACCTGCTGAGCGGGCTGGAGGAGGTCACCACCTTCGCCGACCGCAGCGCCCGCCAGCGGGACCGCCAGCCGGTCGAGCGCAGGGAGTACGCGCACGTCATCGTGGACGAGGCGCAGGACCTCACCCCGATGCAGTGGCGGATGATCGGCCGCCGCTCCCGGATGGCCACCTGGACGATCGTCGGTGACCCGGCGCAGTCCTCCTGGCCGTTCCCGCAGGAGGCCCAGGCCGCGCTGGACGAGGTCCTCTCCGGCAAGCCGCGCCGCCGTTTCACGCTGACCGTGAACTACCGCAACCCGGCCGAGATCGCCGAGGTCGCGGCGAAGGTGCTGGCGCTGGCCGCGCCGGGCACCCCGTCGCCGAGCGCGGTGCGCCACGTCGGTGTGGAGCCGCGCTTCGCGGCCACCACCGACCCCTCGCCGGAGGCCTTCGGCAAGGCCGCCAGGGCCGAGCTGGAGCGGCTGCTAGCCGAGGTGGACGGCACCGTGGCGATCGTGGTGCCGATGGACCGCCGGGAGGAGGCGGCCGGCTGGGCCGAGGGCCTGGGCGAGCGCGTGGTGGCGCTGGGCAGCCTGGAGGCCAAGGGTCTGGAGTACGACGCGACGGTGGTGGCCGACCCGACCGGCATCGCCGGCGAGTCGGAGGCCGGCCTGCGGGTGCTGTACGTGGCGCTGACCCGCGCGACCCAGCGGCTGACCGTGCTCTCAGGACCGGACGACCTGCCGGACGCGGCCGGCGTGCCCGCGCTGCTGCACGGCTGACGGTTCCCGAGGTCCACGGAAGAAGGCCCCCCACCGGATGGTGAGGGGCCTTCAGACGTTTAGTACACCGACCCGCCATGCTCGCCTCGCGGCAAGTGGTCCCTCGAAGGGACGAAGGTTGGGCCCGGGGGCTTGGATCGAGCCGGTGCCTGTCCAATGTAACGCATCGGCCGGGAGAGGCAAGGAGTGAGCGGCGGGAGACCGAGGGCCGCGGATGGGATTGTCGGATCCGCACACTCAATGAACGTTATTTCTGGCTTCCCCCAGGAAGGTGCGACGATCGAGGTCTAGCATGCGTAGGCGATGCCTTCAACAAAATGTTGAGCCTGCGGGACAGACGGAAGAAGGAAGCGTCGATGGCGACGGTGCCCAGTGTCTCCAACTCGATCACGGTACGGCTGGAGGTCCCGGCCCGGGGCAACGCCGTCAGTGCGATCACCACGGCCGTGGAGTCCTCCGGCGGTTCGGTGACCGGTCTCGACGTCACCGCCTCCGGCCTGGAGGCGCTGCGGATCGACGTCACGGTGGCGGCCTCCTCGGTCGCGCACGGCGAGGAGATCGTCGAGAAGCTGCGCGCGATCGACGGCGTGTCGATCGGCAAGGTCTCGGACCGCACCTTCCTGATGCACCTCGGCGGCAAGATCGAGATGTCCTCCAAGCTGCCGATCCGCAACCGTGACGACCTCAGCATGATCTACACCCCGGGTGTCGCCCGCGTCTGCATGGCGATCGCGGAGAACCCCGAGGACGCCCGCCGCCTGACCATCAAGCGCAACAGCGTCGCCGTGGTCACCGACGGCTCGGCGGTGCTGGGCCTGGGCAACATCGGCCCGGAGGCCGCGCTGCCGGTCATGGAGGGCAAGGCGGCCCTGTTCAAGCGCTTCGCCGGGATCGACGCCTGGCCGATCTGCCTGGACACCCAGGACACCGACGAGATCGTCGCCATCGTCAAGGCGATCGCCCCGGGCTTCGCGGGGATCAACCTGGAGGACATCTCCGCGCCGCGCTGCTTCGAGATCGAGGCCCGGCTGCGCGAGGCCCTGGACATCCCGGTCTTCCACGACGACCAGCACGGCACCGCGATCGTGGTGCTGGCCGCCCTCACCAACGCGCTGAAGGTGGTCGGCAAGGAGATCGGCGACATCCGCGTGGTGATGTCCGGCGCCGGTGCCGCCGGCACCGCGATCCTCAAGCTGCTGATGGCGGCCGGTGTCGAGCACGCCACCGTGGCGGACGTGCAGGGCGTGGTCCACCTGGGCCGCGAGGACCTCACCGAGAGCCTGCGCTGGATCGCCGAGCACACCAACCGCTCGGGCCGCACCGGCACCCTCAAGGAGGCCGTGGCGGGCGCCGACGTCTTCATCGGCGTCTCGGCCCCGAACGTCCTGGACGGCGACGACCTGGCCACCATGGCCGAGGACGCGATCATCTTCGCGCTGGCCAACCCGGACCCTGAGGTCGACCCGGCCATCGCCCGGCAGACCGCCGCGGTGGTCGCCACCGGCCGCAGCGACTTCCCGAACCAGATCAACAACGTGCTGGTCTTCCCGGGTGTCTTCCGCGGCCTGCTGGACGCCCAGAGCCGCACCGTCAACACTGAGATGATGATCGCCGCCGCCCGGGCGCTGGCCACCACCGTGGCCGACGACGAGCTGAACGCCAACTACATCATCCCGAGCGTGTTCCACAAGGACGTGGCCAAGACCGTCGCCTCCGCGGTGCGCGAGGCGGCCCTCGCGGGGGCCCAGGAGGCCCCGGCGCCGGCCCGTCCGACCCCCGGCATCGTGGGCACCCTCGACACCGCCGCGTTCCCCACCGTCAAGCTCTGACGGCCGGATCGGGCGACGTGTCGTAGATCGCTCAAATGTACGAATAGCGAGCATACCCGCCCAGCTCGCCCCGAACCCTTGCGACACAAGGGCGAGGGGCGTGTTTGGGCTTGTCAGTCGTAGGGCGTACCGTAGCCCTGCACGGGGCAGGCGTGTCCGACAAGTACGGAACGTCCCCCTGGTCTTCCGGCGTGTCCTCCCGACCGCCGCCCGCGCCCGGTCCGCCGGAGCCGACGGAGCGTCACACCTCCAACGGGCGGGCGATGTTCGAGTGGCTCGGCCGGGGCCCGATTGGCTTTCTCGGGGCCGGTCGGGGCAGGATTCGTATCCAGGCGGGCGGGCGGGCCTTCGACGGCTCCGGCGCGCGGCATCGGGTGCGGACCCGGCCTGCGACCACGCATTGCCTGCATGAGCACAGTGTGCGGACCTGCGGCCCATCCGGGTGCCCCCCGGTGGGAGCACCGATGGGCCCCCGCGCACCGCAAGCGAACAGACCACAGGAGTACACATGAACCGCAGTGAGCTGGTGGCCGCGCTGTCCGAGCGCGCCGAGGTGACCCGCAAGGACGCCGACGCCGTTCTGGCCGCCTTCGCCGAGATCGTCGGCGAGGTCGTCGCCAAGGGCGACGAGAAGGTCACCATCCCCGGTTTCCTGACCTTCGAGCGCACCCACCGCGCTGCCCGCACCGCCCGCAACCCGCAGACCGGCGAGCCGATCCAGATCGCCGCGGGCTACAGCGCCAAGGTGAGCGCCGGCTCCAAGCTGAAGGAAGCCGCCAAGGGCGCTGCCTGAGCCACCCCTTGAACGCCCGAGAGGCCGGGCTCCCCGCTGGGGAGCCCGGCCTCTCGCCGTTGTCGTGACCGGACCGTCAGGCCTCGACCAGCTGCTCGCTGGGCAGCTCGACGTGGGCGCCGAGGTCCCGCAGCTTGTCCATGAAGTTCTCGTAGCCGCGGTTGATCAGGTCGATGCCGTGCACGGTCGAGGTGCCCTCGGCCGCCAGCGCCGCGATCAGGTACGAGAAGCCGCCGCGCAGGTCCGGGATGACCAGCTCGGAGCCGATCAGCTTGGACGGGCCGGAGACGACCGCGGAGTGCAGGAAGTTGCGGGCGCCGAAGCGGCACGGGGTGGCGCCCAGGCACTCGCGGTAGAGCTGGATGTGCGCGCCCATCTGGTTCAGCGCGCCGGTGAAGCCGAGCCGCGACTCGTACACCGTCTCGTGGATGATCGACAGGCCGGTGGCCTGGGTCAGCGCGACCACCAGCGGCTGCTGCCAGTCGGTCTGGAAGCCCGGGTGCACGTCGGTCTCCAGGGCGATGGCCTTGAGCTCGCCGCCCGGGTGCCAGAAGCGGATGCCCTCGTCGTCCACCTCGAAGGTGCCGCCGACCTTCCGGAAGGTGTTCAGGAAGGTCATCATCTCCAGCTGGCGGGCGCCGCGGACGTAGATGTCGCCCTTGGTGGCCAGCGCCGCGCAGGCCCAGGAGGCCGCCTCCAGGCGGTCCGGCAGCGCCCGGTGGTTGTAGCCGTTCAGCTCGTCCACACCGGTGATCAGGATCGTCCGGTCGGTGCCCAGCGTGATGATCGCACCCATCTTCTGCAGCACGCAGATCAGGTCGACGATCTCCGGCTCGATGGCCGCGTTGCGCAACTCGGTGACGCCCTCGGCGAGGACGGCGGTGAGCAGCACCTGCTCGGTCGCGCCGACCGAGGGGTACGGCAGCTCGATCCTGGTGCCGCGCAGCCGCTGCGAGGCGACCAGGTAGGTGCCCTGCGGGTGCTTCTCGATGGTGGCGCCGAACTGGCGCAGCACCTCGAAGTGGAAGTCGACGGGGCGGCCGCCGATGTCGCAGCCGCCGAGGCCGGGGATGAAGGCGTGGCCGAGGCGGTGCAGCAGCGGGCCGCAGAACAGGATCGGGATCCGCGAGGAGCCGGCGTGCGCGTCGATGTCGGCGACATTGGCGCTCTCGACGTGCGAGGGGTCGAGGATCAGCTCGCCGTCCTCGTCACCGGTGCGCACGGTCACACCGTGCAGCTGCAGCAGGCCGCGGACCACCTTGACGTCGCGGATGTCCGGGACGTTGCGCAGTCTGCTGGGGCCCTGCCCGAGGAGGGCGGCGACCATGGCCTTGGGCACCAGGTTCTTCGCACCGCGGACGCGGATCTCGCCTTCGAGCGGGTTTCCGCCATGGACCAGCAGGACGTCGTCGGTCATCGTTCTCGCAATCCGGGGTGCCAGAGGAGTCAGGGAAGGGGCTCCGGGAGAGAGCCGGTGGTGGACCGTCGTACGGGCACGTTCGGACCCCCGGCGAAACCGAGTCGGCACCGTGAAGGGCGTCCACCAGACGTAGATGGTAGTAGGCGCGCCGTTGGTTCCCGTGAGCCTCTCCCGTGATGGTGCTCTCTCCGGGCCCGTGCCCGCCCCCCGGTACGGCCGTACGGGTGTTCGTCGCGGTGGCCGGTTTCCGGGCGTTGCGGTGTCCGAGCGGTGCCGTTCTGCGGGATCATGTGGGCATGACGGCGGCCCATTCGCACGGAGGCCGGTCCCACACCGGCAGTCTGCTCGTCGCGACGCCCCTGCTCACCGACCCGAACTTCGCGCGGGCGGTGGTGCTGCTCCTCGACCACGACGTCGAGGGGGCGCTCGGCGTGGTCCTCAACCGGCCGACACCGGTCGAGGTGGGAAGCGTGCTGGACGGCTGGAACAGACTCGTCGGACAGCCCGCCGTGGTGTTCCAGGGCGGCCCGGTGGCGCTGGACTCGGCGCTCGGCCTCGCGGTGGCCCCGGGGGAGCCCGGCACCGGCGAGCCGCTCGGCTGGCGCCGGGTGCACGGCGCGATCGGCCTGGTGGACCTGGAGGCGCCGCCCGAGGTGATGGCCGGCGAACTGGGCAGCCTGCGGATCTTCGCCGGGTACGCCGGCTGGTCGCCGGGGCAGCTGGAGGCCGAGCTGGAGAGCGGCGCCTGGTACCTGGTGGACTGCGAGCCCGGGGACGTCTCCAGCCCCGAGCCGGAGCGGCTGTGGCGCTCGGTGCTGCGCCGCCAGCGGGGCCCGATCGCCCTGCTGGCGACCTACCCGGACGACCCGACGATGAACTGAGCCGACCGGCCCGGTGCGGTGACACTGGCCGGGTTTCCGGAGGCGCCCATAGACTTGGCACCCATGAGCACTCTTGAGCCCGAGCGCGGCCTCGGCACCGGAACCCTGGTCGAGCCCGTCCCGCAGGTGTCCAACGGGGACGGCGACCACGAGCGCTTCGCGCACTACGTCCAGAAGGACAAGATCATGGAGAGCGCGCTCTCCGGGTCTCCCGTGGTGGCGCTCTGCGGCAAGGTGTGGGTGCCCGGGCGCGACCCGAAGAAGTACCCGGTCTGCCCGATGTGCAAGGAGATCTACGACGGCATCGGCAAGCCGCAGGGCGGCGACGGCGCCGGTGACGGCAAGTAGTCCGCGGCGCTCCGCGCGACGCCGTTTTGCATAGCACCCGGTTTCCTGGGTGGTCTATGCCAATCGTTCCGGGCGTGGGCAGGATGTCGGGATGGACCTCATTCCCGCACCTTCGAGTGCCGCCCGCCGCCCGGACGAGGACTATCCGCTCGACGCCACCACGACGCTGACCGCACCCCCCGCGCTGGCCGACGCCGAGCGCTGGCTGCGGGCCGCCCTGTCCGCCGCCACCGGGCTGCCGCTCGGCCCGGGCCGGCGGGGCGCGGGCATCGAGCTGGTCCACGACGCGACGCTCGCCGCCGAGGCGTACCGGCTCACGGTGCGCCCCGGCCACGCCCTGCTCGCCGCGGGCGGGCCGGCGGGCGCGCTGTGGGGCGCGCAGACCCTGCGGCAGCTGCTCGGACCGGACGCCTACCGGCGGTCGCCGCTGCGCCGCGAGGGCTGGGTGCTGCCCGGCACCGACATCGAGGACGCCCCCCGGTTCGGCTGGCGCGGCGCGCTGCTCGACGTCGCCCGGCACTTCCTGCCCAAGTCGGACGTGCTGCGCTTCGTCGACCTGCTGGCCGCGCACAAGCTGAACGTGCTGCACCTGCACCTGACCGACGACCAGGGGTGGCGGGTCGAGATCAAGCGCTACCCGAGGCTGACCGAGCGCGGTGCCTGGCGGGACCGCTCGATGGTCGGTTACCGGGCCGGGCAGCGCCGCGACGACCGCCCGCACGGCGGCTACTACACCCAGGACGACCTGCGCGAGATCGTCGCCTACGCGGCCGCCCGCGGGGTCACCGTCGTTCCGGAGATCGACCTGCCCGGCCACACCCAGGCCGCCGTCGCCGCCTACCCCGAACTGGGCAACACCGACGTGGTGGACACCGCCGCGCTCGGGGTCTGGACCGACTGGGGGGTGAGCCACAACGTGCTCAACGCCTCCGAGGAGACGCTGCGCTTCTTCGAGGGCGTGCTGGAGGAGGTCCTGGAGCTCTTCCCGTCCGAGTTCGTCCATCTCGGCGGCGACGAGTGCCCCAAGGAGCAGTGGAAGGACAGCGCCGCCGCGCAGGCCCGGATCCGCGAGCTGGGCCTGGCCAACGAGGACGAGCTGCAGAGCCACCTCATCCGGCACTTCGACCGCTGGCTGGCCGAGCGCGGCCGCCGGCTGATCGGCTGGGACGAGATCCTGGAGGGCGGACTCGCCCCCGGCGCCGCGGTCTCCTCCTGGCGCGGCTTCGGCGGCGGGATCGCCGCCGCGAAGGCCGGCCACGACGTGGTGATGTGCCCCGAGCAGCACGTCTACTTCGACCACCGGCAGGCGGACGGACCGGACGAGCCGATCCCGGTCGGCTTCGTGCGCACGCTGGAGGACGTCTACCGGTTCGAGCCGGTCCCCGCGCAGCTGGACGAGGCCGCCGCCCGGCACGTGATCGGCACCCAGGCCAACCTGTGGAGCGAGTTCATGGACAGCGCCAGGGACATCGACTACCGGGCCTTCCCCCGGCTGGTCGCCTTCGCCGAGGTCGCCTGGTCCGAACTGCCCGCCGAGCCGACCGAGCGGGACTACGCCGGTTTCGAGCAGCGGTTGACGGCCCACCTGAAGGTGTTGGACGCGCTCGGCGTCGAGTACCGCCCGGCTGACGGGCCGCACCCCTGGCAGCGCTGGCCCGGGGTGGCCGGACGGCCGATCGAGGGGCCGCCGCCGGTGCGCTAGTCCTACTCACCGGGAACTTCTGAGCGGTCATCCGACGTCAAGAACTGATGAACATCTGCCCTGGCCCGGAGCGGGTCGGGGCAGATACCGCCCGGTATCAGTCCCAATCGGGCAGCCCCGTTCACCGGCCCCGAAGTGATCATCGAGCATTGTGTGCCAGAGTTGCCCAACCCGGCCCGATCGCCCGTACCCTACGGGCCAGGCCGGGCTGCTGACGCAGGACAGCACGGCCGAAGGCCGGCGGGCGGCAGGCGATCGATGAGCAAGTGGAGCACGGTGGGACCCAGGTGAACCGGACGATCATGCTGCCGGCCTCCCTCGACGAGGCCGTCGACGCGCTGGCCGCCGCCCCGGCCGCGGTACCGGTGGCCGGAGCCACCGACCTGATGGAGGCCGTCAACGCCGGCCGACTGCGCCCCGCCGCCCTTGTCGGCCTCGGCCGGATCACCGAACTGCGCGGCTGGCGCTACGAGGACGGCGGCACGGCCGTCCTCGGCGCCGGACTCACCCACGCCCGGATGGACCGCCCCGACTTCGCCGCGCTCATCCCCGCGCTCGCCGACGCGGCCCGCACGGCCGGCCCGCCGCAGGTCCGCAACGTCGGCACCCTCGGCGGGAACATCGTCACCGCCGCCGCCGCGGGCGACACCCTCCCGGTGCTCACCGCGCTGGAGGCCAGCGTCACCCTGGCCCGGGCCGGGGGCACCCGCGAGGTGCCGGTCAGTCACCTGCTCACCGGACTCGACCCGGTGCGCCCCGGCGAACTGCTCACCTGGGTGCGCGTCCCGCTGCTGCACGCCCCGCAGGTCTTCCTCAAGGCCACCGGCCGCAGCGGCCCGGCCCGCGCCACCGCCTCCGTCGCCCTCGTCCTCGACCCGGCCCGGCGCTCGGTGCGCTGCGCCGTCGGTGCCGTCGCGCCGGTGCCGCTGCGCCCGCTGGAGGCCGAGGCCTGGGTGGCCGGCTGCATCGACTGGGACGGCAGCCGGGAGATCGACCCGGCCGCGACCGCCGCCTTCGGCGAGTACGTGGCCGGCGCCTGCGTCCCCGACAACTACGGCGCCGAGGGCGCCTGGGAGGCCGTGACCGAGGGGCCGACCGCGGCCGCCGTTCGGCTGCGGCGTACCGTATCGGTGCTGGCCCGACGGGCACTGGGAAGGGCGCTGAAGTGACCACAGACCCCATCGAGACCCTCGACGCCGACCCGCTCGGCCTCTCCCCGCAGGTCAGCCGCGAGCTGCGCCCGTGCGCCTCGTACACGCTGCGGGTCAACGGTTTCGAACGGCCCGTCACCGACGCCTGGATCGGCGAGAGCCTGCTCTACGTGCTGCGCGAGCGGCTCGGCCTGGCCGGCGCCAAGGACGGCTGCGAACAGGGCGAGTGCGGGGCCTGCTCGGTGCAGGTGGACGGCCAGCTGGTGGCCGGCTGCCTGGTGCCCGCGGCACTGGCCGCCGACAGCGAGATCAACACCGTCGAGGGCCTGTCGGCCGCCGGCGGCGCGAGCGACGTCCAGCAGGCGCTGGCCGCCTCCGGCGCCGTCCAGTGCGGCTACTGCACCCCGGGCATGGCGATGGCGGTGCACGACCTGCTCCAGCGCAACCACCGGCCCACCGAGGTGGAGGCCCGTCAGGCGCTGTGCGGCAACCTCTGCCGCTGCACCGGCTACCGGGGCGTGCTGGCCGCCGTCCAGACCGTCGCGGACGCCCGCGCGCTGGACGCCGAGGAGGCCGAGGAGGCCGCGCAGGCGGTCGAGACCGCCGCCGAGGCGCGGGTCGAGCCGGCCGCCGAGCCGTCCGCGGAGGCGCCCCTCGAACCCGGGCACGCCGTCGAGCCGCCGGTCTACGCCGACGCCGAGGCCTGGATCGAGCACGTCCCCCAGCAGGCCGTCCCCCAGCAGCCCGTCGAGCAGCCCCACCCGGTCGCCCACCTCGTGGAGCAGCACCCCGTGGAGCAGCACCCCGTGGAGCAGCACCTCGTCGGGCAGCAGCCCGCCGTCGAGCAGCACCCCGTCGAGCAGGCCCCGGCCGGGCTGACCTACGGCGACCCCCAGAACGGGTACGACAGCGGCGTGTACGACACCACCGTGCTGGCCCCGATCCGGGACGGCATCCCCGCCCAGGCCGCCGACGACCAGGTGTACCACCCGCCCCAGGGCTACCCCGAGCAGCCGTACCAGGCCACCCCCGCGCACGGCACCTACCTGCCCTTCCCGGACGGCCACCAGCAGCAGAGCGGCTACGACACCGGGTACGACGCCCCGGTCTACGAGTCCACCCCCGCGCACGGAACCCCGCTGCCCGGCGCCGCCTACGACGGCACGCCGCCGCACGGCACCCCGTACGCCGCCCCGCACCCGCACGGTGCCCCGGCCGAGGGCGGCGCCCCGGCCGGAGTCCCGTACGGCGCCACCCCCGCCCACGGCATCCGGCTCCCCGAGGACGACCACGCATCATGACGTCGCCTACCGACATCGGCGCAGCACTCCAGCAGGACGGCGGCGAGGGCGGCGCACCGGAGCCGATCGGCCTGGGCAGCTCCCCGCTGCGCAGCGACGCGCTGCCCAAGGCGCTCGGCATCTACCCGTACGCGGCCGACCTGTGGGCCGAGGGGCTGCTGTGGGGCGCGGTACTGCGCTCGCCGCACCCGCACGCCCGGATCCGCGGCATCGACACCTCGGCCGCGCTGGCGCTGCCCGGGGTGCACGCCGTGGTCACCGCCGCCGACCTGCCACCCGGCCCTGACGGCACCCCCGACGGCGCCCCGGCCGGGCCGATCGTCGCCGACCGGCCGGTGCTGGCCGCCGGCGTGGTGCGCCACCACGGCGAGCCGATCGCCGCGGTCGCCGCCGACCACCCGGACACCGCCCGGCTGGCGGTCGGTCTGATCGCGGTCGACTACGAGCCGCTGGAGGCCGTCACCGACCCGGAGCAGGCCTTCACCGCGCCGCCGCTGCACCCGGACGGCAACCTGTTCCGCCACCTGCCGCTGCGCACCGGGGACCCGGACGCGGTCGGCGAGATCGTCGTCGAGGGCCTCTACCAGGTCGGCCGTCAGGACCCGGCCCCGCTCGGCGCCGAGGCCGGGCTGGCCGTGCCGCGCCCGGACGGCGGCGTGGAGCTGCACCTGTCCTCCACCGACCCGCACGGCGACCGCGACCGCACCGCCGCCTGCCTCGGTCTGGAGCCGGACCGGGTCCGGCTGGTGGTCACCGGCGTGCCCGGCGCCACCACCGACCGCGAGGACCTCTCGTTCCAGGTCACCCTGGCCCTGCTGGCGCTGCGCACCGGCCGTCCGGTGAAGATGACGCTCACCCGCGAGGAGTCCTTCCACACCCACGCCTCGCGCCACCCCGCGCTCCTGCGCTACCGCCACCACGCCGACGCCGAGGGCACGCTGGTGAAGGTCGAGGCGCAGATCCTGCTGGACGGCGGCGCCTACGCGGACGTCTCCGCCGAGGCGCTGGCCGCCGCGACGGCCTTCTCGGCCGGCCCGTACGTCTGCCCGAACGTCTTCGTGGACGCCTGGGCGGTGCGCACCAACAACCCGCCGGCCGGTCGGATGCGCGGCGAGGGCGCCCTGCAGGCCTGCTTCGCGTACGAGTCGCAGCTGGACCAGCTGGCCGCCCGGATCGGCGTGGACCCGGTGGAGATCCGCCGCCGCAACGCGATGTCCACCGGCGACCCGCTGCCCACCGGACAGGCCGTCACCTGCCCGGCGCCGGTGCGCGCCCTGCTGGACGCGGTGGCGGCCGAGCCGCTGCCGGCCCTGCCGGTGGACGACCCGGACGCCGAGTGGCTGCTGCCCGGAGGGCCCGGCGGCGCGGGCGACCCGGCGGCGGTGCGGCGCGGCATCGGCTACGCCGTCGGCATGGTGCACATGCTGGGCGCCGAGGGCGAGGACGAGGTCTCCACCGCGACCGTGCGGGTCAGCGGCGACCACGCCACCGTGATCTGCGCGGCGGTCGACGCCGGGCAGGGCTTCGCCACGCTGGCCCGGCAGATCGTGCAGACCGTACTGGGTGTCAGCGAGGTCTACATCGCGCCGGCCGACAGCGACCAGTCGATCGCCGGGCCGTCCGCCCGTGGCCGGCACACCTGGGTCTCCGGCGGCGCCGTCGAGCGGGCCGCGCTGATGGTCCGCCACCAGCTGCTGCAGCCGATCGCGGCGAACTTCGGGATGTCGGTGGAGCTGCTCCAGATCGCCGACGGCAAGATCACCTCGTACGACGGGGTGCTCGGCATGCCGGTCGCCGAGGCGCTGGAGGGCAAGGAGCTGTGGGCCACCGCGCAGTGCCGCCCGCACCCCACCGAGCCGCTGGACGAGGCCGGGCAGGGCGACGCCTTCGTCTCCATCTCGTTCTGCGCGATGCGCGCCGTGGTGGACGTGGACATCGAGCTGGGCGCCGTGCGGGTGGTCGAGATGACGGTCGCCCAGGACGTCGGCCGGGCGCTGAACCCGCGCCAGATCGAGGACCGGATCGAGGCGGGGGTGGCCCAGGGCGTGGGCCTGGCGCTGCTGGAGGACCTGCGGACGGAGGGCGGGGTGCTGCAGAACCCCTCGCTCACCGGCTACCGGCTGCCCACCGCGCTGGACACCCCGGAGGTGCGGATCGCCGCGCTGCTGGAGGAGCGCGACGTGGTGGCCCCGTTCGGCGCCAAGGCGGTCGGCGCCGTCCCCGCGGTGGTCGCCCCGGCGGCCGTCGCCGCGGCCGTGCGCGCCGCCACCGGCCTGCCGGTCGGCCGGCTGCCGATCCGGGCGGAGGACGCCGTCACGGCCTGACCGGATTCCCCGGGAAATGCCGGGAACGGCGAAAAGGAATTGCCGGCCGACTTTTCGGAGTCGACCGGCAATTCCTTTTCCGGGGAGGCCATGGCGGGAATCGAACCCGCGTGTACCGCTTTGCAGACGGTTCCCTAAGCCACTCGGGCACACGGCCAGTGAATTCATGGTGGCCGATCCGGGGGAGCGGGGTCAATGCTCCTTTGTAAATTCTGTATGGCAGTGTGTGCTACGGTCGGAGACCGGTGGCGGTGTTCCCGCCACCCCGGACGAGCGCGTCGTACCCGGTGACGACAAGACGGCGCAGTTCAGCGGCAATCCGGCCGCTGTGGACTGCGGAGGCATCACCGTCATGGCTTGGCTCGTTCTGATCGTCTCGGGTTTCCTGGAGACCGTGTGGGCGGTCGCCCTGGAATCGTCCAAGGGCTTCACCCGACCCGTTCCCAGCATCGTCTTCGGTGTCGCGCTGCTGGTCAGCATGGGCGGCCTGGCGTACGCGATGCGCACCATTCCGATCGGCACCGGCTACGCGGTCTGGGTCGGCATCGGCGCGGTCGGCACCGTGGCCTACGGCATGGCCGCCCTGGGGGAGCCGGCGACGGTGGCCCGGATCGCCTGCCTGCTGCTGATCGTCTCCGGCGTGGTGGGCCTGAAGGTGCTCCACTGAGAGGTGCTCCACCGAGGCCGTCCCAGGCCTCGCGGCCGAGCCGTTCGCCGACCGGGGTCAGGGGTCATCAAGGCAGACGCCACTTACGATGATACGTATGACCACTGCCTCCCCCACCTCGGTCGACCCCGTACCGATACCCCCCGACGACGACCCCGGTGGCGGGGTCCTCGGCGGCCGCTACCGCGCCCTGACGCTGGGGATCGTCTCGGTGGTCCTGGTGATCGCCTTCGAGGCGACGGCCGTCAACACCGCGATGCCGACCGCGGCCCGTGAGCTGCACGGGCTCGGGCTGTACGCCTTCGCCTTCTCCGGCTACTTCACCACCACCCTGTTCGCCCTGGTCGTCTCCGGCCAGTGGTGCGACCGGAGCGGCCCGCTGCGGCCGCTGTTCAGCGGCATCGCGGTGTTCGGCGTGGGCCTGGTGGTGGCCGGGACGGCACCCGGGATGTGGGTGTTCGTGGCCGGGCGGGCCGTCCAGGGCCTGGGCGGCGGGCTGGTGATCGTCGCCCTGTACGTGGTGGTCGGCCGGGCCTACCCGGAGCGGCTGCGGCCCGCGGTGTTCGCGGCCTTCTCCTCGGCCTGGGTGCTGCCCTCGATCATCGGCCCGCTGGTCTCCGGGGCCGTCACCCAGCACCTGGGCTGGCGCTGGGTGTTCCTGGCCGTGCCGGTGCTGATCCTCCTGCCGCTGGCCGTGATGGGCCCGGCGCTGGCCCGCTCGGAGCGGGAGCACCCGGTGGTCAGGGGCGCGGCCTTCGACCGCCGTCGCACCCTGCTGGCCGCGATGGCGGCGGTCGGAGCCGGCCTGCTGCAGTACGCGGGCCAGCGGCGGGACCTGATCGGCCTGGCCCCCGGGATCGCCGGGGCGGCGCTGCTCGTGCCGGCCGTCCTGGGGCTGCTGCCGGCGCGGACCCTGCGGGCCGGTCGCGGGCTGCCGGCCGTGATCCTGCTGCGCGGGGTGGCCGCGGGGGCGTTCTTCGCGGCCGAGGCCTTCATCCCGCTGATGATGACCACCCAGCGCGGGCTCTCGCCGACGATGGCCGGTCTGACCCTGACCAGTGGCGGCCTCACCTGGGCGCTCGGCTCCTGGCTCCAGGGGCGGCCCGGGGCGGAGCGCTACCGCGCGGTGATGATCCGGGGCGGCTTCGTGCTGACCGCGGTGGCGATCTCGGGTGCCGCGCTGGTGCTGTTCCCGGCGGTGCCGGTCTGGGTCGCCGCGGCGGCCTGGGGCGTCGGCGGCGTCGGGATGGGGCTGGCGGTCGCGAGCGTCAGTGTGCTGATGATGAAGCTCTCCACGCCGGAGGACGCCGGGGCCAACTCGGCGGCCCTGCAGGTGAGCGACGCGCTGGGCAACGTGCTGCTGACGGGCCTGGCCGGAGTGATCTTCGCGGCGCTGGGCGGCGGCTCGCTCGCCGCCGCCCACGAGGACGGCGGGGCGGCCGGCTCGCCCGGCGCCTTCGCGGTGATCCTGCTGTCGATGGCCGGGGTGGCGCTGGTCGGCGCGCTGCTCTCCGGCCGGGTGCGGACGAAGGTCTGACGGTCAGCCGGCGGCGGGGGCTCCGGCCCCCGCCGGGGCGCCGAGGAAGGCCTCCCAGCCGTCGGCCGGGGCCTGGCCCGGGGCGAGGGTCTGGAGCTTGCGGAGCACCGCCGGGTCCTGGGCGTCCAGCCAGTCGACCAGCTGCCGGAAGGAGACCAGCCGGACCTCCGGCTTGCTCGCGATGGCCCTGAGGACGTCCTCGACGGCGTTCATGTAGATGCCGCCGTTCCACTCCTCGAAGTGGTTGCCGATGACGTACGGCGCCCGGTTCCCGTTGTAGGTGCGGTCGAAGCCCATCATGTAGGCGTCGCGGGCCTGGGTCTGGAAGCCGGGGTGGAGCGCCGGGTCGGCCTTGGTGTTGGGGCCGCACTGGTTGTACATGATGTTGTAGTCCATCGAGAGCACCTGGAAGGTGTGCCCGGGGAACGGGATGGACTGCAGCGGGAGGTCCCACAGCGCGCCGCCCTGGATCTTCTGCGGCCACACCTGGGTGCCGTTGCCGCTGCTGTCGTAGCGCCAGCCGCGCCTGACCGCGGTGGGCAGCAGGTTGCGCTGGCCCTCCAGGCAGGGGGTGCGGCTGCCGATCAGCTCCTTGCGGTAGTCGAAGGGCAGGGCCGGCAGGTCGGTGAAGCCGGTGTTGGTGCGCCAGTTCATCACGAAGTCCATCGCCTGCTGGATCTCGCTGTCCCACTCCTCCGGGGACCACTTGCCGACGCCGGTGGAGCCGCAGAAGTGGCCGTTGAAGTGGGTCCCGATCTCGTGTCCCTCCAGCCAGGCCGCGTGCACGTTCTCCAGGGTGTCGCGGATGTGCTGGTCGCTCAGGTAGCCGATGTCGGAGGCGCCGGCCTTGTGCTGCGGCGGGCGGTAGAGCTCCTTCTTGGACTCGGGCAGCAGGTAGAGGCCGCTGAGGAAGAAGGTCATCTTCGCGTCGTGCTCCTGGGCCAGCCGGCGGAAGCGGGCGAACAGGCCGTTGTCGAGCTCGCCGGCGCCGTCCCAGGAGAAGACCACGAACTGCGGCGGCCGTCGGCCGGGCTCCAGCCGGTCGGGGACGGGCTGGCGCGGCTGGGCGCCGGTGTCCGAGGTGGAGCCGTCGCCGATCATGACGGTCCGCTGCTCGGGGGCCGGAGCCGGGACGGGGGTGGCGCCCTGCTCGTCGGCCGCGCCGGTGGCCGGGACGGCGGCGTCGGTCGCCCGCTCCCCGCCGGTGGCGTGGTTGCTGCCGCAGCCGGCCGCCAGGGCGGCGGCGGTGGCGGCGCCGGCCGCCAGCAGGGTGCGGCGGGAGAGGGCGTCCATGGTCACTCCGTTCGTGGGGCGGTGGTGGGCGGTGGGCGGGAGTGCGGAGCCCCCGTCGGAGACGCGGGTGGGGAACCCGTAACCGGGTCAGCATGGCACGGGGGCGGGGCCGTTCGGAGAGGCGCAGCGGACGGTCATGAGCGATCGCTCGAACGACGCAACCGATCGGGTCCGTTGAACCGTCGGTAGGTCGTGTCGGGTGCCTTCCCGGGGGGATCGTGTGTGGAAGGTTTCCGTCGCGCTCCGCTACCGGATGCCCACGGGGCGCAGGGAAAGGGCGATCTACCCTGCCGATCGGCGGGTGCCGGTACGACCGTCGTATGGACGTGCCTTACAGTCCGTTCCGGTTGAATTGTTCCCAGGAAACTCCCAGGAAGTGGGGTTCCGTCGGCAGAGGGGAGCGCCCGTGGGCGTCCAGCAGAGCGGGGGGGCCTGGCCGGGCACCCTGGCGGCGGGGGCCGCGCTGGTGCTCGGTGCCTGGCTGCTGCACGACGGAGGCCCGTCGCTGCCGCCCGCGCCGGGGGCCGGCCAGGCCCAGGCCGGGATCGCGCCGGTCTCGATCGTCCCGCCGCTGGGCCCGTCCGCGCCGACCCGGATCCGCATCCCCGCGGTGCGGTTGGACGCCCCGGTCACGGCGCTCGGACTGGACGCCGACGGCCACCTCCAGACCCCGCCCGAGGGGGACCGGAACCTGGCGGGGTGGTACCGCGGCGGGGCCAGCCCCGGCCAGCGCGGCACCGCGATCCTCGCGGGGCACGTCGACAACAAGGCCGGCCCCGCGGTCTTCTATCATCTGGGCGCGCTCCGTCGGGGGGACCGGATCGAGATCGCCCGGGCGGACGGCGCCACCGCCGTCTACCAGCTTTACGCCATCGAAGTGCACGACCGAAAGGACTTCCCGGACGATCGGGTCTACCGTCAGGCCACTGACGCGCAGCTGCGGGTGATCACCTGCGGCGGCTCGTACAGCGAGGAGCACGGCTACGACGGCAACGTCGTCGCCTACGGTTTCCTGGCCGACACCACCCCGCCGGGCCGAGCCGCATGAGCACGTTGACCCTTGCCTCCCGCTGGAATCCGATCGACTGGCCGCTCACCGAGGGCCTGATCCCGCACGCCGTGCTGGCGGCCGGCTGGGCGGCGCTGTTCGCGCTGGCCGTCGGCCGCGGCCGGAGCTGGTGGCGGGTCCGCCTGCCCGCCGCGCTGGTCACCGCCGCGGCGCTCAGCTGGCTGCTGGACGTCGTGGTCGACGGCTGGTGGCACCCCTTCCCGGAGGGCACGCCCCGGTACGTCACCTGGTGGATAGCCGTCGCCCTGCTCGGGCTCTGCCTGGCCGGTTACCGGATGCGGCGGCTCACCTGGCGCCGGCGCGGCGGCGCGCTGGCCCTCAGCGGCCTGGTGCTGCTGATGTCCTCCTCCGAGGTCAACATCGGCTTCGGCCAGTTCCCGAGCGGGCGCGTCATGCTGGCGCCGTGGCTGACCAAGACCGACGGGCTGGTCGCCACCAAGGCGGGCCAGACCGTGGCCGCCCCGCCGGGCAAGTCCCTGGAGGAGGCCTGGAAGCCCCCGGCGGACCTGCCCGCGAAGGGCACCGTCTCGGTGGTGCCGATCCCCGGCACCAGGTCGGGCTTCCAGGCCCGCGACGCGTACGTCTACCTCCCGCCCGCCTACCAGGCCACCCCGCGGCCGCTGCTGCCGGTGGTCGTGATGATCACCGGTCAGCCCGGCATCCCGGGGGACTGGGTGCTGTCCGCCCAGATCAACGAGACGCTCGACGCCTACGCCGCGGAACACGGCGGCCTCGCGCCGATCGTGGTGATGCCCGATCAGCTCGGCTCGACCTGGGCCAACACGCTCTGCCTCGACTCCAAGATCGCCAAGGCCCAGACCTACCTCGCGGTGGACGTCCCGGACTGGGTCCACCAGAACCTCCAGGCCGCCACCGGCCGCACCGCCTGGGCGATCGGGGGAGCCTCGATGGGCGGCACCTGCGCGCTCCAGCTCGGCGTCAACGCGCCCGAGGTCTACGGCACCGTCCTCGACATGTCCGGCCAGGAGGAACCGACTCTGGGCAGTCGGGAACAGACCGTCAAGGCCGCGTTCGGCGGTGACGAGAAGAAGTTCGACGAGGTCGATCCGCTCCAGGTGATGGCCCGCAAGAAGTTCCCGGACACCAACGTCGCGTTGGTCGTCGGCGAGACCGACGAGGAGTTCAGACCACAGATGGAGAAGGTCTACCACGCCGCCCAGGCGGCCGGAATGAAGGCCAAGTTCGATCTGATGCCGGGCGGCCACGGATGGGTCGTCTTCCGGCCCGGCATCGGCCAGCAGCTGCCGTGGCTCGCCCAACAGACCGGGCTGACCCGGTGACCGGGGCGACCGCGTTGGCCACCGTCGGCGAGCAGCGCGGGCCCGGGCCGGAGACGGAGCGCGCCGCCGAGCGGGGCGCCGACCGGGCCCCGGTCACCCGGACGCCGGAACCGGGCCCGCAGAAGCTCCGGCGGGCGGCCGGGGCGCTCGGCGCCCGGCTGCGCTCGGCGCCGCTGACCCTGACCCTGCTGGCCGGGCTCTGGCTGCTCGGCGCTGCCACCGGCAGCCTGGGCCACGGCCCGTCCGACCGGCTGCTCGAACGGGCCGGGATCGGGCTGTCCACGCTGGCCGAGGGCCACTGGTGGGCGCCGGTCACCTCGATGTTCTGGTGCTCGGGCACCGGCTCGTACGTGTTCACCAGCCTGTTGCTGCTCCTGGTCGGCCCGGCCGCCGAGCACCGGCTCGGGCGGCCGCGCACCCTCGCGGTGCTGGTCGGCGGGCAGGTCGTCGGCACCCTGCTGGGCACCGCCCTGGTCGCCTTCGGCTCCTCGGCGGGGGAGCAGTGGACCGCCTCGGTGGCCGACCAGATCTCGGTCGGCCCCGGCGTCGGCGCGTTCGCGCTGGCCGGGGTGCTCGGGTACCGGCTCACCGTGCTCTGGCGCCGCCGGCTGCACCTGCTGGTGCTGCTCGTCCCGCTGGTGATGACGCTGTACGTGGGCCACCTGCAGAGCGTCCAGCGGTGCGCCGGCGCGCTGGCCGGGCTCGCCCTGGGCGCCCTGGTCAGCCGGGGTCGCCCGCACCTGCGCACCCACCGCTCCTCGCACTCCGAGACCCGGGTGCTGGTCGCGCTCTGCCTGGTCGCCGCCGCCTTCGGGCCGCTGCTCGCCTCGCTGTACGACAACGCCAGCGGGCCCTTCAACACCTTCTCCGAGCTGTACTTCTCGCACCGGCTCAGCCCGGACGAGGTGGCCGACTTCTGCGCGCTGTCGGCGCACGACTGCGCCCGGGCGCACGCCGTCGTCCGGATCTTCGACACCCCGGGCCGGATGATGGCCGCGCTGTTCCCGGCGCTGCTGCTGGTGCTCGCCGAGGGGCTGCGCCGGGGGCTGCGGTTCGCCTGGCTGGTCACCGTGGCCACCGAGCTGCTCTGGGCGGCGCTGCTGTGCTGGCTGTACCTGGACGCCGGGCCGGTCAGCCGGGACGTGGTGCAGTACTTCGTCGAGGCGCTGCTGCTGCCGCTGCTGACCACCGTCCTGCTGGTCGCCACCCGCAAGCGGTTCCCGCTGCGGCTGTCCGGCCGCTCGGTACGCCGGCTGGTCCTGGTGCTCGGCGGCGCGGCGCTCGCCTCCGCGGCCGCCTACGTGGGGGTCGGGCGGCTGGTCGCCGGGGAGTTCGAGCCGGGGGCGACCGCCCGCGGGCTGGTGGCCGGGCTGCCGGCCCAGTTCCTGCCGCCCGCGTACAACGACCTGCTGCCGGACTACCCGATCGCGGTCGGGCCGGTGGCGCGCCTGCTGGAGACGTACTGCGGGCTGGTGTTCTGGGTGGTCGCGCTGGCCGTGCTGCTGTCGGTGTTCCGCCGCCCGGTGCTGCACACCGACGCGGCGGCGGCCGGCCGGGCGCGGGCGCTGCTGACCGAGCACGGCGGCGGGACGCTCTCGTTCATCGCCACCTGGGACGGCAACCACTACTGGTTCGACGAGAGCGGCCGGGCGGCCGTCGCCTACCGGGTGGTGGGCACCGTCGCGCTGACCACCGGCGACCCGTTCGGCGCCCCGGAGGACCGGGCCCGGGCGGTGGCCGGCTTCGCCCGGTACTGCGACGCGCGCGGCTGGACGCCGTGCTTCTACAGCGTCTGCGGCGACACCAGGGCCGCCGCCGCGCAGCTCGGCTGGCGCTCGGTGCAGGTCGCCGAGGACACCGTGGTGCCGCTGCCCGAGCTGGCCTTCACCGGCCGCAAGTGGCAGGACATCCGCACCGCCCTCAACAAGGCCGGCAAGCAGGGCATCTCCGCGGAGTGGTGGGCGTACCACGAGGCGCCGCTCGCGCTGCGGGAGCAGATCCGGGCGATCTCCGAGGAGTGGGTCTCCGAGAAGGGCCTGCCCGAGATGGGCTTCACGCTCGGCGGGCTGGAGGAGCTGGACGACCCGGACGTGCGGGTGCTGGTCGCGGTGGACGAGCAGCGGGTGGTGCACGGGCTGACCAGCTGGATGCCGGTGTACGAGGACGGCGTTCCGGTCGGCTGGACGCTGGACTTCATGCGCCGGCGCTCGGACGGCTTCCGCGGGGTCAGCGAGTTCCTGATCGCCTCGGCCGCGCTCGGGTTCAAGGAGGAGGGCGCGCGCTTCCTGTCGCTGTCGGGCGCGCCGCTGGCCCGCACCGGGCAGGACGAGGAGCCCACCGGGCTGCAGCGGATGCTGGACTGGATGGGCAGGGTGCTGGAGCCGGTGTACGGCTTCCGCTCGCTGCTGGCGTTCAAGGCGAAGTTCCAGCCGGAGTACCGGCCGATGTACATGGCGTACCCCGACCCGGCCGCGCTGCCCGGCATCACCAGGGCGATCGGCAAGGCGTACCTGCCGCACCTGACGGCGGCCCAGGGCGTGCGGCTGATGCGCAGGCTCTCGGGCTGAGCGGAGGTCACAGTCCCCGGGCCCCGGACCCGGGAGACCGTGCGCCGCTGCCCGGCGGTGGCGCCGGGCCGCCCGTCAGCCGAGCAGCTGGGCGAGCGCGCGGTCGGCGTCCAGGTGCAGGTGCTCCTCGCCCTCGGGGACGAGCAGCCGGCTGCGCCACAGGAAGCGGCGCAGGTCGGCGGTGTCGAAGCGGAGCAGCGCGGTGCCCTCGGGGGCCCGCAGCTCGACCATGGTGCGCCGGCCGGCCGCGGGCCGGACGTGGACGTCGCCGACGCCGGCCGGCAGCTCGATGCCGGCCGACAGCAGCTGGCGCGCGAAGATCCAGACGATGTCCTCGGAGCCCGGGCGTTCGGCCGGGTCGTCCAGCGAGAACTCGGAGGGGAAGGCCATCCGGACGGCCAGCGGGTCCTCCGGCAGGTAGGAGAGCACCACCCGCAGCCGGACGGAGCGGTGGGCGGAGAGGATCAGGCGGGCCTGGACGGTCTCTTCGACGGTGCGCACGGGGGGGATCCCTTCGGTTCGGTGCGAGGCCACGCTTCGGCAGGTGGGGTTGGTGCGGCCTCACCCTGGTGAGAGTCACGGGGCGCCTGGTGCTTACCGGGTTTCACGGAGTATTCGATGTGATCCGGGTCACATCGATTTCCGGCCGCGCGGGCCCGCCGCGGAGCCCCGCCTGGAGGCTCGAACGGCGCCGGGCCGGTACGCTGGACGGGTTGTCCGATCGCCGCCCGACCGCGGGGCGAGGCCGCAAAACCGCCTCTGACCTGCGATGATCCCCCTCGGAGACCGTGAGTACTGCCGCCGCCTCCTCGATGCCGCTGTTCTCCGACGTACCGGAGTCGCAGGCCCCCGTCCGATCCGTCGGCCATGCCGCGCCCGCCGGCTCGCACCACCTCTCCCCGGCCTTCCCCGGCCGCGCCCCCTGGGGCACCGCGGGCAAGCTGCGGGCCTGGCAGCAGGGCGCGCTGGACAAGTACATCGAGACGCAGCCGCGCGACTTCCTCGCGGTCGCCACCCCGGGCGCAGGCAAGACCACCTTCGCGCTCACGCTGGCCTCGTACCTGCTGCACAACCACCTGGTGCAGCAGGTGACCGTCGTCGCGCCGACCGAGCACCTGAAGAAGCAGTGGGCCGAGGCCGCCGCGCGGATAGGCATCCGGCTGGACCCGGCGTACTCCTCCGGGCCGCTGTCCCGGGACTACCACGGCATCGTGGTCACCTACGCGGGCGTCGGGGTGAACCCGATGCTGCACCGCAACCGGACCGAGGCCCGCAAGACCCTCGTGATCATGGACGAGATCCACCACGCCGGTGACTCCAAGTCCTGGGGCGAGGCCTGCTTCGAGGCCTTCGAACCGGCCACCCGCCGACTGGCGCTGACCGGTACGCCGTTCCGCTCGGACACCAACCCGATCCCGTTCGTGGCGTACGAGGCGGGCGGCGACGGCATCCGCAAGTCCGTCGCCGACTACACCTACGGCTACGGGCACGCGCTGGCCGACCACGTCGTCCGCCCGGTGATCTTCCTCAGCTACAGCGGCAACATGCGCTGGCGCACCAAGTCCGGCGACGAGCTGGAGGCCCGGCTCGGCGAGCCGATGACCAAGGACCTGATCGCCCAGGCCTGGCGCACCGCGCTGTCCCCGCAGGGCGAGTGGATCCCGGCGGTGCTCCAGGCCGCCGACCGGCGCCTCACCGAGGTCCGCAAGGCGATCCCGGACGCCGGCGGGCTGGTCATCGCCACCGACCAGAACGTCGCCCGGGCGTACGCCAAGATGCTGCGCGAGATCACCGGCGAGAAGGTCACCCTGGTGCTCTCGGACGAGACCGAGGCGTCCAAGCGGATCTCCGACTACGCGGCGGGGACCTCGCGCTGGATGGTCGCGGTCCGCATGGTGTCCGAGGGCGTCGACGTGCCCCGGCTGTGCGTGGGCGTGTACGCGACCTCGATCTCCACCCCGCTGTTCTTCGCCCAGGCCGTCGGCCGCTTCGTGCGCGCCCGCAAGCGCGGCGAGACCGCCTCGGTGTTCCTGCCGACCATCCCGCTGCTGCTGGGCTTCGCCAACGAGATGGAGCTCCAGCGCGACCACGTGCTCGACCGGCCGAAGAAGGAGGGCGAGGGCCTCTTCGACGAGGAGGACCGGCTGCTCGCCGAGGCCGAGCGGGCCAACGACGGGCCGGACGGCGCCGGCGGCGAGGAGTTCTCGTACGAGGCGCTGGGCTCCGACGCGGTCTTCGACCGGGTGCTGTACAACGCCATGGAGTTCGGCATGCAGGCCCACCCGGGGAGCGAGGAGGAGGAGGACTACCTCGGCATCCCGGGCCTGCTGGAGCCGGACCAGGTGCAGATGCTGCTGCAGAAGCGCCAGCACCGGCAGATCCAGCGCAGCAAGGCCAAGCCCGCCGAGGAGGCCGACCTGCTGGAGCTGCCGGCCGAGGAGCGGCCGGTGGTCACCCACCAGGAGCTGCGGGAGCTGCGCAAGGAGCTGAACGCGCTGGTCGCCGCCTGGCACCACCGCACCGACCAGCCGCACGGCACCATCCACAACGAGCTGCGCCGCCAGTGCGGCGGGCCGCTCACCGCGCAGGCCACCGCGAACCAGCTCAAGGCGCGGATCGCGAAGATCCGGGAGTGGGCCACCAAGTAGCGGCGGATCCGGAAGCGGGCGCGGCTCGGTCCGTCGCGTCCGCTCCGGGGGTCTGCTCCGCCGCGTCCGGTCATCGGACCGGGGGCGCGTCGGCGGCCCGGCGCACCCGGCGAATCGCGGGGATTCGTCCGGAATTCGAGGCGGTGTTGAAGTCGATCACGCCCGAATTTTGGACAACCACTTCCGCCGCGTCATTTCCTTCACTACCTTTCCCCCACGCTCTTCCGTCGGGCAACCCCCCGCGGGACGGCGTCGCAGGGCCGCACGCGTCAAGGACGACGCCGTGCGGACCGAGCGCGGCCACCCCCACCTGCGCGCGACACCGACCTTGGAACGGCGCCGCCCGCCCCGCGAGCGCCGCGGAAAGGATTGCCCGCCGTGACTGCCGAGACCTCCCAGACCCTGGACCGCGGCGTCCGGGTCCTCAAGCTCCTCGCCGACTCCGAGCGCGGACTCACCGTGACCGAGCTGGCCGCCCGGCTGGCCGTCAACCGGACGGTGGTCTACCGGCTGCTGGCCACCCTGGAGCAGCACGGACTGGTCCGACGGGACATCGGCGGGCGCGCCCGGGTGGGCCTCGGCGTGCTGCGCCTCGCGCACCGGGTGCACCCGCTGCTGCGCGAGGCGGCCCTCCCGGCCCTGCGCAGTCTGGCCGAGGACCTCGGCGCCACCGCCCACCTGACCCTGGTGGACGGCAACGAGGCGCTGGCCGTCGCCGTGGTCGAGCCCAGCTGGACCGACTTCCACGTCGCCTACCGGACCGGCCTGCGCCACCCGCTCACCGAGAGCGCGGCCGGCCGGGCGATCCTGGAGGCGCGCACCTTCCCCAGCCAGCGCAGGCCCGAACAGGGCTTCGTCATCACCCGTGCGGAGGAGCAGTCCGGGGCGAGCGGGGCGGCCGCCGCCCTGGTCGGACTCAGCGGCATCGAGGGCAGCGTCGGCGTGGTGATGCTGAACGGCATGGTGCCCGAGCGGGTCGGCCCGCGGGTGGTGGAGGCCGCGACCGAGGTGGCCGACGCCCTGAGGTAGCACCCGCGCGGGGTGTCGGGTGTGTTTGGATTCCCCTTGTGTCCGACACCAAGCTCCCCAAGGCCCTCACCTCCCCGCGGACCCGCGCGCTCACGCTGTGCGGGGTGCTGGTCGCCGCGCTGTTCGGCGTGGCCGCCTTCGTGCCGCTGCCGTACACCATCACCTGGCCGGGCCTGACCGCGGACACCCTGGGCACGTACGAGAACAAGCCGGTCCTCACCATCACCGGGGCGCCGCTGCGCACCACCGAGGGCGAGCTGCGGATGGTCACCATCACGGCGACCAACCCGGGGCAGAAGAACACCTTCTGGCGCTCGCTGCAGGCGTGGTTCGACCCGAAGGAGGCGGTCCGCCCGACCGAGACGGTCTACCCGGAGAGCAACCCGGCGAAGGCCGACGAGGCGACCGCCCAGCAGATGGCCGAGTCGCAGGACGCCGCCACCGCGGCCGCGCTGGACTACCTCCACCTGTCGCCGGACCAGGTGAAGGTCAAGATCGACCTGGGCGCGGTCGGCGGCCCCAGCGCCGGCCAGATGCTGGCGCTGGGCATCGTCGACAAGCTGGCCGGCGACGGCAAGGGCGGCGACCTCACCGGTGGGCTCACCATCGCCGGCACCGGCACCATCGACAAGGACGGCACCGTCGGCCCGGTCGGCGGCGTCCCCCTGAAGACGCAGGCGGCCGCCAGGGACGGCGCGACGGTGTTCCTGCTGCCCAAGGACGAGTGCACGGACGCCAAGGTGAACACCCCGGCGTCGCTGCGTCTGGTGCCGGTCGGCAACCTCGCCGAGTCGGTCTCCGCCCTCCAGGCGCTGAGGAGCGGCGGCACCGTCCCGTCCTGCTGACCGTCCCGTCCGGCAGGGCCGCCGGGGCCGACCGGCCCCGGCGCGGTCAGATCCCGAAGGCCACCGAGGCGAAGTCGTCGCCCAGCCGGGTGTGCAGCTGGGCGGCGATCCCGGCCAGCCGGTGGGCCTGGGCCATCGGCAGGGAGACCGAGATCGCACCGATGCCGTTGCCCGCGACGATCGGCACCGCCGCACCGGCCGAGCCGATCTCGTACTCCTGGAACTGGGTGATCGGGACGACCCGGCGCGGGCCCTGGCGCGGCAGCAGCGGCAGGCACGCCGGGTCCCGCAGGGTGTACGGGGTGAACGGCACCATCGGGTAGCGGGCCAGGTGGTCCCGGCGCTCCTCGGCGGTCATCAGGGCCAGCACGGTCTTGCCGGCCGCGGTGGCGTGCGCGGCGGCCCGGAAGCAGGCCCGTTCGATCAGCGGCGCGCCGGGGGCCTCGGCGGCTTCGACCAGCTCCACCTCGCCGTGCCGGTACCAGGTGAAGTAGACGGCGGCGGACAGTTCGTCGGCGAGCATGCCCAGCAGCGCCTTGAGCCGGGCCCGGCCCGTCGCGGGACCGTCGTACCGGATCAGCCCGGCGACCGCGGGGCCGGTCAGGTAGAGGCCGCTGCGGCGTTCCAGGTAGTGGTCGTGCACCAGGGTGCGCAGCAGGTGGTACGTGGTGCCCAGGGCCAGGCCGGTGTCCCGGGCGAGTTGCTTGGCGGTGGCGCCCTTGGGGTAGCCGGCGGCCGCCTGCAGCAGGCGCAGCGCGCGCTGGGCGGAGGCGATGAGGGTGGGGGCGGTTCCGTCGGCCGCGACCGCGTTCGTCATGCGGGGGCCGACCCGGGGGAGGGCTCGGTCGGCACGCGTTTCAGCGGACCGGAGAGCGGCGCGAGGATTAGTAGAACGTTCATATATAAATCTTGCGGCCACCGACGCCCCACGGATGTGCCAAATCGGCGCGTCGGGCCGTGTCTCCCCTCCTACTCGGCGGCGGCCTGGTCCACCAGCGGCAGGATCCGGTACGGAACCGGGTTCTCCAGCACGATCGCGGTGGACGAGCGGACGATCCCGTCGAAGCCCAGCACCCGGTCGATCACCCGCTGCAGATCGGCGTTGGACCGGGCCACGATCCGCACCAGCATGTCCCCGATCCCGGTGATGGTGTGCAGCTCCAGCACCTCCGGCACGCTCGCCAGGTGCGCCCGCACGTCCGCGCCCTGGCCCTGGGAGATCTCCAGGGTGGCGAAGGCCGTCACCGGGTAGCCGATCGCCGCCGGGTCCACCTCCGGCCCGAAGCCGCCGATCACGCCCTTGGCCTGGAGCCGGTCCAGCCGGGCCTGCACGGTGCCCCGGGCGACCTGCAGCCGGCGCGAGCACTCCAGCACCCCGATCCGGGGCTCCTCGGCGAGCAGCCGGATCAGCCGACCGTCCAGGGGGTCGATGGTGTCGTTGGTGCTGACCGGCGGGGCGGCGGAAGCGCCCTGCGGGGCCGGGGAGTTGGGTGCGCCGGGGGAACCCGGGGAGTTCGGGGAGTGGGCGGGGGGCATTCGCGGCACCGTCCTGGGGTGGGCATTCTGTACAGCTGCGCGGCCGATTCTTCCGCTCCGGGGCACAGCTTGACCAGGAGGAAACGGAACAGTTGCGCGCAGGTCGGCCCGGCGCCACCCTCCAGCCACACCCCCGCGCCCAGGGCCCCACCCCCGGGTGCCGGGGCGGCCAGGATGGTCCGTACGCCAACCGGGAGGGCAGTCATCATGACCGACACCGCCGCCGAACCCGCCCTGTTCGGGGCAGGTCTCGTACCGTTCGGGACAGGCCTCGCACCGTTCGGGACAGGCCTCGCACCGGACCCGGCGGAGGCGGGGCCGCTGCCGATGGGCCGTGCGGACGCGGTGGTCTTCGCGGTCGCCGACGCCGAGCGGGCGGCCCGCCGCTACTGCGCCGCGCTCGGGCTGCGCTGTACCGCGTACGCCGGTCCGGAGACCGGCGAGCCGGAGACGCTCTCGTACGTCCTCGCCGCACCGGGGACGCGGATCGTGCTCACCTCCCCGGTGCGGGGCACCGGCCCGCGCGGCCGGGAACTGACCGCGCATCTGGACCGCCACGGGGACGGGGTGCTGGACCTCGCGGTGAGCGTGCCGGACGTCTACTACGCGTACGACTACGCGGTGGACCGGGGCGCGCTGTCGCTGGCCGAGCCGTACGAGGCGCGGGACGACTACGGCGCGGTGGTGCTGGCCACCATCGCGGTGCCGGGCGGGACCAGGCACACGCTGGTGGACCGGGCGGGGTACGCGGGGCCGTACCTGCCGGGGTACGTGCCGTGCGAGGGCTTCTGACGGGACGCCGCCTGGAGTCGCGCCGGGAAGCGGGCCTCAGCGGATCACCGTCTCCACGATCGGCGGGTGGCCGTTCCAGGAGGCGATGACCGAGTTGGTCTCGGTGTCCCGGACGAAGTCGACCCGCAGCCACTGGCCGTCCGTCCACACCAGCATCTGCCAGCCGGGGTCCGGGGTGGCGGAGACCAGGGTGGCCCGGTCCGGCTTCAGGTCCAGCGCGACCTTGCCGCCCGGGATCGGATAACTCCTCACCGTGGACGTCGTGGTGGCGGTGGGGGCGGGCCGGCGGGTCGGTGCCGCCGTGGTGGTGGCGGGAGCCGGGCCGTGCGGGGTGGCGGCGGTGGACGTGGCGGCGGCGGTGGTGGTGGTCGGGGAGGCCGCCGGGGAAGGGGGCGTCGACTGTGCGGCGGAGTGCGGCTGGTCCGTGGTGGCGGGCGCCGGGTGCGGCGTGCCGTCGGCCTTCGGGGAGGGCAGCGGCAGCGCCGTGGGCTGCTCGAACGCGGCGCCGGTCAGCACCGCGTGCACGCCGAGCCAGGACAGCGCCACCGCCGCTCCGGTGGCCGCCGCCCAGGCGCCGAGCTGTACCAGTCCGTTCCGCATCGTCCGCACATCCTGCCGTATTTCCATTCGGAAGGAGACCGGCACCCCCGGTATTCAGCAGGGCAGTTGCACAATGTCCGGACCCACCCCCGAGGTACAGACCACTCACCGGCGATGGCGTACCGTGCAGGCCCATGGCAACAGTGCTCGTGGTCGAGGACGACCCCTTCGTACGTTCCGCCCTCATCCGCCACCTGACCGACACCGGTCACGCGGTCCGCAGCGTGGGCACGGCTCTGGAGGCGCTGCGGGAGGTTGCCCAGGTCGGCTGCGACCTGGTGATCCTCGACCTCGGCCTGCCCGACCTGGACGGCAGCGAGGCGCTCAAGATGATCCGCGGCCTGACCAACGTGCCGGTGATCGTCTCCACCGCCCGGGACGAAGAGGCCGAGATCATCCGGCTGCTCAACGACGGCGCCGACGACTACCTGGTGAAACCTTTCTCCGGGGAGCACCTCAGCGCCCGGATGACCGCCGTGCTGCGCCGGTTCGGCGGCGGCGCCGCACCCGTCGCCCAGGTGCTGCGGGTCGGCGGACTGGCCATCGACCTCCAGCGGCGGGAGGCCGCGCTGGACGGACGGCCGCTCGACCTGACCCGCCGTGAGTTCGACCTGCTGGCCTTCCTGGCCGCCCGGCCCGGCGTGGTGGTGCCCCGCAAGGAGATCCTCGCCGAGGTCTGGCAGCAGACCTACGGCGGCGACCAGACCATCGACGTCCACCTCTCCTGGCTGCGCCGCAAGCTCGGCGAGACCGCCTCCAACCCCCGCTACCTGCACACCGTCCGGGGCGTCGGGGTCCGGCTGGAGGCCGCCGAGGGGCTGGCGGAGCACCGGACATGAGGCGGTTCGGGCGCTCGCTGCGCTGGGCCCTGATCAAGGCCGCCGTGGCCGGCACCACCATGGTCGCGCTGGCCTTCCTGATCCCGCTCGGGATGATGGTCCAACAGACCGCGCGGGACCGGGCGTTCACCGCCGCCGAGCGGCAGGCCGCGGCGCTCGGACCGGCGCTGGCGATCACCACCGACGAGGACGCGATCACCCGGGCCCTGGCCAGCACGGACGCCGGCGGGCAGGGGCGGATGGCGGTCCACCTCCCGGCGGCCGGGCAGCCCGCCGGGGCGGGGGGCGGCGACGCGCTCCACGACGGCGGTGGCGCGGGCGCCGGGGCGGGTGGTCCCGGTGCGGGTGGCGCTGGTGCGAGTGGTCCGGGGGCGGGTGCTGCCGGGGCGAGCGGTCCCGGTGTGGCGGCCGCCGCGGTCGGCGGGCCCGGGGGGCCGATGCTGGGGGAGGGGCGCGCCGCGGCGGCCGACGTGGCCACGGCCGGCGGGCAGGGCCGCTCCTTCACCGTGCAGGTGGCCGGCGGGTACGCCCTGCTCCAGCCGGTCGCGGTGGACACCGGGCGGACCGCGGTGGTCGAGGTGTTCGTGGCCGAGAGCGACCTCACCAGGGGCGTCGCCACGGCCTGGCAGGTGCTCTCCGCCGTGGCGCTCGGCCTGGTCGCCATCTCGGTGCTGGTCGCCGACCGGATGGGCAGCCGCATCGTCGCCTCCGCGCGCAAGCTCGCCGCCGCCGCCCGCTCGCTCGGCGCCGGGAACCTCTCGGTGCGGGTCCCGGTGGAGGGCAAGCAGGTCGAGGGCAGCCCCGAGGAACTGCGCGAGGCCGGCCAGGCGTTCAACACCATGGCTGACCGGGTGGTCCAACTCCTCGCAGCGGAACGGGAACTGGCCGCCGACCTGTCGCACCGGCTGCGCACCCCGCTGACCGTGCTGCGGCTCAATGCCGCCTCGCTCGGCGAGGGCGACGCGGCCGACGCCACCCGGCACGCGGTCGCCCAACTGGAGCGCGAGGTCGACCAGATCATCCGCTCGGCCCGCCGCGCCCCCGAGGACGCGCCCGCCGTCGCGGTCGGCTGCGACGCCGCCGAGGTGATCCGGGAGCGGGTCGCCTTCTGGTCGGCGCTGGCCGAGGACGAGGGGCGCCGCTGGCAGCTGGCCGGCGCCGAGCAGGTCGCGCCGGTGCCCGTCCAGCGCGGGGACCTGGCGGCCGCCGTCGACGCGCTGCTCGGCAACGTCTTCCGGCACACCGCCGTCGGCACCGCCTTCTCGGTCGACGTGCTGGCCACCGGCTGCTCGGTGATCGTCCTGGTCGGCGACGCCGGACCGGGGTACAGCGACCCGGCCACCGCCCTCAGGCGCGGCGAGGGGCACGGCGGCGAGGGCTCCACCGGCCTCGGCCTCGACATCGTCCGCAAGCTCGCCGAGTCCACCGGCGGGGACGTCGCGCTCGGCCGCTCCGCGGTGCTCGGCGGCGCCGAGACCCGGCTGCGGCTGCGCACCGGACCGCAGGAGGCACTGCCGGCGCGGGGCGGACGGCGGCGGACCCGGGGCGCGCTGTTCCAGAAGTGACGGCAGGGCGGGGCGGTGGCCGGGGCGGTGGCCGGAGCGGCCCGGGAGGCGGGGCGCGGGGCCCTTCTCGTACGGGCTCATCCTTAACGGCGGCCTAAGGGAGTTCTACCCCTCGCTCAGCCCGGCGGTCGCGGCCCCGGGCCGCGGCTAGCGTCGGTCACGCCGGTCACCCGACCACCCCGGCGCCGACCCGCACCCCGACCGTCACCCCCACGGCGACCGGTGTGCCCTTCCCCCGGGTCGGCGCCGGGGCCGGTCAGGGCCGACGCGTCACGCTGCGTAGTTGATCGTGTCCGATCCCCGTCGGGCGGCATCCGGTATCGTCGCTGGTTGGCCGAGCCGTGGACGGAGTGGACAGTGACAGCGGTGCAAGACGAGCGCAGCCCGGTGCGGACCGCACCCGACCCCTCGCCCGCCCCCCTGTCGGACCGGCTGCGCCGGGCCCTCGGCGCCCCCGTTCGGGCGCTGCGCGAGGCCCCCCGCCGCCCGCTGCTGGCCGCCTCCGGCGTGGCGCTGCTGTCCCTGCTGGTGTACGCGGTGGTCCGGCACTTCGTCCACACCTCGATGGTGGACATGATCGTCTACCGGGCCGAGGGCGCCGCCGTGGCCGACGGCACCGACCTGTACGCGCTGCGCGTCACCGAGTGGAACCTGCCCGCGACGTACCCGCCGTTCGCGGCGATGCTGTTCGTCCCGACCACCTGGTTCCCGGTCCCCTTCCTCCGGGTGGCGATCACTCTCGGCAACCTCGGGCTGCTCGCCCTGCTGACCCACCTGTCCTTCAAGCTGGTCGGCTGGCCGCGCCGCGAGCTGCGGCCGATCGGCGTGGTCCTGGTCACCGGCCTCGGGGTCTGGCTCGAACCGGTCTTCACCACGCTCCGCTACGGCCAGATCAACCTCGCGCTGGCCTGCCTGATCCTCTGGGACCTCACCCGTGCGGACGGGCGGCGCAGCAAGGGCGTGGCGATCGGCATCGCCGCCGGCATCAAGCTCACCCCCGGCCTGTTCGCGGTCTACCTGCTGATCACCGGCCGGATCCGGGCCGCCTTCGTGGCCGGCCTCACCTTCCTCGGCACCTTCCTGCTCGGCGCCCTCGTCCTGCCCGACGCCACCTGGGGCTTCTGGACCAAGTACCTCTACGACTCCTCCCGGGTCGGCAAGACCTGGATCGTCGACAACCAGTCGATGCGCGGCGCCTTCGCCCGCCTGCTGCACTCGGCCGACCCCGGCACCGTCGCCACCGTCGGAGCCGGCCTGGTCGCGCTGGCCGGACTCGGCGTCTCCGCCTGGGCCGCGCGCAGCGGCCCCTGGCTGCCCCGGTCCGAGGCCTGGGGCGTCTGCTGCGCCGCCGTCACCGCCGTGCTGATCTCGCCGATCAGCTGGACCCACCACTGGGTCTGGTGCGTGCCGATGCTCGTCCTGCTCGCCGCCGAGGCCTCGGTCGAGCACGCCCGCCCGGTCGGCGTCCGCCGACTGCGCTGGCGGGCCGTGTTCTGGGCCACGCTGGTCGCCTTCCTGTCCTTCGCGATGTGGGCCGCGAAGCCGGTCGGCCTGGCCGTTCTCGACATGCCGCTCTGGCGCCAGCTGCCGACCTCGGTCTACCCGTGGGTCGGGCTCTGCTTCCTGCTCGCCGCCGCCGTCCGGATAAGGGCCCGACGCCTCTCGGCCGGCGCACCGCTGGTCCGGCTGCCCGGACAGCGGGACGCCGGCGGCCCGGACGCCACCCGCGGTCGTCAGCAGGCCCCCGCGGCCCGCTGAGCCGGCGGGGGCGCCGCTCCTGCTTCCCTGGTCCGGCTTCTTCCGGTCCTTCGGCAGGGCCCGTTGCCTGTCCTCGCGTTCGCGCTGCCGCGCGGGTTCGTGCTCGTGCCCGTGCTGCTGTACGTGCCAGTGCACGCTGCGGCGCACGCCTAGGCGAGCAGCTCGGCGAGCGAGCCGTCCATGTCCAGCGCGGCCAGCTCGCTGCCCGGCGGGACGAGCCGGTGCGCCCGCTCCAGCCAGGCCGCGACGGCCGGCAGCGGGGCCTCCAGCAGCGCGTCCCCGGCGGGCGAACTCAGCGCCAGGCAGAGCACGCTGCGCCGGCCCGAACGGGTCGGCCAGATCCGTACGTCGCCCTGGCCGCACGGGCGGAAGGTGCCCTCGACGAGCAGCTCGCGGGCGAACACCCAGGTGACCGGGGAACCGGTGTCCAGGTGGAAGGTCATGTACACCGCGTACGGGTCGTGGCTGCCGTAGGACAGCCGGGCCGGGACGGGGACGCTGTGCTCGGGCGAGAGCACCAGGTTGAGCTCCAGCTCGTGCTCGACGACGCTGACGGGACGCTCCATGATCGTCTTCCTCTCTGCCTTCGGGTTGTGCCCGGCTTCGGGCCCTGTGACCTTTGAGAGGGCGGTCCGCACCGGCTCTTACACACGTTTCCGGGATTTCTTCGGGAAGTCCGGTGAGGGGTGGTGAACAGCTGATGACACGGCGTGCGGGCAGTCGTCGCGCGCCGGGTTCCCTACCTTGAGCGACCCTCTGTTGTCCGGCGAATCGCGAACTTTCCGTCACGGCTTCGATGAGGTACTACCCTTTGTGATTGCCCGGCGACTGTCCGCCCATCGGCGGTGCCCCCCACGCGCGCCGACCGCCGGGAGCGTGCCTGGTCGTGCGCGCGAGTGGACGCGTCTGCGGTGGTCGGGCCCGGTCGGCCCGCACCCTCCTCGTCAGGACCTGCCAGGAAAGAAGACCCCCATGACGGACCGCCCCTTCGTCGCCCACGGCGACCCGGCCGTCGCGCCCGAGCCCGGCTACTACCCCGACCCGTCCATCCCCGGCTTCGTCCGGTACTGGGGCGGCGCGGCGTGGGTGCCCGGCACCAGCCGGCCCGCGCCCGCCGGGGGAGAGATGCTGGAGCCGCCCCGGTACGTGACCCGGCGGCCCGCCCCGGGCGGTGCGGCGGTGCGGGCGGTGCCGCCGCCGGTGGTGCCGGGGGCCGCGCTGCCGGGGGTGGTCGGAGCCGGAGTGCCGGAACCGGTGGTCGCTGAACCGGTGGTCCCGGGGCCGACGGCCCTGGGGGCGGTGGCATCATCGGAGGCCGTGGCGTCGGGGGCGGTGGCGTCGGGGGCGGTGGCGTCGGGGGCGGTGGCGTCGGGGGCGGTAGCGGAGGCGCGGGCCGGGCTGCCGGTGGGTGGGGGCGACACCGGGCCGGTGTACTTCGACCAGACCTCGGGCGGGGCGTCCTTCGTGCTCGGGCCCCGGGTGGCGGAGGTGATCGGCGGGCCGGTGTTCCGGACGGTCGACGGACCGGGGGCGTCGCCGGGACTTACGGCGGGCGTGCCGGCCATCGGGGTACCGGCCCCGGGGGTGCTGCCCGCGGGGGTGTCGTCGGGCTTCGCCGGCGCCGAGCCGCCCCAGGCCGCCCCGGCCCAGGCCCCGGCCGCCTTCTCGGCCCCGCCCGTGTCCCCGTCGCCTTCGCCGTCCCCGTTCCCGTCCGACTCCCCGGCCCAGGGTTTCGGGGAGTCCGGCTGGCAGGCCGATCCGCGGGCGCAGCGGGGCCTGATGGACACGGGCGACGCACCGCGTTGGGTCTCCTGGGGGGTGCTTCCGGAGGCACTCGATGCGCAGGACGGGCGCGCGGAGCCCGAGCACACCCCGGCTGCTGCGGAACTGGCCGCCGCCGGCGCTCCCGTCGTGGCGGTCGCGATGCGGGAGGCGCCGGTGCCGGCCGTCCTGACCTCGGGTCCGGTGCCGGTGATCGGCGAGGAGGCGGTGGCGGCCGCTCGTCCGGCCCCGGGGCCGGACGCGGTCGCGGTCGCCTCGAAGTCCATGGCCACGGCGGCGGTCGCGGCGACGGCGCCCGTCGCTCCGCTGCCCGCCGTGCGGACGCTCCGCGAGACCGCCGTCCAGCCCCGCCCGTCCGCCTCCGCCGCCACCGTTTCCGCGTCCTCCGGGGCCGCGCGGGCCGCCGGGGCCGCCGGCAGCGCTCGGACCGGTCGGGCCGCTCGGGCCGGTAGGAACGCCCGGGCCGCCGAGCCGGCCGGCCTCGGCCGCCGACTGGCGGCGCGGGCCGTGGACACCGCCGTCCTGCTGGTGGTCGCGGTCGCCGCCGGGGTCCCGCTCGGCCGCTCGGTGACCGACCACCTCCAGCGGAAGGTCGACCAGGCCCGGATGGCCAGCGTCCTAGCCCGGCGCCAGGTCCAGGTCTGGCTCGTGGACGACGTGGTGCTGGGCAAGATCGCCGTACTGCTCGGCATCCTGCTGTTCGTCAGCCTGCTCTACGAGGTGCTGCCGGTCGCCCGTACCGGCCAGACCTTCGGCAAGCGACTGGCCCGGATCCGTGTGGTGGACGCCGCCGCCCCGGCCGCCCGGGCCAGGCTGAGCCTCGGCCGCTCGCTGCTCCGGTGGGTCGTGCGGCAGGCGGGCACGGTGCTGCTGCTCGGCCTGGTCTGGCCGGTGTTCGACCGGACGGCCCGGCGGGGCTGGCAGGACCGCGCGGCCCGTACCCGGGTGGTGCGCGGCTGAGGGCAGCCAGGGGGCCGGTGCAAAACGGACGGAATGTCCCGAACATTGAGAATTCGTGATGTTCTACTCGGGGACATGAGCACCCACGACCCCTCAGGCTCCCAGCCGGAGGGGGGCGACAAGCCCTCCTTCGACAAGCAGCCCCCGCAGCCGGGCGGCGGCACGCCGGAAGGCGAGCCGTCGGGCCCGACCCCGTCCAACGGCCAGCCCGGTGGCGAGCCCGGTGACCAGCCCGGCGGCCCCGGCGCCTACCGGGGAACCTACGGCGGCAGCCCGTACGGCGACCAGACGCCCGGTCAGGACCCCTACGGGCAGTCCCCGTACGGCCAACCCCCGTACGACCAGCCGCCGCCCGGCCACGGAACCGGCTACGGACCCGGTGCGTACGGCACACCCGGCGCCGGCCCCGTCCCCGGCATGCCGCCCATCGGCACCTGGCCCAAGCGGATCCTCGCCCGGCTGATCGACTACGCCCTGGTGCAGGTCATCGCCGTGATCGTCGTGGGGCCCTTCGTCGACCTCAGCACGCGCAACGGCTCCACCGAGGCCTTCTGGCTCGGCTGCGCCATCTACCTCGTCTACGAAGCCCTGATGCTCAGCCGGGACGGCCAGACCCTCGGCAAGAAAGCGATGAAGGTCCGGGTCGCCATGCTTGTCGACGGGAACAAACCCACCCCGTCCGCAGCCTGGACCCGCGCCGCCGTCTTCATCCTCCCGGCCGTCATCTGCTGCGCCGCGCTCTGGTGGATCGTCGACGGATTCTTCGGCGTCTTCGACAAGCCCTACCGGCAGTGCCTGCACGACAAGGCGGCGAAGACCGTGGTGGTCACCACGGAGGTCTGAGCGGAGCGGCAGGACGCGACCGCGCCCGGCGGCGGATCAGCGCTGCCGGGCGTACGCGTGCCCGGCGGCGGCCGCCGTCCGGTCGGCCGCACCGGCCGGATCCGCGGGAGCGGCCTTCTCGGCGGCCGCCCTGGCCGCGGCGGCCGACATCGAAAGCACCGTCACCACGGTGCCGAGCGCCAGCGCGAACCCCACCAGCACCGCGACCGCCAGGACGCCCGAGGCGCCCGAGACGGCCAGCAGTGCCACCGTGGAGGCGACGACGGTGAACGAGCCGAGGCAGGCCTGGGCGACGGAGGGGCGCGGCATGGCGGGGAGTCCTTCGCACGTCGGGGGGAACGGGCGGGAATGGTGCCGGATCCCGTGGTCCTACCCCGCGGGGAGACGGGTACGTCCAGGCTAGACCCCGAACGCGGGGGCACAGGGGGCGCACGGGCTCACCCCGGGGTCGTCCGACCCGGTCGGTACGGTGAACCGGAACCCGTCGACACCACGCGTCACCGCCCACGCCACCACCACCCGGGGGAACCGACATGCCCATCCCCGCCGACTGGCCCACCACCGAGGCCGAGGCACTCGCCGAACAGGAGCGGCTGCGCCCGCTCGTCCAGGCCCACGACGACCCGGGCCACGACCCCGCCGCCCCCGGCACACTCATCGCCGGCGTCGACGTCGCCTACGACGACGACCGCGACCTCGTCGTCGCCGCCGCCGTCCTCCTCGACCGGGACACCCTGGAGGTGGTCGAACAGGCCACCGCCATCGGCCGGATCGCCTTCCCGTACGTCCCCGGACTGCTCGCCTTCCGCGAACTCCCCGCCGTCCTCGACGCCCTGGCCGCACTCACCCGCACCCCCGACACCGTCGTCTGCGACGGCTACGGCCTCGCCCACCCCCGCCGCCTCGGCCTCGCCAGCCACCTCGGCGTCCTCACCGGACTGCGCACCCTCGGCGTCGCCAAGACCCCCTTCACCTTCGACCACCACACACCCGACGCGGCCCGCGGCTCCTGGACGCCCCTCACCGACCCCGCCACCGGCGAGGAAGTCGGCCGCGCGGTGCGCACCAGGACCGGCGTGAAACCCGTCTTCGTCTCCGTCGGCCACCGGACCGGCCTCGACACCGCCGTCCGCACCACCCTCGACCTCGCCCGCCACTACCGCCTCCCCGAAACCACCCGGCACGCCGACTCCCTCTGCCGACGCGCCCTCGCCGACGCCCAGCAGACCGGGACGAACGCGAACTGACCAAGCCCCCGGCCGGATTCGGGCCCGGTGTGTTAGACATGAGACACCGGGGCCCGGCCCCGACCGCCAGGGACGGACGCACGGGGGGCGCCGAAATGGGAACAGGGAGCACCGGTACCGGCTCCACCGGCGGAGCCGGACAGGGCTACCGCATCGAAGTCGAACAGCTCCGCACCTTCGCCGGCCAAGTACGGCTCCTGCTCGCCGACTTCCAGAAGCACGCCGACGGCACCGACGCGCACGGGCGCAGCGCCATCGGCAAGAACGCCTTCGGGACCTTCGCCGAAGCCACCGAGATCCACGGCCGCTACGGCACCATGCGGGACGCGCTGCGCGACGTCCTCAACCAGCTCCAGGACGCCGTGAACGAGGCCCAGCAGAAAGCCGACCTCACCGCCGTCAACTACGAGGAGCAGGACCGGCACGCCGCCACCAGGCTCAAGGTCGGCGACGACGGCTGGTCCGTCGCCCAGCCCTCCGCGAGCAGCCAGGCCGCGGCCCAGCAGAACCGCACCCCGTCCACCCGCGGCAACGCCACCGTCTGACCCGCGCCCGCCCGGACCGAACGGAGGCCGACCGCCCGTGGTCTACACCGACTTCACCAAGTACAGCCACGCCCAACTCCGCACGATGGCCCAGGCCCTCGACCCCGGCGCGGTGATGGCCGCCGGCGACCCCTGGCGCAGGGCCGCCGACACCCTCAAGCAGATCCGTCAGACCCTCACCAAGGCCAGCACCGAAGCCGCCACCTCCTGGGAAGGCACCACCAGCGACGCCTTCCACACCCGCATGCTCACCCTGGCCGCCAGCATCAACAACGCCGCCGCCTACGCCAACGACGCGGCCAACATCCTCCACAACGCGTCCGAGGCCATGGCCAAGGCCAAACGCGACATGCCCGAGGAACCCGGCAACTGGGACAAGGTCAAGGACACCGTCGGCGACGCCCTCTTCGGCGACGAGGACGAACACATCCCCCTCGCCGACCGCAAGAAGGCCGAAGCGGCCGCCATCATGCAAACCCTCGCCATGCACTACCGCATCGCCACCCCGGCCCTGAAGCCCCCACCGCCGTACGACCCGAAGCCGCGGCAGCCGATCCGGGACGACCCGACGGACGGGGCCCAGGGCGATCCGATCGGAGCCGCAGCGACGGCAGCCGCAATGATGTCGGGCACCTCGATGGGGGCGGCGGGGGCATCGACCCGGGCGACCACTGCGCCACCCCCTCAGCGCCAGAGTTCCTCCCAGCCGCCGATGGCAGCTCGTTCCGTGGCGAGGAGCGTGCCCGCTCAGACCGACTCGGGGATCAAGGGCGGTACGGCGCAGGCCCCGCCGAAGCCGTCGGCCCCTTTGAGCAATGGTTCCGGTGATGGTATTTCCGGCAGGCCGGCGGCACCCGCGAGCGGAAGCCTGCCGAGTCCGGGGCTCGCCGGGACGCAAACCTCCGGACTGGATCTCGTGCAGACCGGGGGCTCCGCCACCGGGCTGGTTGGCGGCAGCAGCGGTCATGAGGCTCCCCGTACTGCCGGCCCGGCAACTGCCTCTCCGGCCGGGCCGATCGTCGGCCCGGGGAAGATCGGTCCTGTCGATGGGGGTGTCTCGCGTGGGGTGATGCCGGCCGAGGGCTCTGGGCCGCGTGGAGGTCGTGCCTTCGGCGGTTCCGGCGAGGTCTATCCCGGCATCGGCTCCGGAGGTCGTGGAGCGCCGGCAGGCAAGCAGGCCGGGGCATCTCTGGCTCGACCTGGCGGCGTCTCCGGAGAGATGGCGAGGCCGGGTGGAACGCAAGGCAAGCAGTCATTCACAGAGGGCGGGTCCGGGTTGGGGGCGCGAAACCGGCTCAGGGTCGATTCGGGTGTCGCTGCCACGAACGGCCTGTCTCCCGGTGTCCCGCTGGGCGGAGCGCGGGGACACAGGAAGGACCGGGAGGAGGACGGCAAGCGGCCGGACTACCTCGTCGAGGACGAGGAGACCTGGGCGTCGGACAAGCCCGCGAATCCGAACGTGGTGGAATGAAATCCGGTCCGTTAGCGGACGACGGTTCTGATCGCATCCCGCAGGTCGGTGACCTGCGGGATGCCGCGCTGAGTGGGGTGACCAGGCTTGACGAGCCGCCGGTTGGTACGTGGTACGGCGGCCCTTGCCGCCGGGGCACTGATCTGGGGTGTCGCCGCGCCATTGGCATCGGCCGATCAGATCAGGGACCAGCAGTGGGCTCTGAAGGCCTTCGAGGCGGAGACGAAGGTCTGGCCGACGAGCCAGGGCGAAGGTGTGGTCGTCGCCGTGATCGACACGGGGGTGAGTCAGGACCAGCCCGATCTGACCGGACAGGTGCTACCCGGAGGTGACTTCTCCGGTGGCAACACCGACGGGCGAGTGGACAACGACGGTCACGGAACCGGGATGGCGACCCTGATCGCGGGGCACGGACATGGCTCCCGGGAAGGGATCATGGGGCTTGCCCCGAAGGCGAAGATCCTTCCGGTGAAGATCAAGTCCGATGGCGACGGCCCTGAGTCGAACTCCACCGTCGAGCCGCAGCCGTCCCCTGATCCTCAGCAGAACGACTTGGCGGACGCGGTTCGTTTCGCGGCGGACCACGGCGCGAAGGTCGTCAACATCTCCCTCGGAGGCTATTCCCGCTTCGACTCGAAGCTGCGGAAGGCGGTCAACTACGCGGTGTCCAAGGACATCGTTCTGGTCGCCAGCGCCGGCAACAGCGGGACCGGGCTGGGGCTCGAGTATCCGGCGGCTTTCCCCGGTGTCGTGGCGGTGGGAGCCGTGGACTCCAACGGGTCTGTGTGGGAGCGTTCCACATCGGGCGTCGAGACCACGCTGGCCGCGCCCGGTGTGGGCATCTACCGTTCCGCGTTGAAGTCCTCTACGGGCTACGAGCGCAGGAGCGGCACGTCGGATTCCACTGCCTATGTCTCTGCGACCGCAGCGCTCATCCGGTCCAAGTATCCGAACCTGTCGGCCGGACAGGTGATCAATCGGATGATCAAATCGGCCACCCCGCCGGCGAACGGGACGGCGGTGCCCAACAACCAGTACGGCTACGGGATCGTCGCGCCGGCGAAGGCCCTGGAAGCGAATCCGGCCGTGGACAACGGGCCTCGGGAGAATCCCCTGATCGGGCGACTGGAAGCGAAGGGCACGCCGCCTCCGGTGGATGAGGAGACCGACGAACCCTCCGTGGCGCCCATGGTCCCCGAGGGGGACAGCGGGAGTAGCCACAGCTCGACCGTGGTGTGGGTCCGTGTGGGGCTGGTCGGCCTGCTGATCGGTGCTGTCGGGCTCGTCGTGGTGTTCGTGGTGCGGGGGCGGCGGCGGGGTCAGTGAGTGGCGAGCCATTCGGTGCGTAGGGCGGCCATCTGCGGGACGTCCCAGTAGCGGCCGTCCCAGTGGTGGGCTTGGCGGGAGCGGCCTTCGAGGGTGAAGCCGGACTTGCGGTAGGCGTGGGCGGCGCGTTCGTTGTACTCGAAGACTTCGAGGTGGACGCGGTTGAGGCGGATGGTCTCGAAGGCGTGGCGCAGGACCAGGAGGGTGGTTTCGGTGCCGATGCCGCGGCCGGTGGCGTCCGGGGTGAGGGCGATCCGGTAGCTGGCGGAGGAGTTGTCGGGGTCGACGTCGGTGAGGGCGGTTTCGCCGAGGAAGCGGCCGGTGGTGGGGTCTTCGACGGCGAGGTCGAGGCGGTCGGGCTGTTCGGCGCGGGTGGTGCACCACTGGTGGATCCGGTCGCGGGTGAAGGTGGTGCGGGTGCCGGTGAGCCGGTTGGTCTCCTCGTCGGCGCAGAGTTCCCACATCGGGTCGGTGTGCCGTTCGTCGAGGGGGACGAGTCGGACGGTGGGGCCGTGCAGGGTGGGTTTGACGGCGAGGGCGGCGAGATCGGCGGTCATGGTGCCCAGGATGGGTGGCCGGGTTCCGGTTCGTCCACGCATTTGTCCTGGAGTGCGCGTGGGGGTGGGGGCGCGTGTCGGGCGAGTGCGCCGGGCGGGCGCGTTGGGGTGGCAGTAATTCGGCGACGGCTGGCGTCAATGCCGCTGGTGGGGCCCTCCGGTGACGGGGATGCTGGGCCCATGAGTACTTCTGAGAGCACGCCGGGGGCCACCGTCGACGCGGGGATCGTCCCGGACACCAAGGACTGGACCTGGGTGCTGGAACGCCCCTGCCCCGACTGCGGGTTGGACACCCCGCGAGTGGTGCGGGAGGACGTCGCCGGGATGGTCCGGGCCAACGCGGAGGGCTGGCTGGCGGTGCTGGCGGGGGACGGGGAGGGACTGCGCCGGCGGCCGGCGCCGGGGGTGTGGTCGGCGCTGGAGTACGCGTGCCACGTCCGGGACGTCTTCCGGCTGTTCGACGTCCGGCTGGGGCTGATGCTGGACCGGGACGACCCGCTGTTCCCCAACTGGGACCAGGACGGGACGGCCGTCGCCGAGCGCTACGGGGAGCAGGATCCGCGGGTGGTGGCCGGGGAGTTGGCGCAGGCCGCGGAGACGCTCGCCGTGGCCTTCGGGCGGGTGGCCGGTGCGCAGTGGGAGCGGACCGGGAACCGCGGCGACGGGGCGCGGTTCACGGTCGAGTCGTTCTCCCGGTACCTGATCCACGACCCGGTGCACCACCTGTTCGACGTGACGGGCGAGCGGGTCTGAGGCCGGGCGGGGGCCTGGGGGAAGGGCCCCGGCCGGCGGAGGGGCCGGTGCCGGCGGCCGGGGTGCGGCGTCACCAGCCGGAGGCCTCGCGCAGCATGGTGCGGCGCAGTCGCCCGGCCACGCTGGCGGCGTCGGTGCCGATGACGTCGGCGATCTCGGGGGCGGCGAGGCCGACGACGTAGTGCAGGATCGCCAGGTCGTCGTCGGCCGGGTGGCGTTCCGGGGCGGCGGGCATCCGGCGGCTGTGGTCGGCGACGGTGCCGCGCAGGATCTCCCAGGCGTGCGCGGTCGGGTTGGAGCTGCCCATCAACTCCCGCCAGAGCACCGCGATTTCCGCGAAGGCCTGCTGGACGGCGGCGGTCGCGGCGCTGTGCTCGGTCAGCCACACGTGCGCGTAGCTGAGGTACCGGGGGCGGTGGAGTTCGCAGAACGCGGTGAACTCCAGTGGTACGTCCGCCGGCTCGCCGGGCCCCGGGGGCGGCTCGGCGGAACGTTCGTGACGGTTGGTCATCTCGGCTTCTCAAAAAGGGAGATGGATTTCTGACGGTCGATCATCTGTGCTCACTCTACGGTAGGCCCTCGGTGCGCTGGGTGACCAATCCGATGGAATGCCCGGAACCCGTCGCCGCCAGGCCGGTTCCGGTGGAGACCGGGTGCGACGAGGCGGCGGGACGACCGGGCGGGGGGGGCGGCGAGGGCCGGTGGGGCAGTGCTGCGCAGTGGCGTGGGGCTCGTAGGTGCGAGCGTGTCGCGGCTGGTCAGAGGGTGTGGACGGCGGTGGCTGCAAGGCAGTTGATGTGCCACCGTAGGGCCTGGGGAGGCTGGCGTCCACGCCCGGGGCGCGAACCTGTGCGCGCACAACCACCCGCACAACCGCGCTCGCGATCAGCGCGGAGATCGTCGTGAAGATCACCACGGACGGGGGCATGGTCGTCACCACGGTGACGACCGCACGGGGGACGGCGCCCACCGGGGAGGGTGTGCACGGGGGCGTGCACGGGGGTGTACACGGGGGCGGCGTGCGCGGGACGGGCCGCCGGACGGGCGGGCCCGCGGAGGCGGCGGGCCGGGCCCGCCGCGCGCATCGACCGCGCCCCGGCGGTCTGGACGGGACCGGCCGGGGCGGTGGGGCGGGCGGACCGACTGCCCGTCAGGAGGTGGTCCGGGCCTCCGTGGGGGAGATCCGGTCGGCGGCGGTGTCCCGTTCGACCTGGGTCGGGAAGGCTTCGACGGCCCGCCGTCGGGCCGCCTGCGCCGCCGTGGCGGCAGCGGCCGCAGCCGCCGCGGCCGCCCCGGCGGCGGCCTCCTCGCGCTCGCGCCGGTGCGCCGCGCCCGAGGGGTGCCCACCCGGGGCGTGTCCACCCGTGGCGTGCGTGCCCGTGGCGTGCGTGCCCGGGGCGTGTCCACCCGCGGCGTGCCCCCCGGGGGCGTGCCCGCCGCCGGTCAGCGTTCCGGGGGTGAGCCCGCCGGCCGCGAGGGTTCCGGCGGGCCGTCCCGCCGCCCGTCGTCGGCGGCCGAGCGCGGCCCGGGCGGCGTGTTCCTCGGCGGCCTGTCTAGCGGCCAGGTAGGCCTGCACGGCCGCCATGCCGTAGACGGGTTGGATGAGTTGGTGGCCCTTGAAGAAGGGCCTGGCCGGGGCGAACCCGGCGGCGACCACGAGGTCGCGGATCTCTGCTATCTCGGCCTCACTGCGCGCGGTGAAGCGGACCTCCCAGCCCTTCTTGTACGTATGGCCCTTCTCGCCGCTGCGGCGGGCGGGGTCCGGGCGGCGGACGTATCCGGGCAGACGGCCGAGGCGGAGCTGGGCCGCGCGGAGGCCGGCGGTCTCGTCACGTGACATGACGTAAGCCTAGGCAATCCCCGGGGCGGGATTGACGCCTTGGGAGTCCCTCGCCGTATGCCCTTGGTCACTCTGGGTCAGGCGACCAGGTTGGCGATCGTTTTCGATCACATATGACAACCTGATGAGCGTCAATTACTCCAAATGAGTGAGGGTATGAGGACTTTAGTGCGGGCTGATCCCGATTTCGCGACGGTTGGGTAACAGTGCGTCAGGGTCCCGGTCGCGGGTGTGGGCGGTTGGGGATGGTGTCGGCATGAGCTACCGGATTCCGTCCCCGCCGCCGTCCCTGGAGGACCTGGCGAAGCGTCAGCAGAACGTCGTCACCGCGAGTCAGTTGCGCGCCCGGGGCGTGCCGGCCCGGATCATCACCGAGCACTGCCGCCGGGGCGGTCCCTGGCAGCGGATGCTGCCCAGGGTCTACCTGCTGCAGGCCGCCGAGCCCACCCCGGAGCAGCGGATGTGGGCCGCGCTGCTGTACGCCGCGCAGAACGGGCGCCAGGAGGGCCGCGGGGAGGGCGCGGTGATCACCGGCGCGGCCGCGCTGGCGCTGTACGGCTTCACCGTCGTGCCCCGGCTGCCCGCGGTGACCGGGGTGGACGTCCTGGTGCCCCGGCAGCGCCGGCTGAAGGATGTCGGCGGGGTGCGGATCCGGCGCACCGAACGGGAGTTGGTGGCCCGCTCGGTGCACGGTCTGGCCTGTGCGCCGGTGGCCAGGGCGGTCGCCGACGCGCTGGTCGAGTGGACGGCGGAGCCGGGTGGCCCGGCGCCGGTGCGCGCGGTGCTGCGGGAGGCCGTCGCCGGGCCCGGGAACCGCTGCACGGTACAGGAGTTGGTGACCGAGCTGGCCGACTCCGGGTTGACCCGCGAGCCCCGGGTGCGGGCCGCGCTGGACGAACTCCTCGCCGCCGAACGGGACGTGGTGCTGGAGCGGCTGGGCCGGCTGGTGGACGAGTGGCGGCTGCCCGCCCCGCTGAACGCCCCGGAGCTGCGGATGGGCGGCGGCACCTACATCGCCGTCCCGGACCTCTACTGGCCGGAGCGGGGCGTCGCGGTGGAGGTGGACCCGGAGCTGCGCTGCGTGAGCGAGGGCGAGGCCGCCTGGGTGCGCGGCGGCCGGCAGCGGATGGAGTACCTGGGCGTCCGGGTGGTGTACGTCGGCGGGGCGCGGCTGGCCGCCGACCCGGACGCGGTCGGCGGCGAACTGCGCGAGGCGTACCGGGCCGGCGGGACGGACGTGGTGGAGCTGCTGGTGGTCTGAGCGGACGGCGGCTCCGCGGGCACCGCGCCCGCGTCCACCGGAGCCGCTACGGACGCACCACCGGTTCGCCGACCAGCTCGACCCCGGCCGCCCGCAGCTCCGCCAGCGCGGCGGCGGTGGTCTCCGGGGCGACCCCGGCGGTGAGGTCCAGCAGCACGCGGGTGGTGAAGCCCGCCCGGGCCGCGTCCAGCGCGGTCGCCCGGACGCAGTGGTCGGTGGCGATGCCGACCACGTCGACCCGGTCGACCTGCCGCTCACGCAGCCACTCCACCGGACCGCGGTTGTTCTCGTCCAGCCCCTCGAAGCCGCTGTACGCCGCCGAGTGGGCCCCCTTGTCGAAGACCGCCTCGACCGCGCCGGAGATGACGGCGGGCGCGAAGTTGGGGTGGAAGCCCACGCCCTCGGTGCCGGCCACGCAGTGCGGCGGCCAACTGTCGACGTAGTCCGGCTCGGCGGAGAAGTGGGCGCCCGGGTCGATGTGGTGGTCGCGGGTGGCGAGGATGTGCCGGTAGCCGGGGGAGGACTCGGCGATCAGGTCGGTGATGGCGGCGGCCACCTCGGCGCCGCCGGCGACGGCCAGACTGCCGCCCTCGCAGAAGTCGTTCTGCACGTCGACGACGATCAGTGCCCGGTACATGACTCGCAACCTCGGATCTCGGGGGCCCGCGGAGGCGGCGCCCCGGTGGGGGAGCCCTCGGGAGTGCGCGGCCCGGCCGTGCCGGGCGCGGGGGGTCCTCGGGGAGCTCCGGGGGAACTCGGGGAACTCTACGGCTGACTCTAGGGAGTGGCACGCGGGGGCGGAAGCCCCGGGGCGGGTCCGGTGCCCGGGGCCGGCACGCCGGACCGGCCCCGGGCTCGGCTCAGCGGGCCGGCCCGGCGGGCAGCACCAGTTCGGTCGGCAGGACAGGGTCGCCCTTGGACAGTTGGGTGGCCGACAGCGGCAGCGCGGCGCGGGCGCGCACGTGCCGGTCGCGGGCGGCGCTCAGCGGCTCCCGCCCGACGGTCTCGCCGGCCAGCACCAGCGGCACCTGCACCAGCTGCGGCCGCAGCTCCTCCGGGACGGGCCCGGTGCCGACCACCTCGGCCTCGGCCACGCCGTCGGCGTCGGGCCGGCGGGCGGCCCACTTGCGGCCGCCGATGCTGGTCTTGCCGCCGGCCGCGCGCTTGGCCACCGGGACCAGCGGCCCGCCGTCGGTCTCGGCGCGGGCGACGAGCTTGTAGACCATCGCGCAGGTCGGGTGCCCGCTGCCGGTGACCAGGCTGGTGCCGACGCCGTAGCCGTCCACCGGGGCGGCGGCCAGGGCGGCGATCGCGTACTCGTCCAGGTCCGAGGTGACGATGATCCTGGTCCGGTCGGCGCCGAGGTCGTCCAGTTGGCGGCGGACCCGGTGGGCCAGCAGGGTGAGGTCGCCGGAGTCGATCCGGACGGCGCCCAGTTCGGGGCCGGCCACCTCGACCGCGGTGCGTACGGCCTCGCGCAGGTCGAAGGTGTCGACCAGCAGCGTGGTGCCCCGGCCCATGGACGCGATCTGCGCCTTGAAGGCGTCCCGCTCGCTGTCGTGCACCAGGGTGAAGGCGTGGGCGGCGGTGCCGGTGGTCGGGATGCCGTGGGTGAAGCCGGCCTCCAGGTCGGAGGTGGCGGCGAAGCCGGCCACGTAGGCGGCCCGGGCGGCGGAGACGGCGGCGTGCTCGTGGGCCCGGCGGGCGCCCATCTCGATCACCGGGCGGCCGCCGGCGGCGGCGGTCATCCGGGAGGCGGCCGCGGCGATGGCCGAGTCGTGGTTGAGGATCGAGAGGATCACCGTCTCCAGGATCACGGCCTCGGCGAAGCTGCCCTCGACGGTGAGCAGCGGCGAGCCGGGGAAGTAGACCTCGCCCTCGGGGTAGCCGTGGACGTCGCCGCGGAAGCGGTAGTCGGCGAGGAAGCGCAGGGTGTCCTCGTCGACCACGTCCTGGTCGGCCAGCCAGTCCAGCTGGGGGGTGGTGAAGCGGAAGTTCTCGATGGCGTCCAGCACCCGGCCGGTGCCTGCCATGACGCCGTAGCGGCGACCGCTCGGCAGGCGGCGGGTGAACACCTCGAAGACGGAGCGGCGGTGCGCGGCCCCGCTGCGCAGGGCGGCCTGCAGCATGGTGAGCTCGTAGCGGTCGGTGAGCAGCGCGGTCGAGCAGGCCGCGCGCACTGAAGTGGCGTCCATACGGATGATGCTACTACCACTTAGCGTCAGAGTGACGATTTCTCGGGGAGCATGCCGGGCCGGAATCGCCCGGGTGTCGCCCGGATGGCAGCATGGGGCGTGAGGGGTTACGGACGACTGTGCAGCGAGGAGGACCCGGCGTGAGCGTCGCGCCCGTGGAGATCGAGCGCCCGGAGGTCGAAGGGGTACCGGTGACCGAGCCGGACACGCCCTGGGTGACCATCGTGCACAACGACCCGGTCAACCTGATGAGCTACGTCCAGTACGTCTTCCAGGCCTACTTCGGCTACCCGAAGGACAAGGCCAGGAAGCTGATGATGGACGTCCACACCAAGGGTCGGGCGGTGGTCTCCAGCGGCTCCCGCGAGGAGATGGAGCGCGACGTCCAGGCGATGCACGGCTACGGCCTCTGGGCGACGCTGCAGCACGACTGACGCCGGGCCGACCGGCGCCGGCGGGACGGGCGCCGGCGCGACCGGGCACGGGCGGCCGGTACCGACCCGATCGGTGCCGGGCCGCCGGCCGTACGACCGAAGACGACGAAGACGGGCTGACCGATACAGATGGCTGGGTTGTTCGAGAGCACCGGCGGTGGCGGCGCGGCGATCGCGCTGGACGAGTGGGAGGCCTCCATCCTGCGCTCGCTGGAAGTGCAGTTGCTGGAGCTGATCGGCCCCGGCCCGGGCGGGGGCAGTGACGACCCGCTGGCCGCGCTGTTCGCCGAGGGGCCGACCGAGGCGCCCGCCGACCCGGTGCTGGCCCGGCTCTTCCCGGACGCCTACGGCGACCCGGAGAAGCCGGACGACGAGGAGGCGAAGGTCGCGTCCGGGGAGTTCCGCCGCTTCACCGAGCTGGACCTGCGGGCCCGCAAGCGGGACGACGCGCTGTTCGTCGTCCGGGCGCTGGACGGCCTCGGCGACGGCGGCGGGGTGCTCAAGCTGGCCGTGTCCGACTGCCAGCGCTGGCTGGGCGCACTGAACGACCTGCGGCTGGCCGTCGGCGTCCGGCTGGAGGTCACCGAGGAGGACGAGGACGGCCTCTACGAGCTGCCTGACGGGGACGAGCGCAAGCCGCTGGTGATGGCGTACCTGTGGCTGGGCGCCCTGCAGGAGTCGCTGCTGGAGGCCATGGCGGACTGATTCCGCGCGGGCTGACCCTCGTGGGGGAGTGATCCTGCCCGATTCCGGGCAAGCCTCGGCCGTTTTGTCCAGAATATGGACGATCGGTCGGGGCATTTCTTATGAAAATCGGGCAAACCATACCAGGCCATGCTCAAATAACGCTCAGATGGACACCGCTATCCGAACCCCGCGTGGTACGACTTCTCCACCCCCGAGACCGACCAGGACGGTGCACAGTGGCCGAGAAGTTGTACGACGAAATGGTCGACAATCCACCGGATGCGGAGGGCTACGAGCGCGGGCTCGGCAGCCGCCAGATCCAGATGATCGCGATCGGCGGAGCCATCGGCACCGGCCTGTTCCTCGGTGCGGGCACCGCGATCTCCCGCTCCGGCCCGAGTCTGATCCTCTCCTACGCCGTCGCCGGCCTGGTGATCTTCGTGATCATGCGGGCGCTCGGCGAACTGCTCACCTACCGCCCGGTCTCCGGCAGTTTCGCCGAGTACGCCCGGGAGTTCCTCGGCCCCTTCGCCGGCTACGTGACCGGCTGGACGTACTGGCTGTTCTGGGTCGTCACCGGCATGGCGGAGACCACCGCCGCCGCCGTCTACGTACGGTTCTGGGCGCCCGACATACCGCAGTGGATCAGCGCGCTGACCTTCCTGGTCGTGCTCTACGCGGCCAACCTGATCTCGGTGAAGCTGTTCGGCGAGATCGAGTTCTGGTTCTCCATGGTCAAGGTCACCGCCATCATCGGCATGATCCTGATCGGCGTCGGAGTGCTGACCCTCGGCTTCAGCAAGGCCGGTGACACCGCGTCACTCGGCCACCTCTGGCAGGACGGCGGCTTCTTCCCGCAGGGAATCGGCTCCACCGTGATGACCCTCCAGATCGTCATGTTCGCCTACCTGGGCGTCGAACTCGTCGGCGTCACCGCGGGCGAGAGCGAGAACCCCGAGAAGACCCTGCCGCGCGCCATCAACACGCTGCCGTGGCGGATCATGCTGTTCTACATCGGCGCCCTGGTGGTCATCCTCTCGCTCGTGCCGTGGACCGAATTCCAGCCCGGCGTCAGCCCGTTCGTCGCCGCCTTCGGCAAGATCGGCATCCCGGCGGCGGCCGGCATCATCAACTTCGTGGTGCTCACCGCGGCGCTCTCCTCCTGCAACTCCGGGATGTACTCCACCGGCCGCATGCTGCGCGACCTCGCGCTGAGCGGCCAGGCCCCGGGGCGGCTCACCAGGCTCAACTCCCGCCGCACCCCGGCCTTCGCGATCACCGTCTCCAGCCTGCTGATGGGCGTCGGCGTGGTCCTCAACTACCTCGTCCCGGCGCGGGCGTTCGAGTACATCACCTCGGTCGCCACGGTCTGCGGCCTGTGGACCTGGGCGATGATCCTCATCTCCCAGATCCGCTACCGCCGGGCCTGGCAGGCCGGCCACCTTCCGCCGCCCTCCTTCAAGGCGCCCGGCGGCGCCTGGGTCAGCGGGGCCGCGCTCGCCTTCCTCGCCCTGGTCGTGGTGCTGATCGGCCTGGACCGGGACAACCGGATCTCGCTGTTCGTCTTCCCGGGCTGGGCCCTGCTGTTGGTGGTCGGCTACCAGGTGCTCAAGCGCCGCGACCCGCGGGCCCTGCGCGGCGGCGCCCCGGCGCCGGAGCCCGCCGCCGCCGGCACCGCGGACGCCCGCGACGGGAACGTGGACACCCACTGACCGCGCCCCGGACGCCCCGGCGGCCATCCGCCGGGGCGTGGCTATCCTGAGCCGCATGCTGACCATCACCCGAGAACTCCGCGACCGGATCGTGGCCCACGCCCGCGCCGACCACCCGGACGAAGCCTGCGGCGTGGTCGCCGGACCGGCCGGCAGCGGCCGACCCGAGCGGTTCGTCCCGATGCTCAACGCCGCCCGCTCGCCGACCTTCTACGAGTTCGACTCGGGCGACCTGCTCAAGCTCTACCGCGAGATGGACGACCGCGACGAGGAGCCGGTGATCGTCTACCACTCGCACACCGCCACCGAGGCCTACCCCTCGCGCACCGACGTGAGCTACGCCTCCGAACCGTTCGCCCACTACGTCCTGGTCTCCACCGCCGACGGCAACGGCGAGGACGACCCCTACCAGTTCCGCTCGTTCCGCATCGTGGACGGCGAGATCACAGAGGAAGACGTTCAGGTCGTCGAGGCCTACCCGGCCTGACCGGCCCACCCGCGAACCCGGCCCGCCGACCCCTCCCGAAGGGGCGGCGGGCCGTCGTCGTCTCAGTCCTGGGAACGGGAACATCCGGATCCCGAGACGGGCATGTCGGAGCGGGCCCGGGAATCTATACGATGAGTCCATGCGTTCCGTCGATGTGAGCACTCAGGCCCCGGGCACCCGCCTCGTGGCGCGCCTGCACATCGACCTGTGCCGGCACGCCGGCGCGATCTGTCCCGGCACGCCCGCGCGCTCGCGCTGAGAGCCGCTTCACCACCTCACCCGGGCCCGCCGCCCACCGGCGACGCCGAGCCCCGGGCACCCCCCTCCGCCCTGCCGCGTCCGCAGCGGCCCACCCACTCCACGACCCGCACAGGAGCGCACTCATGGCCATCGAGGTCCGCATCCCGACCATCCTCCGCACCTACACCGACGGCGCCAAGGCCGTCGAGGGCAACGGCAGCAACCTCGGGGAACTCTTCGCCGACCTCGACGCCCGCCACCCGGGCATCGCCGCCCGCCTGGTCGAGGGCGGCGAGCTGCGCCGCTTCGTCAACGTCTACCTGAACGACGAGGACGTCCGCTTCCTGGAGGGCATCTCCACCGCCCTCGCCGACGGCGACAGCGTCACCATCCTGCCCGCCGTGGCCGGCGGCGCCCGCTAGACCCGCCCCGGGGTTCCCCCGCCGCGGCGGGGGAACCACCCCCGCCACCCTCACCGCCTTGGCCGGAGGCCTCCCTTGCGTTACGACAGTCCGCTCGAAGCAGTCGGCAACACCCCGCTGGTCCGCCTGCCGAGGCTGTCCGCCGCCGTCCCCGGCAACGCCGAGGGCCTGGTGAGCCTCTGGGCCAAGCTGGAGGACCGCAACCCCACCGGCTCGATCAAGGACCGCCCGGCCCTGCACATGATCGAGCGCGCCGAGGCCGACGGCCGGCTCACCCCCGGCTGCACCATCCTGGAGCCCACCAGCGGCAACACCGGCATCTCGCTGGCCATGGCCGCCAAGCTCAAGGGTTACCGGATGGTCTGCGTGATGCCCGAGAACACCAGCGAGGAGCGGCGCGAGCTGCTCCGCATGTGGGGCGCCGAGATCATCTCCTCCCCGGCCGCCGGCGGCTCCAACACCGCCGTCCGGATCGCCAAGGAGACCGCCGCCGAGCACCCCGACTGGGTCATGCTCTACCAGTACGGCAACCCCGACAACGCGGGCGCCCACTACACCGGCACCGGCCCCGAGATCCTCGCCGACCTGCCGACCGTCACCCACTTCGTGGCCGGACTCGGCACCACCGGCACCCTCATGGGCGTCGGCCGCTACCTGCGCGAGAAGGTCCCCGGCGTGAAGATCGTCGCCGCCGAACCGCGCTACGACGACCTGGTGTACGGGCTGCGCAACCTGGACGAGGGCTTCGTCCCCGAGCTGTACGACGCCGAGGTGCTCACCACCCGCTTCTCCGTCGGCTCCGCGGACGCCGTCCGCCGCACCCGCGAACTCCTCCAGCAGGAGGGCATCTTCGCGGGCGTCTCGACCGGCGCCATCCTGCACGCGGCGATCGGCGTCGGCCGCAAGGCGGCGGCCGCCGGGGAGCGCGCGGACATCGTCTTCGTGGTCGCCGACGGCGGCTGGAAGTACCTGTCCACCGGCATCTACACCGCCGAGTCCACCGAGGCCGCGGTCGAGGCGCTGCAGGGCCAGCTCTGGGCCTGAGGCCTCGGCCTCAGCGGCTCTGAAGGGCCCGCTGGGTACGGGTCCAGACCTGCCGGTCCACCGCGCCGGCCCGGCGGCGGAACGCCGACAGCGGCACCTCGCGCAGCTCGTCGGTCTCCAGCCAGCTGGTCCGGCCCTGCCGGTCGCCCACCGAACCGGGCGGCAGCGCGAGCACGCCCGGGCGCTCGGCGTGGTGCTTGCTGGTGATCTTCGCGACGGTGGCGGTCCGGCCGCGCACCCGCAGCACCAGGCACGGGCGGTCCTTGGAACCGGGGCCGTCCTCGAACGGCACCTGCGCCCACCAGATCTCCTGCGGCTGCGGGCCGGCCCCCGTCCGTGGCCGCGGCCCCGTCGGTCCGGCCGGTCCGGACGGGCGCGGGGCCGGACGGGTGCGCCGCACCAGCGCCGCCGCGGCGGCGGCCAGCAGCGCGACGCCGAGCAGCGACAGGACGAGCCAGGCAGCGGTCATGCCGTTCATGCGGCGAACCGTACCGGGCCGGGGGCGCACGCCACCACCGTGCGGGCCGTGACGGTCCGGCAGTCGACCACCGGACGTCCGTCCGCGCGTTTGTCCGCGCACTGCTTCCGGTTCGTCACGGAACTGCCACAATGCCCGTTCTGTGCCCGGAGTTCCGCCCGGTCCCGCCAGGCTGCGTCACGAACGTCCGCCCCCGTCCCCCCGGAGGTGCCCCCGTGACCCGTGGCCCCGAGCTGTGGTCCTACGCCGAGATCGCCCGCCACATCAACGTCCGGCGCGAGACCGTCCGCAGCTACCGCCGGCACCGGCTGCTGCCCGATCCGGATGTGATCGACGGCAGCGGCCACCCGCGCTGGTACCCGTTCACCATCCGTACCTGGGCCCGCAACCGGCCCCGGCGGCGCTGATCCCCGGCCCGTCAACCGGCCCCGCTCCCGCCCCGGGCGTTCTGGTGATTCCGCCCACAGCCCGGCACGGGGACGGGGGCAAAGTGCCGCTCCGCCCTTACCCTCGACACACCAACGCAGTGCTACCGGCCGGTCCACCGGCCCCGGCCTGCCGTTTTCCATGCTGTTTTCCGTGGAGGACGGTGATGCCGTTTTCCAGCAGCAGCCAGGACGTGTCGGGGCGGAGGGGCTCGGATGAAACTGACCGTGGTGGGGTGCTCGGGGAGCTTCCCGTCCGCCGACTCGCCCTGCTCCAGCTACCTGGTCGAGGCCGAGGGCTACCGCGTCGTCCTCGACCTCGGCAACGGGGCCCTCGGCGCCCTCCAGAAGCACGTCGGCCTCTACGACGTCGACGCCGTCCTGCTCAGCCACCTGCACGCCGACCACTGCGTCGACCTGTGCGCGTACTGGGTGGCCCGCAACTACCGTGCCGAGGGCTGCCCCGAGCTGCTGCCCGTGTACGGCCCGGCCGGCACCGCCGAACGGCTCGCCCGCGCCTACGACATGCCGGAGAACCCCGGGATGAAGGAGGTGTTCGAGTTCCGCACCCTCACGCCCGGCAGCTTCGGGCTCGGCCCGTTCCGGGTCACCGTCGCCCAGGTCAACCACCCCGTCGACGCCTTCGCGTTCCGGCTGGAGCACGACGGCCGCTCGCTGGTCTACAGCGGGGACACCGGCGAGAGCGCCGAACTCGTCGAACTCGCCCGCGACACCGACCTCTTCCTCTGCGAGGCCGCGTACATCGACGGGCGCGACACCTACCAGGCCGTCCACCTCAACGGCCGCGAGGCGGGCGAGCACGCCGCCGCGGCCCGGGCCCGCCGGCTCGTCCTCACCCACATCCCGCCGTGGACCGACGCCGAGCACAACCGGCGGGACGCCGCGGCCGCCTACCCCGGGCCGGTCGAGGTCGCCCGGGCCGGTGCGGTGTACGAGGTCTGAGCGGCCCCGGCGGGATCCGCGGACCGGTGTGGACGGGAGTGCCGGCCGACTGCCCTTCCGTTCACGGCCCGCCCGGTGCTCCGGGCGGGCCGTGAACGTTCAGCGCTGCCCGGGCACCGGCAGTCCGAGGTGCTCCCGCAGGGTGGAGCCGGTGTAGTCGGTGCGGAACACCCCGCGCTCCTGGAGCAGCGGCACCACCCGGTCGACGAACTCGTCCAGGCCGCCCGGGGTGAGGTGCGGGACGAGGATGAAGCCGTCGGCCGCGTCGTTCTGCACGAAGTGGTCGATCTGCGCGGCGACGGTTGCCGGCGAGCCGATGAAGGATTGCCGGCCGGTCAGCTCGATCACCAGCTCGCGGCTGGTCAGCTTCTTCTCCGCGGCCACCGCCCGCCACCGTTCGGCGACGGCCACCGGGTCGACGTGCCGGACCCTGCCCTGGACCAGGTCGCTGTCCGGGTCGGGGTCGACGGCGGGCAGCGGCCCGTCCGGGTCGTGGTCGGACAGGTCGACGCCCCAGACCTGTTCCAGGAAGGCGATCGTGGTCTGCGCGCCGACCTGGGCCCGGCGGATCTCGTGGGCGCGTTCGGCCGCCTCGGCGTCGGTGTCGCCGAGGGCGAAGGTGGCCGCGGGCATGATCTTCAGCTCGTCCGGCTTGCGCCCGTACGCGCCGAGCCGGCGCTTGACGTCGGTGTGGAAGGCCTGGCCGTCGGCGAGGGTGGAGTGCCGGGAGAACACCACGTCGGCGGTGGCGGCGGCGAACTCCCGCCCCTCGTCGGAGTCCCCGGCCTGGATCACCACCGGGTGGCCCTGCGGCGGCCGTGGCAGCGAGAGTCGGCCCTCGACCTCGAACTGCGGACCCGAGTGCCGGACGGTCTCCTCCCCGGCGTCCCAGAACTCCCGTGCCAGCTGGACGGATTCGGCGGCCCGGGTGTAACGGTCGGCGCGGTCCAGATAGCCGCCGCGGCGGAAGTTCTCCCCGGTGAAGGCGTCCGACGAGGTGACCACGTTCCAGGCCGCGCGGCCGCCGGAGAGGTGGTCCAGCGAGGCGAAGCGGCGGGCGAGTTCGTACGGCTCGTTGAAGGTCGCGTTGACGGTGGCGGCCAGGCCGAGCCGTTCGGTGACGGCGGCCAGCGCGTTCAGCACGGTGATCGACTCGGGGCGGCCGACCACGTCCAGGTCGTGGATGCGGCCCTTGGACTCGCGCAGCCGCAGGCCCTCGGCGAGGAAGAAGAAGTCGAACTTCCCGCGCTCGGCGGTCTGCGCGAGGTGGCGGAAGGAGGAGAACTCGATGTGGCTGCCGGAGGCCGGATCGCTCCACACCGTGGTGTTGTTGACGCCGGGGAAGTGCGCGGCGAGGTGGATCTGCTTGAGCGGTCGGTCCGTCATCGGGTCACCTCGGCGAGGGCGGGGGAAGCAGTGGGGGAGGCGGCGGGGGCATCGGTGGGGGCGTCGGCCGGGCGGGCGGCGTAGCGGCTGGCCGGGCGGGCCAGGCCGAGGTGGTCGCGCAGGGTGCGGCCGGTGTACCCGGCGCGCAGCAGTCCGGCGTCGCGCAGGACGGGGGCGATCCGGTCGGCCAGCGCGGCCAGGTCGCGCGGCGGGTCGGCGGGGGAGAGGTGGAAGCCGTCGACGCCGCTGCCGGTCGCGGTGAGCTCGGCGAGCAGCCGCTCGTCGGCGGCGCGGTCGGGCAGGGCGGAGAGGTCGGCGTCGAGCCGGGCGAGGATGCGCAGGCCCTCGCCGGCCCGCAGCCGCAGTTCGGTGGCGGCGGTCAGCCGGGCGGCGCGGTCGGGGGCGTCGAGCAGCACGACGTCGGCGTGCCGGACGGCGGCGGCGACCCGGGCGCGCCCGCCCGGGGAGGCGTCCGGCGCGAGGTCGGCGGCGGCGACGGGCACCGCGACCACCGGGCGGCCCTGGGGCGGGCGCGGGGTGATGGACGGGCCGCGGACCGAGAAGCGCGGGCCCGTGAAGTCGATGTAGTGCACCTTGTCGCGGTCGATGAACCGCCCGGTGGCGGTGTCGCGGATCTCCGCGTCGTCCTCCCAGCTGTCCCAGAGCCGGGCGGCCACCTCGACGGCGTCGGCGGCCTCGGCCCACAGCTCGTCCTCGGGGGCGACCGGCCGGCGGCCGAAGGCCCGCGCCTCGGCCTCGGTCGTGGAGACGCCGACCAGCCAGCCGGCCCGGCCCTCGCTCGCCCAGTCCAGGGTGTTGACCGAGATCGAGGTGTGGAAGGGCTCGGTGTGGGTGGTGGTGACGGTCGGCACCAGGCCGACCCGGCCGGTCAGCGGGGCGATCCGGGCGAGGGCGGCGAGCGCGTCGGGGCGGCTCGGCGCGGCGGCGAAGGAGTCGTCGAGGGTGACGAAGTCCAGGGTGGCCCGCTCGGCGAGGCGGGCGAGGTAGGCGTAGTGCCCGGCGTCGAAGCGGCCGGGGCTGTCGAGGGCGGCGGACAGGTGCAGTTGGCGGGGCATGGTGAGCCTGACTTCCTCGTGCGGACGCGTGCGCGCACCGGAGCGGCCCGTGCCGGGGCACGGGTGCGCGGGGCGCGCGCGGGAGCGCGGTGGCGGCCCGCGGGCGGAGCCCGTACGGGCGGGGGAGGGAAGGACCGGCGCCGGGCGGGTCGTCAGCCGGGCGGCGGCGGGGGAACGGTCAGCTCAGCCGCGACACGCCGCGGACCACACGCGACCGAAGTCGATGTGGCTGCGGGTGACCAGCGGGCACGAGGCGTTCACCGCTTCAGTTGACCAGGGCCTGCGGCGATTCGTCAACCGCCGTTTCCGTCCGTGGACACGGCCGCTCGGCGGGCCCGGGGCCGCGCGGGGCGGGCCCGGGTACGCCGAAGGCCCCGCCCGGCCGCTGGGGGAGCAGCGGCGGGGCGGGGCCTTCGAGGCGCGCGGTGACGCGGGCGTCGGGCTCCAGGCGTCGGGCCTCAGGCCTTGGTGACGTCCTCGATCTCGTCGTCGTCCTCGCGACCGGGGGTCTTGAGGTCGAACTTGGCGATCGCGAAGCGGAACAGGAAGTAGTAGACCGCGGCGAAGACCAGGCCGAGCGGGATGATCATCCACGGGTCGGTGGCCTTGTTCCAGGCCAGCAGGTAGTCGATCAGGCCACCGGAGAAGGTGAAGCCGTCGTGCACGCCGAGCGCCCAGGTCACGGTCATCGAGACGGCGGTGAGCAGCGCGTGGATGACGTACAGGACCGGGGCGATGAAGACGAAGGCGAACTCGATCGGCTCGGTGACACCGGTCACGAAGGAGGTCAGGGCCAGCGAGACCATCATGCCGGTGACGGCCTTGCGGCGGTGCGGCTTGGCGGCGTGGGCGATGGCCAGCGCGGCGGCGGGGAGCGCGAACATCATGATCGGGTAGAAGCCCGACATGAACTGTCCGGCGGTCGGGTCGCCGGCGAAGAAGCGGGTCAGGTCGCCGTGCACGACGGTGCCGTCGGGCTTGGTGAAGTCACCGGTCTGGAACCAGGCGTAGGAGTTCACGAACTGGTGCATGCCGACCGGCAGCAGACCGCGGTTGACCAGGCCGAACGCGCCCGCGCCGAACGCGCCGGCGCCGATCAGGGTGTCGTTGAGGCTCTTGATGGCGTCGCCGATCGGGCCCCAGGCCAGACCGAAGAAGACACCGACGGCGGTGCCGACGAAGGCCATGATGATCGGGACCAGGCGGCGGCCGTTGAAGAAGCCGAGCCAGTCGACCAGCCTGGTGCGGTGGTACTTCTGCCACAGCACCGCGGCCAACAGGCCGATCACGATGCCGCCGAGCACACCAGGGTTCTGGTAGGTGGCGGCTTCGTCCTTGCCGGGGAGGATCTTGTACTCGGTGATCGGGAACGCGGTGAGCACGTTCTTGTAGACCAGGAAGCCGACCAGCGCGGCCAGGGCGGTGGAGCCGTCGGCCTTCTTCGCGTAGCCGATCGCGATGCCCACCGCGAAGAGCATCGGGAGAGCGTCGAAGACCGAGGAGCCGGCGGTGTTGAACACCGCGGCGACCTTGTCCCAGCCGAGACCGTCCTTGCCGAACACGTCGTCCTGGCCGAGCCGCATCAGCAGACCGGCGGCGGGGAGCACCGCGATGGGCAGCTGGAGGCTGCGGCCGATCTTCTGCAGACCCTGGAGGAGGTTCTGGCCGAACTGCTTGGCGGGGCTTGGCGCGGCCGGAGCCTTAGCGGGCGCCGGTGCCTGCTCAGACTGACTCATGGGGGTGGGTTCCTAACGGCATGGCGGTCGGTCGGGGAGGCACAGGGGGCCAACCGCAAACTGGTCTACACCACACGTGGTGTAGACCAGTTTTGTAGCACGGGTGGGGAAGTCGAGGAACCCCGGAAAGCGCTGTCGCCGGGAAGCGCTATGAAATCGAAACCTACTTACCGAATGGCGATCTTGGTCGCCGGTCGCGATTGGGATTTTGGCCGACGGCGCAACAAAATCGATTTTGGATAATCGCGCAACAAAAGCACAGTGTGTCTGACGGGGCGTCCGGCCTGGGCCGGGCCCGGGGCGTCCACCACCGGTCCGGCCCTTTCGGGAAATGCCGAAGGCCCCCGGACCGGTGGTCCGGAGGCCAATGCGGGGATAACCCGGGCGACGCCCGGTTTCAGGCCTTGGTGACGTCCTCGACCTCCGCCTCGTCCTCCCGGCCGGGAGTTTTCAGGTCGAATTTGACGATGATGAACCGGAAGAGCGCGTAGTACACGGCGGCGAAGCAGAGCCCGATCGGGATGATCAGCCACGGCTTGGTGGCCAGCCCCCAGTTGATGACGTAGTCGATCAGGCCGGCCGAGAAGCTGAACCCGTCGTGCACCCCGAGTCCCCAGGTCACCGCCATCGACGCGCCGGTCAGTACCGCGTGCACGGCGTACAGGGCCGGGGCGAGGTAGGCGAAGGAGTACTCGATCGGCTCGGTGACACCCGTGACGAAGGAGGTCAGGCCGACCGAGAGCATCAGGCCGTAGATCTCCTTGCGCCGGTGCGGCTTCGCCGAGTGGGCGATCGCGAGCGCGGCGGCGGGCAGCGCGAACATCATGATCGGGAAGAAGCCGGACTGGAACTGGCCGGCCGTCGGGTCGCCCGCCAGGAAGCGCGGGATGTCGCCGTGCACGATCGTGCCGTCCGGCTTGACGAACTCCCCGAACTGGAACCACACGAAGGTGTTCAGCAGCTGGTGCATGCCGATCAGCAGCAGCGCGCGGTTGAACAGGCCGAAGATGCCGGCGCCGCCCGCGCCCAGGTCGGCGAGGGTCTGCGAGAAGTCGTTCAGGCCGCGGCCGATCGGCGGCCAGATCCAGAGCGCCACCACGGCGGTGACCAGGCCCACCAGGGCGGTGATCATCGGTACCAGGCGGCGGCCGTTGAAGAAGCCGAGCCAGTCCACCAGTCTGGTGCGGTGGAACCGGACCCACAGCCAGGCCGACATCAGACCGATCAGGATGCCGCCCAGTACGCCCGGGTTCTGGTACGTCGCGGCGGCGATCTTCGCCGACGAGTAGCTCACGCACTGGCCGGACCAGGCGTCCGGGATCAGCGTCGTCCCCGCCGGGCACTTCTCCGGGAAGGCGTGCAGGACCCGGAAGTAGACCAGGAAGCCGACCACGGCGGCCAGCGCCGTCGAGCCGTCCGCCTTCTTCGCCATGCCGATCGCGACGCCGACGCAGAACAGCATCGGCAGACCGAAGGAGGAGTCGAGCAGCGCGCCGCCCGCGGCGGCGAACACCCTGGCGACGTCGTCCCAGCCCAGCCCGTCCTTGCCGAAGACGTCGGGCTGGCCGAGCCGGTTGAGGATGCCGGCGGCCGGGAGCACCGCGACCGGCAGCTGCAGGGAGCGCCCCATCTTCTGGAGGCCGCCGTAGAAGGTGTGCCACCAGGTGCTCTGCGGGGCCGTGGCGCCTGCCGAACTCATCCTTCGCCCTCCGGAGCAGTTGCCGACCGCAGGGCCCCCGCGGGACCCTCGGGCGGGGGTCGGGAACACCCGGGGCCGTTCCCGCGTTCCTCGGAGTACACATATATTGGTGTAGACCACTTGGACGGGGGCCGTACTCCGCGGGCACCAGCCCCGCTGATCGTCATCCTCGGGCGGCGATCGGGACCCTGCCCGCCGAGATGGGCCAAAAGTGGACTAACGTGGCGGACCGGACCGGCACGGGTGATGCTGGTCGCGCTGCTCGCCGGCCGACCGCAGCCGAACCCGCGTCAGCCACCGGCACGGACCTCACCGCCCGACGGTCGAGGCACACCCCAGCACCAGCGCAGGACGGCACCCGGCAGAGCCGCCGAAGGGCCGAGACAGAGGGAGAAACCAGATGGCCAGCAAGGCTGAGAAGATCGTCGCCGGTCTGGGCGGCATCGACAACATCGAAGAGGTCGAGGGCTGCATCACCCGCCTGCGCACCGAGGTCAAGGACGCCTCCCTGGTCGACGAGGCCGCCCTCAAGGCCGCCGGCGCCCACGGCGTCGTGAAGATGGGCACCGCGATCCAGGTCGTCATCGGCACCGACGCCGACCCGATCGCCGCCGACATCGAGGACATGATGTGAGCTGAACCACCCGGGTTCAGCCCGCCCGGCCCGCCGACCCGCTCAGGGGGACGGCGGGCCGCGGCGCATCCGGAGCCGGCACGGGACCCGGCGGCGCCGACACGGGACCCGGGGGCCCGGCGCGGCGACACATCGGGACCAGGCCCCCGGAGCGACTACGCTCAGTTCCCATGTCACGCATCGACGGCCGCACCCCCGAACAGCTCCGCCCGATCACCATCGAACGGGGCTGGAGCAAGCACGCCGAAGGCTCCGTCCTCATCTCCTACGGCGACACCAAGGTGCTGTGCACCGCCAGCGTCACCGAGGGCGTGCCCCGCTGGCGCAAGGGCAGCGGCGAGGGCTGGGTCACCGCCGAGTACTCCATGCTCCCGCGCGCCACCAACACCCGCGGCGACCGCGAGGCCGTCAAGGGCCGCATCGGCGGCCGCACCCACGAGATCAGCCGGCTCATCGGCCGCTCGCTGCGCGCCGTGGTGGACCACCGCGCGCTCGCCGAGAACACCATCGTCCTCGACTGCGACGTCCTCCAGGCCGACGGCGGCACCCGCACCGCCGCCATCACCGGCGCCTACGTCGCCCTGGTCGACGCCGTCGCCTGGGCCCGCGACAAGAAGCTGCTGCGTGCCAAGGGCCAGCCGATCACCGGCGGCGTCAGCGCCGTCAGCGTCGGCATCATCGACGGCGTCCCGATGCTCGACCTCCAGTACGAGGAGGACGTGCGCGCCGAGACCGACATGAACATCGTCTGCACCTCCGACGGCCGCTTCGTCGAGGTCCAGGGCACCGCCGAGGGCGCCCCGTTCGACCGCGAGCTGCTCGACCGGCTGCTCGACCTCGGCAGCCTCGGCTGTGTGGAGCTGGACGAGATCCAGCGCAAGGCCCTGGAGGGCTGAACCGGCAGGGCTGATCCGGCAGGGCTGAACCTGCGCGGGCCCCGGAGCCGTCGACCGGATCGGACGCACGGTCAGCCCCCGGGCCCGGACGGCCGTTCGGGGCCGCGCGGCGAACGGCCCGCCGAACGATCCGCCTGCTGTACAGGCCGGGCCCGGAGACCGTACGGTTCCCGCAGCACTCCCGCTGCGGGAACCGCGCACCCCCCGGCGCGCGTCCCACCCCACGGAACCCGCGCCCCACAGGAGGATCGGATGCCGTCGAGCATCGCCCGCCCCACCGCCCTCGCCGTGGCCGGCCTCATCGCGATCCTCCCGCTCAGCATGGTGAGCTGCTCCGCCGCCCAGAAGGCGCTCGACTGCGGCAACACCGCGGTGAAGATCACCGGTGACATCGCCGACGTCACCAAGGCCTACGACAACGCCAGCAACGACTCGGCGGCCGCCGGCCGGGCCCTGCAGAAGCTCAAGAACGACCTCGACCAGGTGGGGAAGAACTCCAAGAACACCGACGTCGCCAAGGCCGTGACCGACCTGCAGAAGCAGGTCGAGAACGTGCAGCGGGCGTCCGACAAGAACGAGATCCCCGACCTCAAGCCGCTCGGCGACGCGGCGGGCAACCTCACCTCGGTCTGCACCGGCTGACCGTCCCCGGCTTCTCGGTAGGGTGGGCGATATGTCCACCCGCCTGATCCTCGCCACCCGCAACCAGCACAAGGTCACCGAGCTCCGCGCCATCCTGGCGGACGCCGGCCTGGACGTCGAACTCGTCGGCGCCGACGCCTACCCGGAGATCCCGGACGTCCCCGAGACCGGCGTCACCTTCGCCGAGAACGCCCTGCTGAAGGCCCACGCCCTGGCCCGCGCCACCGGCCTGCCCGCCGTCGCCGACGACTCCGGCCTCTGCGTGGACGTGCTGAACGGCGCGCCCGGCATCTTCTCCGCCCGCTGGTCCGGCAAGCACGGCGACGACCGCGCCAACCTCGACCTGCTGCTCGCCCAGCTCTCCGACATCGCCGAGCCGCACCGCGGCGCCCACTTCTTCTGCGCCGCCGCCGTCGCCCTCCCCGACGGCACCGAGCGCGTCGTCGAGGGCCGCCTCCTCGGCACCCTGCGCACCGCCCCGGCCGGCGACGGCGGCTTCGGCTACGACCCGATCCTCCAGCCCCTCGGCGAGACCCGCACCTGCGCGGAGCTCACGGCGGAGGAGAAGAACGCCATCAGCCACCGCGGCCAGGCCTTCCGTGCCCTCGCCCCGGTCGTGAAGGACCTCGTCGGCTGACGCCCCGTCCGTTGAACGTCGAAGGCCCGCCCCGGGATCGTCTCGGGGCGGGCCTTCGATTTCAAGGCTAGTGCGGCCTGAGGGACTCGAACCCTCACGGGATTTCTCCCACGGGCACCTAAAACCCGCGCGGCTGCCTGTTACGCCAAGGCCGCATGGCCTTCAGTCTAGGGCTTCGCTCTCGGTGGGAACACCGCGATTCAGGGCGGCGACGTGCTCCTGTTCACGTTCCCTCGCGGTGTCCGTCCGTGACGGAGCGGCAGGCGGAGCGGAGCGGTCTGAGGCCGCCCCGTCGGTCGGCGGCGGGTTCGGTTGCGGGTGTGGCGGGTTTCGGCCATCGGCTGACTGATTGTCGTGGGGCTCCGACCTGTGATGTTTGGCCGTTGATTACCAATTGGTACAGACCTATTGACCTATGTGGTTCAGACCACATAGCTTCTGCGCCAATTGCAATCCCCCACGTGCGTGCTCCCCCACAGGCACGCGCCGACACTCTCTCCTGGAGGACCGAGTGTTGATCCGAAACACGGCGGAGCGGCGTCCCACCGCTGCCCACCGCCGGAAGAGTCCGGCGGCTCGGGCCGGTGTGGCCTCGCTGGCGGCGGCCTCGCTGGCCGGGCTGCTGATGGCGACGCTGGGTGCGGCGCCCTCGCAGGCGTCGGCGGCGGTCGACAACGCGGCCTGTCGGCCGGACGGCCTGTACCAGACGCCCGGGGTGGACGTTCCGTACTGTTCCGTCTACGACACCAGCGGGCGCGAGAAGATGGGCGCGGACCACCAGCGCCGCATCATCGGCTACTTCACCGGCTGGCGCACCGGCAAGAACGGCGACGCCCCGTACCTGGTGAGCGACGTCCCCTGGGACAAGGTCAGTCACCTCAACTACGCCTTCGGCCACGTCGGCGGTGACAACAAGCTCTCGGTCGGCACCGACGGCCCGACCAACGAGGCCACCGGGATCTCCTTCCCCGGCGTCCCCGGTGCCGAGCTGGACCCGAGCCTGCCGTACAAGGGTCACTTCAACCTGCTGACGAAGTACAAGAAGCAGTACCCGAACGTCAAGACCCTGATCTCGGTGGGTGGTTGGACCGAGACCGGCGGCTACTTCGGGGACGACGGCAAGCGCGTGAACTCCGGCGGCTTCTACTCGATGACCGTCAACGCGGACGGCAGTGTCAACCAGGCCGGCATCGACACCTTCGCCGCCTCCTCGGTCGACTTCATCCGCACGTACGGTTTCAACGGCGTCGACATCGACTACGAGTACCCGACCTCGATGAAGGACGCCGGCAACCCGCTGGACTGGCAGCTCGCCAACGCCAAGCGCGGCTCGCTGGCCAAGGGTTACGCGGCGCTGATGAAGACCCTGCGCGAGAGCCTGGACAAGGCCGGCGCCGCCGACGGCAAGCACTACCTGCTGTCGGTCGCGGCCCCGTCCTCCGGCTACCTGCTGCGCGGCATGGAGACCTTCCAGGTGGCCAAGTACCTGGACTACGTCAACATCATGTCGTACGACCTGCACGGCGCCTGGAACAAGTACGTCGGCCCGAACGCCTCGCTGTTCGACGACGGCAAGGACGGCGAGCTGGCCGCCGCCAACGTCTACGGCACCGCGCAGTACGGCGGCATCGGCTACCTGAACGCCGACTGGTCGTACCACTACTTCCGCGGCTCGATGCCCGGCGGCCGGATCAACGTCGGCCTGCCGTACTACACCCGTGGTTTCAAGAACGTCCAGGGCGGCACCAACGGCCTCTGGGGCACCGCCTCGGCGACCACCTGCCCGGCCGGCTCCGGTCTGACCGCCTGCGGTGACGGTGCGGTCGGCATCGACAACATCTGGAACGACAAGGACGACGCGGGCAAGGAGTCCCCGGCCGGGTCGAACCCGATGTGGCACGCCAAGAACCTGGAGAAGGGCATCCTGCCCGACTACCTGGCCAAGTACGGCGTGTCCGACACCGCGCTGCAGGGCACCTACACCCGCAACTACAGCTCCACCCTGGTGGCGCCGTGGCTGTGGAACGACACCAAGAAGGTGTTCCTCTCCACCGAGGACGAGCAGTCGGTGGGCGCCAAGGCGGACTACATCGTCAACCAGGGCGCCGGCGGCGCGATGATCTGGGAGCTCGCCGGTGACTACCGGTGGGACGCCACCGCCAACGGCGGCAAGGGCCAGTACGTCCCCGGCAACACGCTGACCACGCTGATGTACGACAAGTTCAAGTCGGCGACCCCGTACGGCGCGATCCGCTCGACGACCGCGCTGCCGCAGCAGACCCTGCCGATCGACGTGTCGTTCAACAACTTCGCGCTGGGCGACTCGAACTACCCGATCAACCCGAAGCTGCACATCGTCAACAACTCGACGCTGACCCTGCCGGGCGGCACCGAGTTCCAGTTCGACTACGGCAACTCGGCCCCGGGCAACGCCAAGGACCAGTCCGGCTTCGGTCTGCAGGTCATCAAGCAGGACAACCCGGGCCCGGGCAACGTGGGCGGCCTGAAGGGCAACTACAACCGGGTGTCGGTCAAGCTGCCGGGCTGGCAGTCGCTGGCGCCGGGCGCCTCGATCGACATGGACTTCGTCTACTACCTGCCGGTGTCCACGCCGTCGAACTGGACGGTCAACGTGGGCGGCACGCTGTACGGGATCAAGGGCGACCTGACCCGCGGCGCGGTGGACGGCGGCACGCCGACCCCGACCCCGTCGCAGACGGCCACCCCGACGCCGACCCCGACCCCGACGGGCACCGCCACGCCGACTCCGACCCCGACTCCGACCCAGACCTCGGGCGCCTGCACGGCCGCCCCGAGTTGGGACGCGGGCACCACCTACGGGAGCCCCACCAAGGTCTCCTGGAAGGGCCACTACTACCAGAACAAGTGGTGGACCAAGGGCGACGACCCCGCGGCCAGCGGTGCGTGGGGCGTCTGGAGCGACCTCGGGGCCTGCTGATCAGGGCGGTCCGCTGAGGTGAGATGCGGCGGTGGCGGTGCACCCGGTCGGGGGGTGCGCCGCCACCGCTTCGTCGTGGGTCGGGCTCGGTACCGCCGGCCCCCCAGGCGCGTCGGTACCTCAGTACCTCAGTACCTCGGTACCTCAGTACCTCAGGCCCCGACCTTGAGGTCGCGCAGCAGCTTGGCGACGTGGCCGGTGGCCCGCACGTTGTAGAAGGCGTGCTCGACCTTGCCGTGTTCGTCCACGACGATCGTGGAGCGGATCACGCCCATGTAGGTGCGGCCGTAGTTCTGCTTCTCGCCGAAGGCGCCGTACGCCTCCAGCGCCGTCTTCTCGACGTCGGACAGCAGGGTGACCTTCAGGTTCTCGGCCTCGCGGAACTTGCCGAGCTTCTCCGGCTTGTCCGGGGAGATGCCGATGACGTCGTAGCCGGCGCCCGCGAAGACGTCGAGGTTGTCGGTGAAGTCGCAGGCCTGCTTGGTGCAGCCGGGGGTCAGGGCGGCGGGGTAGAAGTAGACGATGACCTTGCGGCCCGCGTGGTCGGCGAGGGACACCTGGTTGCCGTCGGCGTCGGGCAGGCTGAAGGCGGGTGCGGTGTCGCCGGGCTGGAGACGCTCACTCACGGTCGTACTCTCCTGGAAGCTGGGGCGGGCGGTCGTACCACGGCAAACTTACCCCCGATGGTGGGTGGGGCCGCGCGACCGTTCCCGGCAGCTGACACACTGGGTCAGTCGCACCGATCGCACGGATCGGACGGAACAACATCGGCGAGTGAATGGGGTGGCCCGAGTGGGCGACGCGAGCACGCAGGACAAGTCGGCGAGGACGACCGCCCAGATCGAGGCGGACATCGAGCGGACGCGTGACCGGCTGGCGGGGACCCTCGACGAGCTGGCCGTCCGCGTCCACCCGAGCACCATCTCCGCCCAGGTCAAGGCCAAGGCGGCGGCCGCCGTCGAGGAGCGGACCGCCCGGGCCTACGTGGCCGCCAGCGGCGTGGTGGAGAAGGTCCGGGCGCAGTTCGTGGACGAGAAGGGGCAGCCGCGCCGCGAGCGGATCGTCCCGGCCGCGCTGGTGGGCGTGGGTCTGGTGCTGCTGGTCGCCTCGGCCCGCAAGCGCCGCAAGGGCTGAGTACCGCGGGACGGAAGGGCCGGGCGCCACGGGTGCCCGGCCCTCCGCATGTCCGGCCCCGCTGCCCGGCGTTGAGCGTTCCCGGTGTTCCGCGTGCCCGGCGTTGAGCGTGCCCGCGTTCCGCATGCCGGGCCAGCGTCACGCCCCGCGCCCGGGGGAGGTACCTTCGGGACCGTGAGTACGAACCACGAGAGCCACTCGGACCACCTGCAGGAGCCCGCCCGCCACGACCGGCTCGGCGAGAAGCTGCCGATCCGGATGCTGCACGACCGCGTGCTGGTGCGCATCGAGGGCGGCGAGGGCGAGCGCCGTTCGACCGGCGGCATCCTGATCCCGGCCACGGCGGAGCTGTCCAAGCGCTGTACCTGGGCGGAGGCCGTCGCGGTGGGCCAGAGCGTGCGCTCGGTGGAGCCCGGTGACCGGGTGCTGTACGACCCGGAGGACAAGCTGGAGGTCGAGGTCCGCGGCGCCACCTACGTGCTGCTGCGCGAGCGCGACCTGCACGCCGTCGCCGCGACCCGGTTCGGCGACACGGAGGGCTCGACCGGGCTCTACCTGTAAGCGCGGCCCGCGGTCCTCGTCGCGGGTCCTCGCGTGGTCGTCCGCGGGTGGGCGCGTCACCTGGTCGGTTCACTTCCCGTTGTGCCGTCCGGCGCCGCGGCGGACGGTGGGAGCGGCCGGATACGGCCATCCGCCCGTGGGGCGCCCGCGGTGATCGCGCGAGGGAAGCCATGACACCGACCAGAGAGAGCGGTGCGGACACGCGTGTCCGCGTTCGTGCCACGGTGGTGCTCGGTACGGTCGTCGCCCTGCTGGCCGGCTGCTCCTCGCCGCCGAAGAGCGGCCCGACGCCGTCCGCTCCTGCCGGGTCCTCCGCTTCCGCGGGGGCCTCCGCCACCGGGGCCGCGGAGGTGCGACAGAGTCTCGCGGCGTTCGAGAAGCCGCTCGGTGCGGAGGACGCTCAGCGGGCGTGGGAGGGGCTGGCGGCGGCCGTGGGCGCCGCCTCCGCCCGGGGCGTCGACCACGACACGATCAGCAGGGAGGTCCTGCTGTGGGAGTCGCACCAGCTGAGTACGCCGGAGGGGCAGCAGACCTTCATGGCCAACGCCGCGGCGCTGAACGCGCGCGTGGTGTCGGTGGGTGGTACCTCGGGGGCGCCGACGCCGACGCTCGGCGCGGCCCCCGCGGGGGGACCGGAGCGGCCGGCCGCGTTCCGGCAGGCGTCGCCGGGCGCCGGGCTGTCCTTCTACTTCGTCAACGGGGTGCTGAACAACTTCGACTCCTCGACGGTGAACGCGAACCTGCTGTCCACCACGCTGAGCGGGCAGCTGGGCTATCCGGTCCGCGTCAACCTCCAGTTCAACGCCTCCAGCGCCAACATCGCGATGTACACGTACAGCGCCTGTCAGGAGGCGCAGCGCGCCACCGCGAACAACCCGATCCAGGAGAACCGGGACCTCGCGAAGGCCATCTGCGGGCTCAGCGTGGCTGGGGCGGCCGTCCTGCCGGAGGCGGTCATGGCGGACATGAGCGGGACGATCACCCGGAAGCTGGCGGATCCGGACTTCGCGTTGGACGGGGTCAACGTGAGCCTGCTGAAGAACGTGCAGGACGACCTGGGCAAGGGGCTGCGCGTGGTGCTGATCTCGCACAGCGAGGGCGGCCTCTACCTGCGCAACGTGCTGCCGCGGATCGGCGCCGGGAAGCCCGTCGGGGCGCTCTACATCGCCCCGCCGTTCGGCAGCGGGCAGGAGCTGAACGCCAATCCGACGCGCTATGAGATGTTCGAGTGGGACTGGTTGTTGATGGGGATCTCCAGCGTGGACTTCACGACCAAGGCCGTGGCCCCGCAGATCGTGTACGACGGCTCCACGGCGTCGCGGTTCAACCTCCACTACCTCTCCAACTATCTTTACTGCGGGTCGGATTCGGCCAAGCAGGCCGGCGACAGGACGCGTGAGCTGGTGGACTTCGTCAACTCGGTTCCGGCCTCCCGGGGCGGTGCCCGCCCGGGGTTGCCCGGGGGCGACGGGCTGCGGCCGGGGCAGGGCGTGCAGGGTTGTCCGGCGCCGCAGCCGGAACAGACCCCGTCCGAGACGCCCACCGGAACCCCGTCCGAGACACCCACCGAGACGCCGACGGGGACCCCGTCCGAGACGCCCACCGAGACCCCCACGGGGACCCCGTCCGAGACGCCCACCGAGGCGACGCCCTCCGGCTCGCCCTCTCCCTCGGCCGGTGCCTACTACGTCTTCCTGCTCACCAACGTCTCCGGCGGGAACGTCCTGGTGGGGACGCTGGACGACGTCCAGGGCAAGCGCACGTGCGACTTCGCGGACGGTGGCCTGTGCGCCGATGCCGGCGGTCAGGACGTCCCGGTGCAGTACACCGCCGAGTTGGGCCCGTACCCGACGCTCGCGGATGCCCAGGCCGCGTACTGCGCGAACGCCACCAACCCCCATCCGGGCCCGGGGGCCGCGGGTACCAAGGTCGACATCTTCGGCGGCAGTTACTGGACCGACAACGTCGGCTTCGGCTGTCCGGTGGCCCCCAGCCCCTGACACGGGTGGGCCCGCGCCTCGACCGGCCGGGCCTGTCGGCGGGGCGCGCTAGGGTCCCGGCATGAGTGTGCCGGTGATCGGGGATCGGGAGCGTCGGGCCAGGCTGGGGCGGCGGCAGTCGCTGGCGCCGTCGGTGCGGGCGGCGCGGGTGGAGGACGTGGCCGACGGGGTGGTCGGGCTGCACGCGACGGACGCGGCCACGGTGTACCTGTCGGCCTGCGCGCGGCTGGCGGAGCCCTCGGCGGCGGAGGTGGACCGGGCGCTGTACGAGGACGTCTCGCTGGTGAAGCTGCTGTCGATGCGGCGGACGATCTTCGCGGTGACGGAGGGTTTCGCCCCGTACGTGAGTTCGGCGGCGGCGCGGGCGATCGCGGCGAAGGAGCGGGCGGGGCTGCTGAAGCACCTGCGGGACCACGCCGAGGGCTGGGACGAGGCCCGGTTGGCGCGGACGGAGCGCGAGGTGCTGGCCGCGCTGGCCGCGCGCGGCGAGGCGACGACCAGGGAACTCTCCGAGGACGTACCGCAGTTGCGCGAGACGATGCTGATGTCGGCGGGCAAGCCGTACGAGGCGAGGCAGAGCGTGGGCAGCCGACTGCTGCGGCTGCTGGCCTCGGACGGGCACGTGCGCCGCTGCCGTCCGCGCGGGTCGTGGCTGAGCAGCAGCTACCCGTGGGCGCCGGTGCCGCAGTGGCCGGACGTGCCGGGGCGGGAGGCGAAGGCCGAGGTGGTGCGGCGCTGGCTGGCGGCGTACGGGCCGGGGACCGTGGAGGACGTGAAGTGGTGGACGGGCTGGACGCTGGGGGATGTCCGTAGGGCGCTGGCGGACCTCGGGGCGTCGGAGGTGGCGCTGGCCGACGGGGCGCCCGCCCTGGTGCTGCCGGGGGACGAGGCACCGGTGGCGGAGCCGGAGCCGTGGGCGGCACTGCTGCCCTCGTTGGACCCGGCGGTGATGGGCTGGCGAGGGCGGGACTGGTACCTGCGGCCGGAGGACGTGCCGGCGCTGTTCGACCGGGCGGGCAACTCCGGGCCGACGGTGTGGTGGTGCGGCGAGGTGGTGGGCGGCTGGGCGCAGCGTGCCGACGGCGCTCTGGTGTGGCGGCTGTTCCGGGACGTCGGGGCGCAGGCGGAGCGGGCGGTCGCGGCGGAGGCGGAGCGGTTGGCGGGCTGGTTGGGGGAGGTGCGGGTGACGCCGCGGTTCCGCACCCCGTTGGAGCGCGAGCTGGTGGCGTAGCGCCGGTGGTGTGGCGCCGGCGGTTCGAGGCCGCCGGCTCAGGACGTGGCCGGCGGCTCAGGGCGTGGCCGGCGCCGCCGGGCGGCTGGCGGGGCCGCCGGTGGCACTGGGCAGGCCGGTGGGGCGGGTCGGCTGGGTCTGGCTGGGTTTGGGGGCGGGGCTGGGCTGGTCCGGGCCCGTCGTGGGCTGGGGGGCCTGGGGGCTGGGGGTGTTCGGGCCGGGGGCGGGCCGGTCGGTGGCGGCGGGGGCGGTGGGCGTGTGGTCGGCGGGCGTGCCGGGGGCCTGGCCGGTCTCGGTGGGTGCGCCGCCGGGCGGCGGGGTGGTCGGGGTGGTGGTGGCGCTGGGGCTGCCGCCGGGGGTGAGGCCGGGCCAGGGGGTGGCGGTGGGGCTCTGTCCGGTCTTGAGGTCGAAGTCCTCGGTGGGGGTGCCGTCGAGGGCGGCGGCCGTGTAGGTGGTCCAGATCCGGGTGGGGAAGGCGCCGCCGTTGATCCGGGTGAGTCCCGCGGTGCCGGCCAGCGGTTCCTTGGCGTGGGTCTTCGGGTTCTCCCTGAACAGGCCGACGGTGGTGGCGAGTTCGGGGGTGTAGCCGGCGAACCAGGCGGAGAGGTTGGAGTCGGTGGTGCCGGTCTTGCCGGCGGCCGGGCGGTTCAGGTCGAGGGCGGCGGCGCCGGTGCCGCGGGGGCTGATGACGTCGCGCAGCACGTCGGTGACGGAGTCGGCGATCTCCCGGTCGAGGGCGTCGGTGGGGTTGTGTTCGGGCATCTTGGGGACGTCGACGGCACCGCCGGTTTTGACGCGTTCGAGTTTGAGGACGGACCAGGGGGTGTGGGCCTGGCCGTGGTTGGCGAAGGTGGCGTAGGCGCCGGCCAGGTCGAGGGCGCTGGGGGTGGCGGTGCCGAGGGTCATCGAGGTGTTGGCCGGGTCCATGCCGCGGACGCTCTCGGGGATGCCGAGTCTGACGGCGGTCTCGCGGACGCGGGCGAGGCCGGCGTCCACGCCCTCCTGGGCGTACACGGAGTTGACGGACTTCACCATGGCGTAGCGCAGGGTGATGTTGCCGTAGGAGACGTCGTCCTCGTTGGGCGGGGCGTAGGGGGTGGGGCCGCCGGTGACGGGGCGTTCGCTGGTGCCGTCGTAGCGGGACTCGGTGGTGATCGGGCGGCCGTCGACGGTGTGTTGGGCGACGAGCCCGGCGGCGAGGTCGATCGGTTTGAAGGTGGAGCCGATCTGGTTGTCCTGGCGCAGCGCGTCGTTGTAGGGCTGCTTGGCGTAGTCGGGGCCGCCGTAGACGGCGACGACCCGGCCGGTGGCGGGTTCGACGGAGGCGCCGGCGACCCGGACGTCGGTGTCGGTGGTGGGGCGGGCCTGGGGGTCGAGTTCGCCGGTGAGTTCGTCCTGGACGGCCTTGGCGAAGGCGTCCTGGCGGGGCTTGTCGAAGGTGGTGGTGATGCGCCAGCCGCCGGCCTTGAGGGTGGCGGCGTCGAGGGTGCCGGAGGAGACGAGGTAGTCGTCGGCGACGCCGACCAGGTAGCCGGCCTGGCCGGCGAGGCCGGTGGCGGGCTGGGGGTCGATCGGGTCGGGGAAGGTGGCGGCGGCGCGGTCGGCGGGGGTGAGGAAGCCGAGTTGGACCATGCCGTCGAGGGTGTAGTTCCAGCGGGCGACGGCCTTCTCGCGGTTGGCGGGGGTGGCGGTCTTGACGTCGTAGAGGCTGGGGGCCTGGAGCAGGGAGGCGAGGTAGGCGCCCTGGGGGAGGGTGAGCCGGGAGACGTCGACGCCGTAGTAGGCGTGGGCGGCGCTCTGGATGCCGTAGGCGCCGCGGCCGTAGTAGCTGCTGTTGAGGTAGCCGGCGAGGATCTCGCGCTTGTCGCGCTGCTGGTCGACCTTGAGGGCGATGAGCAGTTCGCGGCCCTTGCGCTCGATGGTCTGGTCCTGGGTGAGGTAGTAGTTCTTGACGTACTGCTGGGTGATGGTGGAGCCGCCCTGCATGCCCTTGCCGAGCAGGGTGTTCCAGCCGGCCCGGAGCATGCCCTTCAGGTCGATGCCGCGGTTCTGGTAGAAGGTGCGGTCCTCGGCGGAGACGACGGCCTGCTGGGTGGGGAGCGGGATCTGGTCGATGGTGACGTCGGTGCGGTTGACGGCGCCGGTGCGGGCGATCTCGGTGGTGCCGTCGGCGTAGAGGTAGATGTTGTTCTGGGCGACGGCGTGGGCGTTGGGGTCGGGCACCGGGACGATGACGTAGAGCACGGCGAAGCCGCCCACGGCGAGCAGGAACAGCGTGGTGAGGGTGCCGAGGGTGACTCGCCAGGTGGGCAGGAGCCGGCGCCAGAGCGGGAGGGCCCGGCGGGCCTCGCGGCGGGCGGCCCGTTTGGCCTGGCGGCGGGTGCTCAAGGTCATGCCGAGATTATCTGCTATTTGATGCGAGATCAGGCCGGAAAAACCGGGTGCGGGTGGGGTCGGCCGGAGGTACGGTGAAAGGTGAAAACCACATAGCGCACCCGCTTTCGCAGCTCCGCCCGCCCGCCCGGCACCCCCCGGGTACGGCCGGTCGGGGCCGTTGGGGCGTGCGCGGATGTCGAGGGGCGCCTCTCTCTGCTCGTATTTGTCGACAAGGAGACAATATGCTCTACGCCGCCGTTGCCCGCGGCGCCTTCCGCCGCTACTCCACCTACCGGGCCGCCACCGTGGCCGGCACCTTCACCAACACCGTCTTCGGCATCATCCTGGCCTACACCTTCCTCGCCCTCTGGCAGGCCCGCCCCGGCCTCGGCGGCTACGACCAGAGCCAGGCCGTCACGTACATCTGGGTCAGCCAGAGCCTGCTGGTCACCGTCGCGGTCTGGGGCGGCGGCTTCCAGGACGACCTCCAGGACCGCTTCCGCAGCGGCGACATCGCCGTCGACCTCTACCGGCCGGTCGACTTCCAGGGCTGGTGGCTGGCCTCCGACCTCGGACGGGCCGGCTTCCAGGCGCTGGTACGCGGCACCGTGCCGATGCTGATCGGCGCCCTGGTGTTCCGCATCCGGCTGCCCGAACACCCGCTGACCTGGGCGTTCTTCCTGCTCTCCGTCCTGCTGGCGGTGGTCGTCAGCTTCGGGCTGCGCTTCCTGGTCTCGATCACCGGCTTCTGGCTGCACGACTCGGAGGGGGTGCGCTCGGCGATGCTGGTGGTCTCGATGTTCTTCTCCGGGATGCTGCTGCCGATCGCCCTGTTCCCCGGCGGCCTGGGCGCGCTCGGCCGGGCGCTGCCCTGGTCCGCGCTGGTGAACGTGCCCACCGACGTCTTCCTGGAGCGGACCGAGGGCACCGCCGTGCTCGGGGCGCTCGGCTTCCAGCTCGGCTGGGCGGCGGTGCTGCTCGCCGCCGGGCGGGGCGCCCAGTGGCTGGCCACCCGCAGGGTGGTGGTGCAGGGTGGCTGAGCAGCTCGTCAGGCTCCACCGGGAGCCCCTCGCGGCCCGTACCTCCTGGGCGCTTCGCTCCTGGTGGCTCTGCGCCCGGATGTGGATGCGCTCGATGATGGCCTACCGGGCCTCCTTCGCGCTGAACCTGGCGGCGAGCGTGGTCATCCACGCCCTCGACTTCGTGGTGCTGGTGGTCATGTTCCTGCACACCGACCGGCTCGGCGGCTGGAGCCTGCCGGAGATCGCCTTCCTGTACGCCACCGCCGCCTTCTCGCTCGGCGTCGCCAACCTGCTGGTCGGCTCGGCCGAGTCGCTCGGCGCGCGGATCGTCAGCGGCTCGCTGGACACCATGCTGATCCGGCCCGCGCCCGCGCTCTCCCAGCTGTGCGCGGAACGCTTCTCGCTGCGCCGGCTCGGCCGCCCGCTGCAGGCCGTCGCGGTGCTGGTCTGGTCCCTGGCCGCCCTGGACGTGCACTGGACCTGGGACCGGGTGCTGCTGGTGCCCGTCCTGCTGGTCTGCGGCACCGTCATCTTCGGCGCGATCTACATCGGCGGCGCCACCGTCCAGTTCTGGTGGGGCGAGTCCAAGGAGATCCAGAACTCCTTCACCTACGGCGGTGCGACGCTGCTGCACTACCCGCCGACGGTCTTCGCCAAGGAGCTGGTCGCCGGGGTCGTCTTCGGCGTCCCACTGGCCTTCGTCAACTGGCTGCCGGCGCTGCGGATCCTCGGCCGGCCCGACCCGCTCGGCCTGCCCACCGCCTTCCAGTTCGCCTCCCCGGTCGCCGCCGCGGTCTGCGTCCTCGCCGCCGGGCTCGCCTGGCGGGCCGGGCTGCGCGCCTACCGCGGCACCGGCAGCTGAACCCCCTGAACCCTCTTGGACCCTGCCCAGAAGGAGCCGGCCATGGCACTGATCGAACTCCAGGACGTCCGCCGCAGCTTCACCGTACGCACCCGCACCGGCCGGTTCAGCCGGGCCAAGCGCGAGGTCCGCGCGGTGGACGGGCTCAGCTTCACCGTCGAGGCCGGCGAGTGCGTCGGCTACATCGGGCCCAACGGGGCCGGCAAGTCCACCACCATCAAGATGCTCACCGGCATCCTCGTCCCCAGCTCCGGGCGGCTGCGGGTGGCCGGGGTCGACCCGGCCCGCGAACGCGTCGCGCTGGCCCGCCGGATCGGCGTCGTCTTCGGGCAGCGCACCACCCTCTGGTGGGACCTGCCGCTGCGCGACTCCTTCGAACTCGCCCGCCGGATCTACCGCGTCCCCGACGCCCGGTACCGCGAGAACCTCGACCGCTGCGTCGAACTGCTCGACCTCGGCGGCCTGCTGGACACCCCGGTGCGCCAGCTCTCGCTCGGCCAGCGGATGCGCGGCGACCTCGCGGCGGCGCTGCTGCACGACCCCCAGGTGCTCTACCTGGACGAGCCGACCATCGGCCTGGACGTGATCAGCAAGGGCCGGGTGCGCGAGTTCCTGCGCGAGGTCAACCGGGACCGGGGCACCACCGTGCTGCTCACCACCCACGACCTGACCGACATCGAGCAGCTCTGCGGCCGCGTGATGGTGATCGACCACGGCCGGGTGGTGTACGACGGCGGGCTGGAGGGCCTGCACGCCGCCGGCCGCAGCGAGCGGACGCTGGTGGTGGACCTCGCGCAGGAACTCGCCCACCCGGTCGAGGTGCCCGGGGCCAGGGTCACCAGGGTCGAGGGGCCGCGCCAGTGGCTGGCCTTCCCGGCCGAGGAGAGCGCCGCGCCGATCGTGGCGGCGGTCGCCGCGCGCTACCCGCTGGTGGACCTGTCCGTGCGCGAGCCGGCCATCGAGGACGTGATCGCCCGGATGTACGCGGAGGTCGCGATCGGCTGACGGGGACGGGCGCGCACTGTTGAAGGGACGGGCGCGGACACCCGAAGGGACGGACGCGCACGACCGGAAGGGGGCGGGCGTACGGCTGCCGGCCGTCGTACGCCCGCCCGCCGACCGGCGGTGCGTTCGGCTCTCCTTCACCGGTGTGGGTGATCACCGTGACCCCCGGCCGCTGACGCGAGTTGACCGGATGTCACCCGCCGATGCCGGAAACCGGAGGCTCCCCGCCCGATGGCCGTACCCGACGTGACCGTGGTGGTCGCGGTCCACAACACCATGCCGTACCTCACCGCCTGCCTGGACTCGCTGGTCGGGCAGTCCCTGGGGCCGGGGCGGCTGGAGGTGGTGGCCGTGGACGACGGTTCCACGGACGGCGGCGGGGAACTGCTCGACGAGTACGCCGCCCGTCACCCCGGGCTGTTCACGGTGGTGCACCAGGCCGACTCGGGCGGCCCGGCGGGCCCGGCCAACCGCGGCATGCAGCTGGCCCGCGGCCGCTACGTGCTGTTCCTCGGCGCGGACGACCGGCTCGGCGAGGAGGCCCTGGAGCGGCTGGTCACGGCCGCCGACGCCTGGGGATCGGACGTGGTGGTGCCCAAGCAGGCCGGGGTGAACGGGCGGCCGGTGCCGCAGGGGATCTTCCACGCCGACGCCGAGTCGGTGGACTTCACCGACTCGCCGCTCGCCTGGGCGCTGGCCGACACCAAGCTCTTCCGGCTCGACCTCCTCCGGCGCCACCGGCTGCGCCGCGACGAGCGGTTGAAGGTCCTCTCGGACCAGCCGTTCACCCTGGAGGCCTGTCTGCGGGCGGCCAGGGTGTCCGTCCTCGCCTCCTACGACTGCTGCGTCCCGGTGCCGCGCGAGGACCGGGGCGATCCCAACGAGCGGGCCGGGGTGCTGGACCGGCTGCGCGGGATCACCGCGCTCCAGCAGGTGGCCGCCGAACTGGCCGGGCCGGGCGATGAGTTGGACGCCATCCGGGTGCGCGGCTTCGGCTGGGACGTGCCGGGCCTGCTACAGGAAGGCTTCCTGCTGCTGGCCGCCGACATGCAGGAGCGGGTGTGCGTCGAGGTCGCCCGGCTGATCGAGCGCTTCGGTGCCCGCGAGGTGTACCGCCGGCTGCCGGTCGCCGAACGGGTGCGGCTGGAACTCGCCTGCGCGGTCCGGCCGGAGGCCCTGCGCCACCAGATCCGCTACGAGGCGGCGCACGGCGATCCACCCGTGGTGGTGGACGGGCGGCGGCGGTACGCGGGCTACCCGGCGTTCCGGGACGCCCGGCTCGGGCTGCCGGACGCGCTGTTCCTGCTGCCGGAGGAGGACTCGGGAGCGGCCGTGGCGCAGGCGGCGCCGCGGCTCGACCTGGCGCGGCAGCTGTGGCGCGGGCTCGTCCCGGAGCAACTGCGCCGCGGACTGCGGCGCCACCCGGCGTGGCGCCGGCTGGCCGACTCGGTGAACGGAGGACGGGGATGAGCCTGGACGTCTGCGTGGTCGGGCTGGGCAGGCTGGGCCTGCCGCTGGCGGTGCAGTTCGCGCTGAAGGGCCACCGGGTCACCGGCGCGGACATCGCGCCCGGCGTGGTGGAGAGCGTCAACCTGGGCGCGCCGCCGTTCCCCCGGGAGGCGGGCCTGGACCAGGCGCTCAAGCGGGTCGTCGCCGAGGGCCGGCTGCGTGCCACCACCGACACCACGGGCGCGGTGGCCGGGGCCGAGGCCGTGGTGCTGGTCGTCCCGCTGGTCATCGCCGCCGACGGCGGTCCGGACTTCACCGCGCTCGACGCGGCCACCGACGCCGTCGCGGCCGGGCTGCGCCGGGGCACCCTGGTCAGCTACGAGACCACCCTGCCGGTCGGCACCACCAGGGAGCGCTGGGCGCCCCGGCTGTCGTCCCGCTCGGGCCTCGCCGCCGGGACGGACTTCGCGCTGGTGTTCAGCCCGGAGCGGGTCCGCACCGGACGGGTCCTCGCGGACCTGCGGCGCCACCCCAAGCTGGTCGGCGGCCTGGACGCGTCCTCGACCCGGCGCGGCGCCGAGTTCTACCGGGCCGTGCTGGACTTCGACCCGCGCCCGGACCTGCCCCGGCCCAACGGGGTCTGGGAGCTGGCCTCGGTGGAGGCGGCCGAGTTCAGCAAGCTCGCCGAGGCCACGTACCGGGACGTCAACATCGCGCTGGCCAACCAGTTCGCCCGGTACGCGGACGAGGTCGGGGTGGACTTCGCGGAGATCGCCGACGCCTGCAACTCGCAGCCGCACAGCCACCTGCACCGGCCGGGCATCGCGGTCGGCGGTCGCTGCGTCCCGGTGTACCCGCGGCTGTACCTGTGGAACGACCCGGGCGCGACGGTGGTCCGGGCGGCGCGCGAGGCCAACCTGGCGGTGCCGGGGTACGCGGTGGGCGTGCTGGCGGGGGCGGTGCCGGGCGGGATCGCCGGGCAGGGCGTGCTGGTGCTCGGGGCCTCGTACCGGGGCGGGGTCAAGGAGACGGCGCACTCGGGGGTGTTCCCGCTGGTCGAGGCGGTGCGGTCGGCCGGCGGGCGGCCCTACGTCAGCGACCCGCTGTACGAGGCCGAGGAGTTGGCGGCGCTCGGGCTGCCGCCGTACGGCGGGGAGCCGGTGGTGGCGGCGGTGCTGCAGGCGGACCACCCGGAGTACCGGGACCTGTCGCCGGTGGACCTGCCGGGGGTGCGGGTGCTGCTGGACGGGCGGCGGTGCACGGACCCGAAGCGCTGGGCGGGCGCGGAGGTGCGGCGGATGGTGCTGGGCGGGGAGTGAAGCCGGTTCCGGGCCGGTCCCGGGCCGATGGTGTTCGGTTTGGTTCCGGGCCGGTGATGTTAGGCGCGTGACGTCGGGCGGGAGCGCGTGATCGCGAGGCGCGCCCCCGTCCGCTCCGGGCACCGGGCAGACTGGCGGGGTGAGTGACGATGCCTTCAGCGGGACCGGCCACGGGGTCCGGTTCACCGCGGCCGACGAGCAGAAGAGACGCGGCGTCCGCCGGATGAAGACCATCGCGACCGGCCTGCTGGCCTTCGCGACCCTGGTCTTCGCCCTGTCCACCTGGGCCAGGGCGGCCGGCGCCGGCCCCTGGGCGGGGTACGTGGCGGCCGCCGCCGAGGCGGGCATGGTCGGCGCGCTGGCCGACTGGTTCGCGGTGACCGCGCTGTTCCGCCGGCCCTTCGGCCTGCCGATCCCGCACACCGCGATCATCCCGACCAAGAAGGACGCCTTCGGCCGCTCGCTCGGCGAGTTCGTCGGCGAGAACTTCCTCTCCGGCCACGTGGTCCGCGGCCGCCTGGCGGCGCTCGGCATCGGCCGCCGGCTGGGGGAGTGGCTGGCCGCGCCGGGCAGCGCCGAGCGGGTCACCAAGGAGGCCTCGGCGGCGCTGCGCGGCCTGCTCGCGGTGCTCCGCGACGACGACGTGCGGGCGGTGGTCGCCGAGGCGGTGACCAGGCGGGCCGCGGCCACCTCGGTGGCCGAGCCGATGGGCCGGATGCTCGGCAAGGTGGTCGCCGACGGCGGGCACCACGGGATGGTGGACCTGGTCGCCGTCCGGGCGCACGGCTGGCTGACCGCCAACCACGAGGACGTGGTCCGGAAGGTCACCCAGAAGACCCCGGGCTGGACGCCCCGGTTCATCGACCACCAGGTCGGCGAGCGGGTCTACAAGGAGCTGCTGCGCTTCGTCACCGAGATCCGGGACGACCCGAACCACCCGGCGCGCGGCGCGATCGACAACTTCCTCGCCGACTTCGCGACCGAGCTGCAGACCGACCCGGAGACCATCGCCAGGGTCGAGCGGGCCAAGGGCGAGCTGCTGGCCCGCCCCGAGGTGCAGGACCTGATCAACTCCACCTGGGCGGCCGTGCGCACCCTGGTGATGGGCGCGGCCGAGGACGAGGACAGCGAACTGCGCCGGCGCATCCGCGACGGCGTGCGCGGCTTCGGCGAGCGCCTGGCCACCGACGCCAAGCTGCAGGCCAAGGTGGACGGCTGGCTCCAGGACGCCGCCCAGTACCTGGTCGACACCTACCGGGCGGAGATCACCTCGCTGATCTCCGAGACGGTGGCGAGCTGGGACGCCGACGACGCCTCCCGCAAGATCGAGGCCAACGTCGGCCGCGACCTCCAGTTCATCCGGATCAACGGCACCGTGGTCGGCGCCCTGGCCGGGTTGCTGATCCACACCGTGGCGGTCGCGCTCGGAGGCTGATCCCGGGGGCGGCGGTGCCCGGGGCCGATCCCGGGGGCGGCGGTGCCCGGGGTCGATCCCGGGGAAGGCGGCGCTCGGGGCCGATCCCGGGGACGGCGGCGACGACTCGGGCCTATCCTGGGCCGAAACCCCGCGATACGCGCGTAGAGGCACGGAGCAGGAAGAAGGGAACCACCGTGGTCCAGCCGGACGGAAGTCGGATCGGCCCCAGTGACAGTCGGAACGGCGACAGCCGGACCGAGCCCGCGGACCGGAGCATCGAGGCGTTCATCGCCGGGATGCCCAAGGCGGAGCTGCACGTCCACCACGTCGGCTCGGCCTCGCCGCGCGTCGTCGCGGAGCTCGCCGCCCGGCACGCCGGGAACTCCAGGGTGCCGGTCGACCCGGCGGCGCTCGCCGAGTACTTCACCTTCACCGACTTCGCGCACTTCATCGACGTCTACCTGAGCGTCGTGGACCTGGTCCGGGACGCCGAGGACGTCCGCGCGCTCACCTACGGCGTGGCCGAGGACATGGCCCGGCAGAACATCCGGTACGCCGAGCTGACCATCACCCCGTACTCCTCGGTCCGCCGGGGCATCCCCGAGGTCGCCTTCATGGAGGCGATCGAGGACGCCCGGCTGCGCGCCGAGAAGGAGCTCGGCGTGGTGCTGCGCTGGTGCTTCGACATCCCCGGCGAGGCCGGGCTGGAGTCGGCCGAGGTGACGGCCCGGCTGGCCACCGAGCTGGCCCCCGAGGGCCTGGTCAGCTTCGGCCTGGGCGGCCCGGAGGTCGGTGTGCCGCGCCCCCAGTTCAAGCCGTACTTCGACCGGGCGCGGGCGGCCGGTCTGCGCAGCGTCCCGCACGCGGGCGAGACCACCGGGCCGGAGACGGTCTGGGACGCCATCCGGGTGCTCGGCGCCGAGCGCATCGGGCACGGCACCCAGGCGGTGAAGGACCCGGCGCTGGTCGACTACCTGGGCGAGCACCGCATCCCGCTGGAGGTCTGCCCGACCTCCAACATCGCCACCCGGGTCGTGGAGCGGATCGAGGACCACCCGATCAAGCGGATGGTGGACGCCGGGCTGCTGGTGACGATCAACAGCGACGACCCGCCGATGTTCGGCACCGACCTCAACACCGAGTACGCGGTGGCGGCGCGGCTGCTGGACCTGGACGAGGCCGGGGTGGCCGGGCTGGCCCGCAACGCGGTCGAGGCCTCCTTCCTGGACCGGGCGGGCAAGACCCGGCTGGCCGCGGAGATCGACGCCTACCTGGCGGGCTGGCGGCAGGCGTAGGAGCCCCGGAACCCGCCTCTGAACCACCGCTGAACCACCCCTGAACCGCCCCGTCGACCTCCGGTCGGCGGGGCGGTTCCGTCATCGGTGCCAGTCGGCGCCGACCCCGTTCGGGTGATGGTGCCAAAGTGGCGCCACAAATGGCTCGACATGGCGCCACCGCTGTGCCAAGCTATCGGCCATGGACCTCACGCCCTACGTGGAAAACCTCCGGAACGAGCTCGCGGTGGCCGCCGCCACCGGCGGGGAGGAGGCCCGCGCGCTGGCCGAGCGGCTGACGCTCCCGCTGGAGTCGGCCGTGCGGCTCACCCTGCTCAACGCGCTCTCGGCCGCCATGGGCGAGGTCACCCGTGATCTCGCCCCCGGCTCGGTGGACGTGCGCCTGCGCGGCCTCGATCCGGAGTTCGTGGTGACGGCGCCGCCCGGTTCGGGCGCCTTCCACGGCGATCTGGCACCGCTGGCGCCATCCGTGGCGCCACTGGCGTCGGCGATGGCGCCGGGGGTGCCTCCGGTGGCACCTTCGGGCGCGCCTTCCGGGGTGCCGGAGGCGGACGAGACGGGCACGGCCCGGATCAACTTCCGCCTGCCCGCCCACCTCAAGGCCCGGGCGGAGGAGGCCGCCGCCGAGGCCGGCCTCTCGCTCAACGCCTGGCTGGTGCGGGCCCTGGCCGGTGCGCTCGAGGGCGGCGAGCCCGCCCGCCGCCCGGCGGCCGATCCGGGCAACCGGATCGCGCGCAGCATCGGCGGCGAGGGCTTCACCGGCTGGGTCCACTAGCACGTCCGCAGTACCGGAATCGTCTGCACCACCTTCTGCACCTTCGACGTCACCCCCGCTCCGACCAGCGGGAACACCTACACGAGTCAAGAGGACGGGACAGCCATGCCTACGTACGAGACCGACGGACCGATCTCCGCCATCCTCGAGTTCGACATCGGCTCGGTCTGGATCAAGGCGAGCAAGCGCACCGACACCGTGGTCGAGGTCCGGCCCGCCAATCCGGCCAAGGAGGCGGACGTCAAGGCCGCCGAGCAGACCCAGGTCGACTTCTCCGGCGGTCGGCTGGGCATCAAGGCCCCCAAGCAGCGCTCCGTCTTCACCAGCAAGAAGGGCGCGATCGAGGTCCTGGTCGAGCTGCCGATCGGCTCCGAGGTCCACAGCGAGTGCCCGATGGCCGAGTTCATCACCGAGGGGCCGCTCGGCGCCTGCCGGCTGAAGACCTCGCTCGGCCGGATCCAGGTCGAGCAGGCCGACAGCGTGCGGCTCGACAGCGGCTTCGGCGACGTCCGGCTCGGTGGGACGGCCTGGGACGCCGAGGTGACGGGCGCCGGCCGGATCGAGATCGGCTCCGTCGGGGGCCGGCTGACGGTCAAGAACAGCAACGGCGACACCGAGATCGACGAGGTGCGCGGCGAGCTGCACGCCAACGCCTCCAACGGCCGGATCCACATCGGCGCCGCCGAGGGGAACGTGGACGCCAAGTCGGCGCACGGCCACATCCGGGTCAACCGGGTGGTTCGCGGTCAGGTCACCCTCCAGACCAACGTGGGGGACGTCGAGGTCGGCATCGCGGAGGGCACCGCGGCCTGGCTCGACGTGCACAGCAAGGTCGGCGGCGTCCGCAACGACCTCGGCCCCACCCAGGGCCCGGGCGACGCGGTGGAGACGGTCGAGGTGCGCGGCCGCACCCAGGTCGGCAACGTCATCGTCCGGAGGGCGTGATGGCGGTGGCCTCGGGGGGCCCGGCGGTCCCGGCGAACCGGACGGTCCCGGCGATCTCGGCGACGGCCCTCACCAAGTCCTACGGGGACAAGCCGGTCCTGAGGGGCGTCGACCTGGAGGTCCCGGCGGGCAGTGTGTACGCCCTGCTCGGGCCCAACGGCGCCGGCAAGACCACCACCGTGCAGATCCTCTCCACCCTGATCCCCGCCGACGGCGGCTCGGCCCGGGTGGCCGGGCACGACGTGGAACGCGAGGCCGACGCGGTGCGCGGGGCGATCGGGGTGACGGGCCAGTTCTCCGCGGTGGACAACCTGCTCACCGCCGAGGAGAACCTGCTGCTGATGGCCGACCTCAACCACCTCCGCCGTCGGGAGGGGCGGAGGCGGGCGGAGGAGCTGCTGCGGCGCTTCGATCTCACCGAGGCCTCCCGCAAGGCCGTCACCACCTTCTCCGGCGGCATGCGGCGCAAGCTCGACCTCGCGATGACCCTGGTCGGGGATCCGAAGGTGATCTTCCTGGATGAGCCGACCACCGGGCTGGACCCGCGCAGCCGGCGCACCATGTGGGAGATCATCCGGAGCCTGGTCGCCGACCACGGGGTGACGGTCCTCCTCACCACCCAGTACCTGGAGGAGGCCGACCAGCTCGCCGACCGGATAGCCGTCCTGGACGGCGGCCGGATCGTCGCCGAGGGCACGGCCGAGGAGCTGAAGCGGTTCGCCCCCGGCGGGCGGATCCGGCTCCGGTTCGCGGACGCCGGCCGACTGGCCGCCGCCGCGGCACTGTTCGAGTACGCCACGGCGGACACCGAGGCGCTGCGGCTGGAGATCCCGGGGGACAACTCCGTCCTCACCGTGAAGGCCGTACTGGACACGCTCGACAACGCGTCCGTACCGGCCGAGTCGCTGGTCGTGGAGACGGCCGACCTGGACGACGTCTTCCTCCAACTGACCGGGGAGGGCGTGCGATGAGCACGGCCACGGGCACGGCCGGCCACGCGCTCGGCGACTCGCTGACCATGCTGCGCCGCAACCTCAAGCACGCCCTGCGGTACCCGTCGCTGACCTTCGCGGTCGTGGTGATGCCGGTCATGATGCTGCTGCTCTTCAACTACGCCTACGGCAGCACCCTGGGCGCGGGGATCGGCGGCGGCCACTACATCGACTACGTGACGCCCGGCATCGTGCTGATGGCGGCCACCTCGGGGTCGCTGGTCACCGCGATCGGCATCTGCACCGACATGACCGAGGGCATCGTCAACCGCTTCCGCACGATGGCGATATCGCGCTCCGCCTTCCTGGCGGGGCACGTGGTCGGCAGCGTCATCCAGACCATGATCGGGCTGGTTCTGGTGGTCGGCGCGGCTCTCGCGATGGGCTTCCGGCCGAACGCCGGACCGGTGGAGTGGCTGGCCGCGGCGGGCCTGCTGCTCTTCCTCACCGTCGCCCTGACCTGGATATCGGCCGGCATCGGCCTGGTGGCCAAGACGGTCGAGAGCGCCAGCAACCTGCCGATGCCGCTGCAGTTCCTGCCCTTCGTCGGCAGCGCCATCGTCCCGACCGACTCCATGCCGACGGCCATGCGCTGGTTCGCCGAGTACCAGCCGTTCACCCCCATGATCGAGACCCTGCGCGGGCTGCTGATGGGCACCGGGATCGGCGCCGGCGCCTGGGCCGCCCTGGCCTGGTGCACCGGGCTGACGCTGGTCGGCTACTTCTGGTCGCGGAGCGTCTTCCACCGGCGGTGACGGGGGTACGGCCGGTGGTCCGGGCGGCCCGGGCGGCGGAGCACCCGTCGCCCTGGCCGCCCGGGGACCTCGTAGTAAAGTCCCGGCAAAGGGCAACTCCGGGGGGAGCAAATGACGGTGGCGCGCCGCAGGCAGGTCGTGTGGTGGCTCCGGGGCGCGGCACTGGCGGCCTTCCTGGTGTACCTGCCGGGGTACTTCGCCTCCCGGCAGGGCGGGCTGGTCGAGGTCGAGCGCCGGCTGAACCACCCGGTGCTGCTGCTGGGGACGGCGGTCGCGCTGGCCGTGGTCTCGGCGGTGGCCCAGGTCGAGTTCCGCACCAGGTGGGCGCAGATCGGCTGCGCGGCCGTGCTGTCACCGCTCCTCTTCATCGGAGCGGCGGTCGGGGCCCTGGCGTACTACTTCGGTGGGGACGGCCGGCTGGTCGCCCGCACGCCCGACCCGAACCGCGCCGACCACGTGCTGAGCGTCACCGACGTCGCCTTCTCGATCGATCCGGTCTACCGGGTGGAGCTGCTGACCGGCAGCGGCTGGTCGGCCCGCCACTGGGGCCTCGGCACCTGGGAGGAGCACGACGGCTTCGTCAGGGCCGAGTGGTCCGCTCCGGGCCGGATCACGGTGACCTTGGAGAAGAAGATCGAGGTCTTCACCGTGGGCGAGGACGGCGCGCTGGGCGGCCCCTCGGTGGAGCCCAGGCCCCGGTAGGACCGGCGGTGTGGTCCGTGCCGAAGTCCGGAGAGGAAACCGTGGGGGAGCGAGGGATGGCAGTGGCGCGCCGCAGGCGGATCGCGTGGGGGCTCAGAGCGGTGGCGCTCATGGCGCTGCTGACCTACCTGGTGGGTCGGCACGCCGCTCGTTCGGGCGGGCTGGTGGAGCTCGAACTCTGGTTCCACCGGCCGGTCCTGCTGGTCGGGTCGGCGGTCGTGCTGGTCCTGATCTCGGTGGTCGTCGAGCTGGAGTTCCGCACCCCGGAGTCGCAGATCGGCCTGGCCGGCGCTCTGGTGGCGCTGGTCTTCCTCGGGGTGCCGCTCGCGTTGTCGACGCTGGTGACCACCGACGAAGGGGTGCAGACCCGGCGGGAGGCCGCCCCGGACCACCCGGACCGGGTGCTCGCCTTCACCGATGTCGCGGACTCGATCGATCCGGTCTACCGGGTGGAGCTGCTGACCGGCAGCGGCTGGTCGGCCCGTCACTGGGGCCTCGGCCCCTGGACGGACGGCGAGGGCCTGGTCAGGGCCGAGTGGTCCGGCCCGGACCGGATCACGGTGACCTTGGAGAAGGAGGTCAGGGTCTTCACGGTGGACGAGGCCGGGAGGCCGGGCGGCCCCTCGGTGACGCCCAGGCATCGGTAGGCCCTGTCGGGCCCCTTGAGTCCCAACAGTCCCTGTAGCGGGACGGGGCAGCTCGTCTGCGGCCTCGGCCTGGGGGTGCTGGTCCTCTGCGTGCCGATCGCCTTTCTGGCGAACCTGTTCCCCCCCATGGACCCGTCGCGTCGGGAGCCGGCCCCGGGCCGCCCGGACCGGGTGATCGTCATCACGGACATGGGCGGCTTCGATCCGATCCACCGGAGTGAGCCGGTGTCCGGTTCCGGCTGGTCGGCCCGCCACTGGGAACTGGACACCTCGAAGTACGACACCGACGTCAACTGGTCCGGTCCGGACCGGATGACGATCGACAGGGGCATCGCCCTCACGGTCTTCGACGTCCTCCCGGACGGCAGTCTGGGTGAGCCGCGGGAAGAGCCCCTGCCCCCGAAGCACTGAAGCCGTCCGGCTCCCCTCCGGCTCCCCTCCGGCTCCCCTCCGGAAACCGGAGGAGAGCCGGGCCGTGAGTCCTGGTGGGGAAGGTGTCACCAGGTGTCGATGCCCATGGTCCTGGCCGCGCTGTGGACGGCGTTGTAGTGCGGGATCGACATGTCGGACCTCTTCTGGCCGGCCGGCAGGTTCCGGTCGGCGGCGCGGAACTTGTCGCGGGCCTCGGCCAGCAGGCCGGTGCCGTGGGAGACCGGGACGTCCTTGGTGCCGTGTGCCGGGTGGGACTTGGCGGCGGTCTTGCTGCCCGCGTTGATCAGGGTGCTGCGGGCCTGGTTGTAGTCCGCGACCTTGATCGTCTTCGGGTTGCGGAGCTCCGCCCGCACCCCGGCCGTCGTCGGCGCCTGCTCGGCGGCCAGGGCGGCCGGAGCGGCGGCGGCGGTGAGCGCACCCGTCACGATGACGGTCGCGAGGGCGTTCCGAAGGGTCCTGTGCATGAGGGTGTCCTTCCGAGAAGGAAAAGCGTCAAGGATTCGCCCCTCGTGAGCAGCGGAACGGTCGGGGCGCGAACGCTTCGGCACTACCCCGGCCCCCGGTGGCGGAAAACCGCCTTCCGCTCGGGAAGTTCGTCGACGATGAGATCAGGCCGTTTTCCTATATTGCTCCAATATGATTGGCATGGTGGAGAGATGGGGAATCACCTGCCCCGGTGCCGCTCCTTGGCCTGCCGCCTGGCGGCCGCCCGCCGTTCGAGCGCGGCTTCGGCGGCGCGGCGCTTGGCAGCAGCGCGGTTGAGGTGACCGGACTCCTCGTGGGCCCGGGCCAGTGCCTCCTCGGCCGCGGTGCTCAGTGGCCGGGTCGCCAACTCCTTGGCCGCCTGCCGGGCGAGCCGCTTGGGATTCACCACCGACCGCTGCCGCGCCCGCCCTTCGACGGCCACCTCCGGCGCCGCGAGCGCGGACTCCAGCAGCCCGCCGAAATCCCGGCGGACGAATTCCAGCAACTCCGCGTTGCCCGGTTCGGCCCCGAAGACATGGCGCGCCGCACGGACCCCTCGCGGGCCCGCGATCTCCAGCACCCCGACCCAGAACGGGCCTTCGAAGAACACGGTGAACGTGCTCGGCATGGTGCGTTTCCTCCCATGGTTGTCATGCCGTGTCCCGCACGCGCGGTCGCGCGCCGGGAGGGAACGCACCGGACACCCTGGGAGGGAGGTTACTGACCGCCGGCCACCGCCGACGCCGCCCGGACTACCGACCGGGAACTGTGATTTCGTGTGCTCCGGAACGGATCGTACGGGTACGGGAAGGCCGGACTCACCCGGTTTTGCCGGCGAGATGGGGAGCCTTCGAGGACGAGGTGGCGCCCGGCCCGCGCTTCCTGCCGCAGGAGTTCCTGCTCGCGGGACTCGTGCGGCCCGCGTTCGCGAAGCCTGCGGCCTGAGGTGAAGTCGCTGCTGTGGGCCGTGAAACGCGGAAGGGGTCCGGCACCTGGGTAGGTGCCGGACCCCTTCCGACTGTGGAGCGCCAGGCCCGGGTTGCACGGACTCTTCCTACTGAAAGTAGGACGTGCTCTGGTAGCACCGCTGACGCC